>JBAUZZ010000314.1:0-16263 GCA_049585495.1 Chthoniobacterales bacterium | reverse complement strand
AACCCATGATCGCGAGAGCATCGATGAGGTCTTGTTTCGTCGCAAAATGCCGTTGCGGTGAGGCGTGGCTTACCCCCAGTTCGCGGCTTAGTTCGCGCAATGACAAATGCTGGACGCCCCGTGCTTGAAGCGCGACTTCTGCCGCACTCAGCAGTGCTTGGCGCAGATGACCGTGGTGGTAGGGACGGGGCGAAGGCTTCACTTGGGAGGAGCTTACAATGTTAGCCAAAATTTTACAAATGTTGTCGTTGACTACAATGCTGTCTCTGCCTATATGCCACGGCATGAAGCCAACCGAAAACACAATCCTCGTTACAGTCCTTGCTGAATAGCGGCCTCGATGTGACCGTCATCCGGCCTGGCCAGGTAGTTGGCGTGGGCGGACGTGGTTTCGATACCCGCTCACACCGCTGCGAGTGGTTGATCAATCGCCCGAACCGGGAACTCAGCTTGAGATTGGTAGCCCGGTCGATCTGACGCAGCAAAAGTACCTCTTCAAGCGCCCTCATCAGCTCGGAGAATTTCCGAGGGTTAAGCTAGCCGACGAGTTCTAATCCAATTCTGGAGAGATATTTTTTTGTTCAAAAGCCACCGCTAAGAGCTGACAAGGTCGCTCTCCAGGAAGTGGTGAGGATGATTTGCGCCGACACCGTCAGGGGGCGCGTCCACGAACGGCCCAGGCCCGCGCCATTAAAGGTATCGATCCATCCTTGGCAATTGGAAGGTTCGAACGAATTCGTTCCCGGAGTGCCCCTCGGCGCTCTTCGCTCAGAGACATGGCATAGCCCGGCGCCGGGCCTTGCCCGCCCAAGAACGGCGACCAATAATCGTCGAAATCGCGAAAGTGAATGGGGATGTCGATCGGGCGCACTTCGACCTCCTGCAAGCCGGCGTTCTTAAACAGCTCCGCAAGAGGGCACGGCTGGCAAATCGGGAAGCGACGGCCTTCGTCGAGCTCCAAGGCGCCCGGATTCAGTAACACGGCAGCGTCCCAGAAGTAACGCATCAGCTCCATTTTCTCCGCATAATCCCAGACGTAGGCCGCTACGGTGCCGCCCGGTCGTGCCACGCGCGTCATTTCCGCCACCGCTCGCAGCGGTTGGCGCACAAAATTCACCACCAGCCCGGAAACCACCGCATCAAAGCTGGCCGACTCGATCGGCAGCGCCTGAGCGTCGCCAACCTCAAATGTTACGCGTGCGCTGTCGACGTGCGCCTTTGCGTACGCAAGGAAGCCCGCCGAAGAGTCGATACCTTTAATCGCGTGAGGCAGCCCATGTTCGAGAATGATCTGGCTGAGTGCACCGGTCCCACATCCCACCTCGAGCCAATCTTTGTGGGCGGGAATCGATAGCCATTTCAACAGCTCTCTAGCGACCAGTCGGCTCCAGCGGCCGCCGTAAGGTTCATAAAGAACACCATGCCTACTGCAGCAGGACGACTCGTAAAGTTCCTCCAACAGATTGGAGCGAGCATTCTCGTCTTCGACAGGCTGGGGGCAAACCCATCGTAACTGTCGGCGAAGATGGCAACGTCGGCATCGGCACGCCGGCTCCATTGACAACTCTACATGTAGCTGGGAATCTAATTTTGGACCCTGGAACCAGTCCTATCCCCATAAGCTGCCAACTGATCAGTCCGGGTATCTCTAACGCCAATTCTCGCATGCGTCGAACGAGCGAGGGTGCAAATGCGATCTCAGCAGGAACACCTAACAAACTACCGAGAAGGATATAGCCGCCTTTCTGCACCCAACAGCTCCCGGCACGAGAAAGGCCGCACCGCGAATTGCTAGCGCGCCACATGAATTACTTGGACAATCACTGAATGCTATCCCTGTCCCTCGCCGGAGATGAAAAGAAGTCCTGCGTGTCATGGTGCCTGTAAAGCGGAAGTGAGACGCCGGGTGGGATCACTCCCCTAAGCACGCAGAAGTCAATGCTCGCCTCTTGCGGCGATGTCAGAAACTCCACCGTTGGTCCGAAGAGGTCGCAGCTTGCGATTTCGGAGCCCTCCGTCTGGCCGCCAGACTTGGAGCAAAGCCCAGCCAGCGCCCCAGTGCCGCATCAAGTCTCGTCGAGTATCGAGCCAGGAAACAGGCAGCGAAAAAAGGCTCAAATGGCAAAGTCGAACCATAGGGCACTCGCATGTTCGGGTTCGGCAAATTGGTCCAGATAAATGGCAAAAGCTGGATTACGAAGAACAGCAGAAAAAACCGGTATTCGGAGGGCCCCTTCCGGATCGTCGTCCAGATTCCGGCTACGGCTAACAGAAAAAGTATCGGGACCTTCTCAACGACGATTGGAATCGCGAAACCGACGTTGAGTAAACCGTGGATTAAACGAAAAATGACGTCCAAAAGGTTGTGATGTGCCACATAGTTGTGCCAGGTAAAGTTTGGAAATCGTTGGTCGACGTCGTGGGCAAGATGATAGGTGTCTACCCACAAAAAGTTAGTCAGATAGCCATAATGCTGTGGGTCACCAAAGTACGCGAGCCTGGCAATCCAGGCGGGGGAGGTGATCACGGTAAAGACGAACGCAGCACCCAGATACTTTGGGATTAAGTGGATTGCCTTGTTCAGCTGCGGTTGAGCGGTGTTTCTGAACGGCCACCGTAACGAAAGCTCTGCGAGAAATAATACGCCAAGAAACGCGGCCTCGACAAAAACCCCGCTGGGTTTGGTCAGATAAGCTAACCCGGCAAAGGCTGATCCAAGTAGTAACCAGATTAGTTTCCGTTCGCGAAGATACTGCAGAAACGCGATTGTGACCCACACGAGGACCAACGCATAAATGGGCTCCGTGAGTAATCGCGCCGCTGCGATGCGCCAGAAGAATGGGTTAAACGCAACGCATAGCGCCGCGATGGCTGCCACCGCATGACTGCGGAAGAAACGGAAGACACCAAAGTAGACTGATCCGATCGTCAACGTCATCGCGATGACATTGACCAGCCCCAAGAAAAAGAGATTCCCGTTTCCAATTTTCATCGCGGCGGCCAGAAGCAGCGGATACAGCGGCTGCCGATGCGGAACCTCGCGGATGTAATCCATCGTAAAGTTGCCGGCGGCAAATCGATGGGCGAAGTCCAGGTAATGACCTGAATCGCTGGAAACCAACTTGGTGGCGCCTTCCGCACTTCGGACGTTAAGGGCGAGATGGACGGAGCTCGCGATGAGGTAGGCGATCATCAGAAGGATGATAAAGCGAAGCGACTTCCATCTCGATTCCGACCGATCCAAAAAGACGCCTCCTGCTTCTGCTGTCATGGTTCCGACCACTTGCGCTCAGTCTTTGCCGAAAGTCATCAGCCCTGGGGGGCGAATTTTTTTTCGCTTGGTTTAGCGTATTTTGGCTTCTCGGACGGCACGGCCACTGGCTGTCACCCTAGGGCAACCACGCCCCAGAGTTGAAGCTGGTCTGAACATTTGGCACTTAAGACTCGCAGCGGGGCCTTTTTGATTGTCCGACTAAGCCGGAGTTTAGATCGAAGACCGCACGCGCGGATTTACTTCGGCGAAAGGTGTGAAGCGTGCGTGGCTATACATTTCCAAGCATTCCCACGCCGGATGAAGGAATCGGTAAACCTAAACCGGCGAACGTACTCTCCGCCCCTTTTAAACCGACCCCGGTAGACAGCGCGGCGTGTGTAGTCGTCGGCCGGAGTTCGTACGAGATTCTGGGCGTGCCGCAGCACCCAAGTTTGCGCCATGTCGTTCTCTAACTGGAACAACGCCTTAACATCATTCTTCTCACTGGCTTGAGCTGTTGGTAGTGTCGCCTTACCTAAACCAGTGAGGAGGAGGGCTGCAACCAGCAAGCACAATCGACTCCAGAATCGATTCAGACCAGAGACAACCTCTTGACATTTAGCGCGTCAGTCAGCTCGCTCCTCGTTCTCGGTTTCCCGATCAGCGGAATCGACATCAATTCGCAGGATCGAGCCGTTGCCGGCATCCACCTTTACTTCATGAACTATTTTATCCGCGGAAACGAGTTCGACATTGTAGACTAAGAAACCGTCTTCGTTTTGCAATTCCGCCCGTAGCAGCGTACCACCCTGACTGCTCACCGCAGTATTGATCGCCGTCTGGACGGGTACTGTTGCCAGCTTGGCTTGAGCAGCCTCCTGGTTTCCTTCATCTGGCAACCGGATGCTGCCGTGAATGGACGCTTCTTTGGGCTCATCAGCCTTCGCGATGACTGGAAGCGACACTGCCAGCGCAGCGCCTACTACCGCAATCGGAAGGAGTCTATTCAAGTGGATCATTTTCATCCTTAGTGTCTTTCTTTGGTTTGCACGAAGCGTCGGTCGGCTGTGGTATCGACCTAAGCTTCCTCTCAGCCTACGTGGACATCATGAACATAAGATGAAAAAGAGATGAGGATGTGCTCACCAAACGACAGGACGACAAAACTCCAATACCTTGCCCAAGATAGGCTTTGTACGGTCTGATCTTGCAAGAAATCGGATAGGAGAAGATCGACACCTGAAAACGAAGAGGAGAGACAAACGGATGAAGACCAAGATTGTACTTGCAACCGCAATCATCGGAGTCACTGCGCTTGCCGGCTTATTCTGCGTAGGCAAGGAAGGAAAAGAAAACGAGCAAAAGATCCCGCTGACCCAGATGTCCGTTCTGAACATCAACCAATACAGGCCTCAAATCAGCGTGATCCAAATCGTTACCGCACCGGGGAGTATTGAACGACGTGTCGCGCCGGCGATGAGCGTTAATTTCTCACCATTTCTTGCCCATGGACTAAACAGTGATAGGTTGGTCTGAAAGGGAGCAGTTGTCTGCAGCTGGATGTGCCCCGCGAAAAGCTGACCCGGTTGCTGAGCTACTGTGTTCATCCGGACGGCAGGGCACAGAATCGCGCTAACACATTGGTTCGACAAAACGATCGTTTTTCCGAACTCTCCGCAGACCACAGTTTTTTCTTGCTAAAACTGCGTCCTTGCGGTTCGAAATATTTGGTTCGAAAAACAAAGTTCCATTTATTTGAGCCAGAAAAGTGAACTCCGTCGAGAGTCCGAAGAAAGGTGAAAATGAAAGCGGGCTACGCTCGCGTTAGCCCGAAAGATCAAACCGTCGATCTTCAATTCGACGCCCTCAAAAAGCTGGCTTCACCAAGGTCTATTCAGAAGTCATAAATGGTGCCCGCGCTGAGCGACCCATCTTGGGACCCACTACGGAGTCCATGCGCTGGTGCTGAAGATTGCCGAAACGTCTGACCTCCTTGTAAATATTAAACAATCTGTAATCTATCGTTAACGGTGGGTTCATCGGACTCCTCGAAGATAGTCTCGACTGGGTCGAGAGGTTCAATTCCTTAATCGAAACAGCATCACACACAAAGATCGGAGAACAAAGGAGAGCCAACCAGATGAAAACTAAGATTATATTTACAACTGCAATCATCGGGGTCGCAGCGCTTGCGGGCTCAGTTTACGCGGGCAAGGAGGGAAAAGAAAACGAGCAAAAGATAGCGCTGACCGACATGCCGGCAGCGGTGCGAAAGACCATTCAAGACAACCTGGGCGGCGGCACCATTACTGAGACCACAAAGGAAACGGACAACAGCAAAACCGTGTACGGGGCCCACGTTAAGAAGTCGGGAGGCGAAGAGGTCGAGATCAAGATCGCTGAGGATGGGAAACTCATGGGCGCTGGTAAGGAGAACGACGCTGAGGATAAAGACTAGTTATCCATTTTGATGACTGGGGACTTGCGGTTCTGGGTCTTGTCGGCGAACCGGTCTCTATTTTCTCGGTCAGAGATGCCAACTCAATGAACGGACCTTAGCTGGCTTAAGGCGGCTCGCGCTCGTGGACGTCAGGGTGGTCGATTGAGAAAGCTCCAGCCAAAAGAGCTGAAAACAATCCGTGCTTTGTTAAAGACCACCGAAGTTTCCGTGCAGGAAATAGCCACACGATTCGGTGTGTCCGATCAACACTTTATCGGAACAAGCTCACGTGAGCCGGTAGCTTTGACCGGTGTCGCCGGATTGGCAGGCACGATCCGGCTGATCACCAGGTAATCAAAGAGCATTTTGATCGCTGGCCGGGTGTTGCGGTTACGAATCGTGGCAGCGGTTATGTGCTATCCTTTAGTGCTACAGCCAAGAAGAGCAGCGGGCATCGTAGGAAGCCCAACCTTAGTTAAGTTTACCGAAGTAAAATCCTTCTCGGACAGCGTGCCGATCACTCGCCGCTTTTCGCTTTCGCCCTACTCTTCCGGATGTCTGCCGGCTTGGCCTCGTTTGCGGAAATGCGCTTTCTTCCGACTTCAAATTCGGCTTTCAACGCGTGATACTTCTTCAGAACGCTTCGGACGGCATCCAAAACCTCTTCGGCCAGCTTCCCCGAATCCCGAACAATCACGATTCCAACCGCAATTGCCGCAGCCACCTCCACGCCCGTCAGCCGAGGAGTGTCCTGCCCCACTTGTACTTCCACGTTATGGACAGCGGCGAATCGGTCCTTGATAGCTTTTTGAACCTCTGCGGCGTCCATCCCTGGCTCCAACGTGAAATGCACGATCATTTTTTCCATCAAGTCACCTCCGTTTGCATCTAATGACTCCTTCGGCCCAGCCCGGAGAGAAAAAGTGGCGCCCAGTAATAGACCATCTGGTCTTTTGCTCCTGCCGTCTTCAGAAAATCAATCATGGATCGCTGCAGTGCGACCTCTGGTTCCCGGGGATTTTTTAGACGGTGGAAATGAAACGCCCTTGTGAGCGATGGCCCCACGCGGTCGTCCACAGGCCACAGCGCGCTCACGATCCTTTTTGCTCCCGCGGCGAAGAACGCGGCTTGCAACCCAAACAATTCGTCACCCGGTAGCTCCTCCCTTGTCGCCTCCTTCTCCGCCTTGCCATCCTCTCTCAACCGCTCATCCGGCAGGATCTTTCTGATGGACCTGCCTTCGAATGGCCGTTGCCCTGAGCAACACGCGCTCAACACAACCAGTTCGGCATGGAGTTTCCAGTTGGAAATTTCCATCCCGTCTAGGAATCCGTCTCGCAACGTCAAATGCGATTGCATCGGCGCGTCATTCTGGATGTTCGCGCCGTGCATCACGAAATGCAGGGTCGAACAGCGGCCAAGCTTGCCGCTCTGCTCAAGTTCGTCAAGGGCTGTCCACGTTGCCTCTTCCCCTCGCAAAGTCGTTGCCTCGAGTTTTTCCGCTCGAAACACTCTCGCTGCTTCTTCTGCCTCTGCTTCTGCATTTTTCAGCGGGCTCAGCTTTTCGCCATCCTTGTTTCGAACCTTTGTTTCGCAAATGCCCACCGCGAGCAATCGCTCCTCCTGGGACACTTCGTAGTGCTCTAGCAGGCTCGCCAGATTCGGAACGTACGTCACCGCGAACTTCTCGATGAGATATTGCTTTTTCCACCGCATCGCGTGCAGAGGAATGGAATGCAGCAATAGGTGCGGACTGATCAGTAGCTTTCGTTTGTCTCGAAAGATCTCACGCAACTCTCTGGGAAGAAGTAGGTGGGAGAAATCCTCCACGAAATCAAATGGGGTCACACAAGTCTTCCCAGGTGTGAACTTGAGTACGTCGTTCGCATACGATTCGAATTCCGTCCGGTACTCTGCTGAATTCACAATCGCGATTCCACGCTCTGTCCCCTCCATCGCTGCAATCAATAAATCTGTCGAATTCAGCCAGTAGTAATAAAGAATCGCTTCGTCGGCATCCAGCACCGATTGGATCTCTTTGAGGGAGAATTCTATCCTTTCCCCGCCTGCATGCCGCTTTGCGTACAGCGCGTCCCACTTGCGTTCTCTCTGCCGTCGTAAATCTTTCGCCGCAGCTCCGCCCTTCGCGTGTAATTCACGGCTTAGTTTTGAAAACTCTCTTCTCAATTCCGCAATGCCAGGATCTTTGGGATTCGGTTCTCCCTGGTACCGCAGTACCGACTGGCACTTGGACAAATCCGCAAACCGCAGCATCATCTCGTGGTCGCCCCTCTCGTATCCCGCGCGGACTCCCCAGGAATACAACCCGATTCGCGAACGTAAAGAAGAGCTCTGAACAAAAAGGCGATGCAAATCTCGCCGGGATTCTTCGCTCAGCCGCACGCCCTCACTGCACGTCTGCCGCACCTCTCGCCACTGCCGCAGTCGGCCCTGCGCTTCTGCCAACGGGACCAGCAACGATACTCGATCGTCCGCTCGCAGTTCCTCTTTTAGTTCTGCCAGGGTCCCTTTTAGTAGGGCGGCTGCTTCCAAATCTCTTTGCGACGCTAGCAGCACTTCCGCATGTGTCCGCCGCGAAGCGCAAACTCCCTCCGGCAGCTGTATTCGCCGCGCCATCGCTTCCAGCGCTTCCGCCCGCCGCACCAGATCATCGCGGGGTTCGCCCCCCTTTCGCCTCAGATTGTTCTCGGCTACTTCGGTTAGCTTTTGCTGTAGCCTCGCCGCGTCCATCAGCCCCATTGCAGTGCCTCAGGTAAGCTTCATTTTCTTCAACAAATCACCGAGGTTTTTCGACATTTCCGTGCTGAATTCGAAATTGAATTTGTTGCCGTCGCGCATCGTTCCGTCCAGTTCGTTGATCTTTTGTTGATACGCCTCCGCCATCGCTACGTCTCCCTGCCGCCGATAGATATTTTCGAACGCGCCGTAGATGCGCCGGTACAGTCCCCGCGCCGCGTTTTGTTTCAGAAATGCGTTCTGGTCCCCCTTATTGGGCAGGTCGCCGCCGGTGGAAAGAAGCATCGACTGGAACGCCTGGGCAAACTCGACCCCGCTCGGATTCTTCAGATCCTCTCTCTTATCCAGTTCCTTCAACGCCTCATTCAAATATTGCTGCGCTTCGTGGTCATCTTTGAAAGCGCCATAGATTTCTCCCAGCACCACGTTGACCTCGATCGCCTGCAAAGTCCCTCGGCTTACCTGGCTGTGAATCTCGAGCACTCGGTCGAGCGCTGCCTCTCGCTTGTTCTCACCCGTGAACTCGAGCCACGCGATATCCAGCAGGCACGAGACCGCTTCATATTCCTCGTCAATCTCCCGGTACTGCTTGGCAGCCTTCTCATAAAAGTCCTTTGCCGCCACAAACCTTTTCCTCTTTTCTTCGATCCGCGCCATGTATTTCACCGCTTCGATTTTCTTACGATCCAGCTCGTAGTCTTCTGGCTTGAAGTAGCGGCTCGGCTCGGCTTCCAGCAGCCTGTCGCAGTCCCGGATTACCGCCTGCATGGCTTCAAATTCATTCGCGCCTGCCTGCCCGTCTTTTAATTTCATGGATACCGCCAGCAATCGGTCTTGTATCGATCGCAGCAGGTTGGTCTTCCTTATATATTCTCCGGTTTCGCCCGTAAATTTCGGTTCCACCGCTGTCGGCTTCTTTTTCTGGATGTACTTCATCCATTGTTCCGCGGAGTCCGGTCGCAGATCCTCGTTCTCGATCTCTTCCGGCGATCCGCCCGTCGTGACCAGAAGTTCGGGAAGAGCGTCGCCTCGAAACGCGGCGGAGAGGTACTCCCCAAGTCGCGCCAGGGCGTAGAATCGCCGCGAACTTGGCTGTACCTTTAGTTCTTCGTACATCAGCTGCGTCACTCGCTGCGCGAATTCATGACTGGACGAGAGCTTTTTCCGCCGCCTCGCGTACCGCTCTGCTTCTTCGGAACTTGCCGCGCCAATAATGGCCTCGATATGCCGGGTAATGTCGTTCTCGCTCATGTGGATAGCATCTGTTGAGAACCTTGATTAAAGGGAACACGAAGAGACTCCGCAATTACCCGATCGGGTTATACGCCGCGAACTCCTTCTCGCCAAAAACGAAACTTGAGGATCGTTCTGCGAACCTTCATTTGAAGTTTCTTGGAACGCCGTCCTGCGTCCCAAGCTCGAGCAGCGTTCAGACCGGCCAACGTGCGTTGGCGAATCAGATTGCGCTCGAACTCGGCCTTTTGCGTTCCCCCGGAATGTCCATTTTAGCAACAACATCCCATTCCCGGTAAGCGTGGGGATGGTCGATTAGCTTAACTTCCTTTCGGCCGAAGCAGATTCCCCTCGCGGGGGACTTCGGCGCTTTGTTTTTTCGGGCTACACCTCAGCCCAAGCAGGCGGTTGGGCGAATAAGGGAAGCAAGCCGAGTCGGGCGAGCAAAGCGTTAAGCTCAGGTGGGATCTGGGTCAGCAGGCGTTTGGAATCGTGTCCGGATATTTTCAAAGTGCCAATCCGGATTGCTTGCAACTGACGTAGCAGGCGTTGGACCTCACCGTGTTCGCCCTTGGCTCGCCATTCATTGGCCAGTCTGGCGCAGAGCCAATAAGCGATGAAACAGAGCCGCACGTGATTGCGTACCCGATCCGGACGCCAGTGAAAGACCGGCCGCACCTCCAGGTAACTCTTCAATTGACAGAAGGCCTCTTCGACGGCCAGCAGGTTCTTGTAATTGCCCAGCACCCGCTCTTTGGCACATTGGGCCGGCTGGAGGCTAGTGTGCAGGAGGTAAAGGCCGTCGAGGCTCTGCTCGAGCTCGATTAACTCAGCGTTTTTCTCATAGTGGAGCTGGCCTTGCTCATCGACCCAGTAGCGGAAGTATTTATGGGTCTTGAGTTGTTGCAGCCGGCGTCCCACTTGGCTAGCCAGCTTCTGCGCATTGGGTCTTTTGCGGCGCACCGCCGCCAAGCGCTGGAGTTCGCGCTCGGCTTTTTCTAACCGGGCCCTGCGCCGAGCCATATCGCGTTGCTGACGATGTTCTCCGCCAGCGATGACGTAACGTTTGTCCCCAAAATTGAGCTCGATCAGCTGGGTCCGATCCCAGAGTTGAGGCTGCGCATCTTGGGGCAGTTGAGCGATCAACTCACGCAAGGTCGCTGTCGAAAGGCGGGTGACAAAATGCAGCTCCGCTTTGCGCATGGCCTCTAGATTGAGGCTGCCGCTCAGGGCGCTATCAAAGACAAAGATCGCCTGCTGGATGCCAAAGCGCCGCTTGAGGGTGGCCAGCAGTCCAGCCAAGGTGGTGGTATCGGCTCGATTGCCGCGCAGGACCTCCAGGTGCAGAGGTACCCCCTGAGTATCGGTGGCCACGGCTAACAAAATCTGGGGACGATCCGCTCGGTGATCGCGGCTGTAGCCGTAATTGCCTAGTCCCTGCGGCCCCCGGCCTTCAAAATAGACGCTGCTCAGATCATAGAGCACCAAGCTAACGCCCTGGGCGAAAGCATCGCTGTAGAGCTGCCTTTCGATATCGACCCAGCGTCCGTTGAGGGTGTCCATTGCCTCATAAAGGTCGTCTTCGTCAAAAGTCTCGCTCTGTTGGCACAGCCCGCAGGCTGCGGCTAACAGGGTGCCCTGAGCTTGTTCGGCCAGGGCCAGTTTTGCGCAGGGCAAAAGGATCCGCCCAAAGATCATAGCGGCCAAAAGCCCACGCTGACGTGGCTGGGGCACATCAGCAAAGAGTCGCTCCAGCTCAAAGCGTTGCCAGGCATCTCGCACCACCGCCAGGCCCCCGTAGTTGAGGGCACTGGACAGTTGGAGCTCTCCGAAAGCCACGCAGGTTTTACCACTCAGCGCCGCCGCAATCAGCTGGCGCACCTCTGGGGGCAAAGCCGAGATATTGCACACCGTGCGCGAACGAGGGCCCTGGGAGGTCCGAAACGCCTCGCGCACCAGGTAAGAGACATAGAGTTTCTTGCCGCGGCGAGACTTGGTGGCTTGAACGAACATTATTGCTACATATATATGACAACATCTGGCTATAATACAATAATAAACTGCCGATATCCTAATAATTACTTGCTACAAAACCGATTAAAAATGGCCCAACTCCGAGGGAAAACTAAAAAGGAGGAGAGGAAGTCAGGTTAGCAGGCGGACCTTCTTCGACAATTCGGCGAACTGCCGGCCGGGCACCGGGCTAAAAAGGGGTCATCGCGGCACTGCTCCGGTCTCATGGCTTCCTCGCACCTGCCGTGCTATGACGCATTTTCAATGCACGTCTCAGTAGGAGAGATTAACAGTCCTGAGATATCCGCGCTGAAGCTGCAGGCTTAGTTCGTGTTAGGACCCGGCGATGGCGTACACGTAGGCCGACTGGTTCGACACGGAGACCGGAAATCCGTCTCTGGTAAGCCGCCCCGCGTTGACAGTGGCGACGGAACTGTCGCGTCTCCCTTCCCGGTCAAGCGGTCTCGCTCAACATCACTTCTCACCAATCACATGACCCCAACCGATGCGGCTGCGTCACCCTGCGAGACTTTCCCGGCCTTTCCCACCCTCCCCTAGTCCAGCGCCAATGAGTGCCAGAAACTAACGGAGATAGCTCGGCCGCCCCGATCTTCTCCCGGCGGCTGGGCTATCGCAGTCATTCTTGTTGAGGGGTTAGCAGCAAAAGGCGTGATCTGGCGGCTGCCGGAGCGCGCCTTTTGCCGTGGTCTCCGATGCGCAGCATCTCGGCGAGGATTTCCGCCCGCGGCGAAAATGCTCGCTTTGTTGGGCTGCCGCACATGATGTGAGGAGCGCCCGCGGGAACGAGGACACACCAGAACATGATGTCCGGCGAGGGTTATGGGCGACCACATCCGGCCATCTCTAAAGGCAAGAGTCGTACTCTTCGTGTAACGTCGCACAAGGTAAGAACACTGTCGTCCGGGACAGTTGAAGACTATAAGGCTCGTCGTATGCGGCGACCAGATGCACTGCACAACCCCATCTCCAAGCCAGAAACCACTAGTCTGTTGCGCCGTAGAGCCCCTCTCATGCTCCTGGCTCCTAGATTCTAACTCCTAGCTCCCATCGTATGCACCCGCTCCCACGCCTCATTGTAATAATTCTGCTATCAACGGCATCCCTCCCCTCTCCATCGTGGGGCAATGGCAGGAGGTCCAACGGCTTGTAAGAGAGTTTGGAACTACTAGTGGCCTGTCGCAAAGCGAATTCTGCCGGATCCACGGAATGACGCTGAAGACGTTGCAGCGCGGACTTAAGCGAGAGCGAATAGAATCCAGCGACGTCCAAACCGATGGCGAAAGGCTGGTGAGAGTCAAAGTAATCGGTGGGAGCAGCACAGCGGATCGTGAACGTCCATTCGGAATGGCGGTGGTATTGGCCAAGGGCCCGGCGCATCGAGCTGAGCCGCGATTTTGACCCAGCGCAGCTGCGTCGGATGGTAGAGACACTGGAAGGATTCTAAATTTGTGTTTGGACTTAGGCCGGCAACCAGGATTTATGTGGCTCTTGGAGCCACCGATATGCGCAAGGGCGTCGATGGCCTCTACGGAATAGTACGCGACCGGCTCGGACTGGAAGTGCGCAGCGGGCATCTGTTTTTGTTCGACAATGCCAGAAGGAAGAGGCTCAAGATTTTATACTGGGACGGCAGCGGCCTTTGGAGCTGCGCCAAACGGCTGGAACGTGGCAAGATTTAGCTGGCCAGTAGCCGAGGATCAATCGGATTGAGTCATGAAGAACTGTTAGGGGGAATAGATTTGAGGGGCACGCGGCGCAAAGACTGGTATCGAAAAACTGTATCTGAGAGCGAAAGAGAGTAGATCCCAATGTTTCTGCATTGCTTGGAAAGCGCAGGTACGCTAGGCTTTGCCAGCTCTGAGCAATTAGCTGGACTGGGCGTGGTATTCATTCGGACCTGTACTAATTTTTGCAGAATTCGTGAAACTTCGGGAGCGCTTTTTCCGTTGTGCGGGGGTTGAAGATCGGCATCGCATGCAGAACCTGAGGCCGATCGAACTAAGCAAACGAAACAAGTAGGAAAATCATGTCTAATCCGTACGAAGGCGACTTACTTGCAACGACTCCGCCGGCCGTACTGGGAGAAACACGGCCTCGAGTGGCAACGGAACAGGGGTCCTGGGAATATCCGCGAACGGGGAAGCCATCAACACCAAACGATCCATTTTAGGGCTCTTAGTCACTACGCTCGGCTGGCTATCACTGATTGGACTCAATGCTTCCTTGGCAGCCACACAAGTCCATCACAGGAATAACGGGGTATGGCTCGGGCACGCATACGTGACAGCGCAGTCGTACGTCGACAAGGTCGCCACGCTGGCCCAGGATATGAAGGACAATTACAGTGTTCTTTACTGGTTCGTTAACGTTGGCAAGGTGAACAGTTCCGGCCAACTGATCGGTGGTGCCGATGGTCTGAGCAAAGCCGTCGGTTTCCTTAACGCGCTCAATGACTGGGAAACCTCACACGGGTATAAGTTCAAGGTGCTCGCCTGGATTAACGGCATGCTAACGATGACCGACGCGGATTATATTGACGTCAGCAACGCGATCACGCGCCAGGCGATAGTGGAGGAGTGCAAAAAGCTCATTTCGACGGCGGTGGCGGGCAGCTATGTCGCGGGTGCCGCGCGAACCTTTGACGGGATTCAGATTGACTTCGAACCCAGTGGCCAAGATTCAACGCGCTTCGATAGTCTGAAAACGTTAATGGATGATATTCATCGCGGCATCGACGCCCAATCCAGAAAGCTCACTAGCTTCGTGGCGCCTAAATATAAATATGGTACTCCGAGCCAGTGGTTTTGGAGTTCCAGTTTTTACTACGCCATGGGCCGCCACGTCGATATGCTGGCCGCAATGGCCTACGACTCCGGAGAAAAACCGGGCAACCTTTATGAAAACTGGATGCGCGACCAAACGACCAGCATCTTGCGCTCCGTGTCCGGTAGGTTCTGGAACAATGATCCCGATCATCCTTCACCGGAAAATGGCATTAAGGTCATGCTTGGTTTCCCAGCATTCCCAGCCAATGCTCATCATGACGTTGAGGCAGAAAACATCAAATATGCAGCGCCTGGGGTCGATGCTGGGTTAAAAGCCTTGGAAAGAAGCGGTAATCTTTCCCGGGACTATTTTCAGGGCGCTGCGGTCTTTCTTCACACTGACGGAACTGGCAAGGATCATTTTGCCAGCACGTCCACCGACTGGTGGTGGTTCAGTCACTACTGGCTGCAGGCGTGGTAGAGTTCAATCCCTCCGACTACATGCCATAGATGGTAAGGCGCCATTTTGATTTTGCAGAATTCAATGAGCGGCGGAAAGTCTCAAACGGAGAGATAGCACAGCCTCCCCGATTTTCTCCCGGAGGCTGAACTATCGCAGTCATTCTCATGGTCGGCGGGCGGCAGCAGAAGGCGAGACGGCGACGAAGGAGCTGGCGCGTCTTTTGCGGGAGTCTCCGGTCCGGAGCATCTCGGCGAGGATTTCCGCCCACGGCGGAAATGCTCGCTCTGTTGGGCTGCCGGACATGATGTGAGGAGCGCCCGCAGGAACGAGAGATCTGAGTTGGTTTCAGCCTAACTTGGGTGCAAGATAATTTTGCCGCGCGTCCGTCCACTCTCGGAAAGTTGATGAGCCTTTCTGACTTCCGCTAGCGGGAGAACCGTTGCGATATGTGTTTTTAGTTTACCCGCGGCAATCAACTGGTTTATTTCGCGTAATTGCTGCCCGCTCGGTTCCACGCCGATCATCGAGGCACGGATGCCAAAATTTTCCGCTTTTTCGTTGGATGGCGGCGTGACGGTCGTTACTAAACAACCGCCGCGCCGAATCGTTTCAAGCGATCGCTCCAAAGTATCGCCCCCTACCGTGTCGTAAACGACGTCGACCTCACGCACCCTCTCTTCGAATTTCTCCCGAGTGTAATCGACAAATTCGTCTGCCCCCAAGCTTCTGACGAATTCCTCATTTTTGCGCGAAGCCGTCGCGATTACAAATGCCCCCTTCGCTTTGGCAAGCTGCACTGCCATTGAACCGACACCGCCCGACGCGCCCGTGATCAGGATTCTTTGCCCGTCTCGGAGATTCGCGGTGTCAAAAATCGCCTGCCACGAAGTCAAAGCGCCGACTGCGACCGCTGCTGTATCGTCAAGCCGAGGCTTTCCGGTTTCGGCGCAATTTCATCGGACTTGGCAATCGTATATTCCGCATAGCCACCGTTGCGCTGAAAACTGACTTATCCGTACACGGCAGCGCCTGCCTGAAAATCTCCCACATCGCTGCCGACTTCCTCGATCGTGCCGGCGATTTCGCAGCCGAGAACAATCGGCAAGCGCAATCCAAACATTTCACCTAATCCGTTACGGATTTTCCAATCGACCGGATTGACGGCGGCCGCGCGATTATGCACGAGAATTTCATCTAATTTTGGTTTGGGACGCTCAATATTGTTGTAGGTCAAAACACTTTGATCACCGTATTTACTGATGGTCACTGCTTTCATTTCTAATGCTACTCTCATTCACGCAGCTCGAAATCCAGAACC
>JBAUZZ010000313.1:0-16499 GCA_049585495.1 Chthoniobacterales bacterium | reverse complement strand
ATGCGCCATGCGAAATATAGTTTTGTCTTCCGGAAACTAATTCCCGATATTCTCCGGCGCGGAGGAAGCCGTTTGCCGTACTGGCCCTCGTCGCCCCACAAGCCGGTCAGGTACGCTCGAGGCTCCGGTAAAGATTCTGGAGATACGCATGATTGGTCGGTTTGGCATGAAATGAGACCGCCAGAATACTTCCAAACGACGAATCATCGGTTCGTCAGCGAGTTTGGAATGCAAAGCTACCCGCACCCGGAAGTAGCCTTGTCTTTCTGCGATCCGGGGGACCTAAATGTGTTTTCCCGGCCGATGGAGAATCATCAGAAGCACCCTGGGGGAAATACGCGAATTCTGGAGTACCTGGCGCAACGGTATCCCTTTCCGAGAAATTATACTGCGTTGAGCTACCTGTCCCAAGTTCAACAAGCTTACGCGATTCGGTCGGGAGTGGAACATTGGCGGACCTCGATGCCCCGATGCAGTGGTACGCTCTTTTGGCAATTGAACGATTGCTGGCCAGTCGCTTCGTGGAGCAGCATCGATTTCGGAGGGCGCTGGAAAGCATTACAATACGACGCCAGGCGCTTTTTCGCGCCAGTGCTTGTGGCGGCGAAGGTCAAGGGCCAGATCATTGCTGGAAAAGGGAACTACTACGAAAACACGATCTCCCGGGCGGAGATCCTTGTCGCCAGTGATCTGCTCGAGCAACTCGAGTTTGAGCTGCGCCTGACGATTTTTCACGTTAATCGGAGCGAGGTTCTGGCAGAAACTGTGCAACCGGATGGCGTCGGTTACGGCGAGGTAACGCGAGTTCTTTCGATCGACTTGAGCGAGTTGATCAAGACACACGGAGCCGCTAACCTCTTGCTCCGCCTTGCGGTGACACGCGAACAGGAGGTGCTGTCGGAAAATACGGTTTTATGTGATCTGCCGAAGTTCATTCCCTGGCAGAAGGCGCGGATCGAGGTTTCGATTGAGCCTCGTTCTCGACGAAAATTCCGGATCAACCTGAAGGCCGCTCTTCCGCAGTACCAGGTGTTTCTCGACCTGCCGAGTGTCAAGCATGAGCTGACGGACAATTTTTTCGAGGTATGGCCAGATCAGGTACGGAGTACGGAGTTAAATTTGGATTGTGATCTCGAGGTCGACGAGATCAGAAGACGACTAACGACGTTTTCCATCGCTGACTCGGCCATGTAGGTCCGTCGATGATTGGCGCGAACCGAGGGTGGTAGGGCGAGGCTTGCCGAGCCTTATCGGAGAAGCTAACCATTACCACGAGGCTCATTTGTCTCCGCCGACGGCGGGAACGAATTCGCCCTACCACGATAGGTGTTGGCGCACTACATTACTTCTCGTTCAGCAATTCTTGCTTCGCTATTTCCAGCTCAGCCAACTGCTCTTTGCTGACCTTCGGATATTTTAGATCGAGTGCCTGCAAGGTCGCGACGATAATCTCCGATACACAAAGACGCGTGAACCATTTGTGATCAGACGGGATGATGAACCAAGGCGCCCATTCGGTGCTCGTTTGGTTGATCATATCTTCGTACGCCTCCATGTATTTGTTCCAGAAGGCTCGTTCCCGAATGTCAGAGGCCGAAAATTTCCAGTTTTTTTCTTTTTCGTCGATGCGCTTCAGGAAACGCTTTTTTTGCTCTTTCTTTGAGACATTGAGAAAGAACTTCACAACGATAATTCCGTTTGATCGAAGATATCGCTCAACGTTGTTAATGTCCTGGAACCGTTCTCGCCAGATTGTTTCGTCTTTAGCTCGCGGTGGAAGCTTTTGCTTCGCCAGAATTTCAGGGTGAACGCGGACAACTAACACTTCCTCGTAGTACGAACGATTGAATATTCCAATACGCCCGCGCTGCGGGAGAGACTTGAAGCAGCGCCAAAGGTAGTCGTGATCTAGTTCTTCGGCAGAAGGCGATTTGAAGCTGTAGACCTGACAGCCCTGTGGGTTCACTCCGGACATCACGTGCTTAATCGTCCCGTCTTTGCCCGCGGCATCAAGCGCCTGGAAGACTAACAGGAGCGCGAACCTGTTGTCGGCGTAGAGGATATCCTGTTGGGCTGCGAGAAGCTCGATGTTCTGAGCTAGCTCGGTTTGAGTCTCGGACTTGTCTTTGAAAGTTCCGGTGTAAGCCGGGTCGAAATCTTTGCTTAAGGAAACGCTTTTCCCTGGTTGGACCGTGACTTTCTCGAGGTCGAAGCCGGAGGATTTAGGCAAGTGCTTGGCAATTTCGAGCATGAGAAAGCCTAACAGAACGGGTGCCAAGCGCCAAGCGTCGACCGCTTGGTCGTCTTTTTCGGATTTCCTGGGGCTTCACCAGGCTTTCATCTTTCACGCCTTCGGCGCTAAGATACGGGGCTTTATAGTGCTTCTTGCGACACCCGATGCGCGGCCGCGAGACAACGCCCAGCGCCGAACGTCAGTAAGTCTATCGGTTTCGTTTGCAGGCCTTAAGGTAGCATAGGCATCTTGCCTGTATGAATCGCTAAGCGAGCGGGGCTAAGCTTTTTCCAGGGAACCGACAGGCTGGAAGACGTTCTATCGGTCTTCAAGGGAAAAAGTAGCGGTTACAACGCTTTGAGCTGAAAGATCCAGGAACCGTGTTTGAGTTGGTTGCGGTGATGAAGTTCAGGGTCATAGGGGGTTCGATCGAGCCACATTTTGTGAATGATTTTCAGCCAGCGGTGACTGAGTCGGCGCAAGGCATTAGCGTGACTGTGGTCCTTTTGGCGGTGATGGTGATAGTAAATGTCGGCCCAAGCACAACGCGACACACTGTGCTCGGCGAAAAGATGGATGGCGTGCCGGAGATGTTTGTTACAGGCCCAGCGTTGGTGACAATGGCGGCGTTTACCCGAACGGCGGGTGACTGGGGCGGTTCCGCCCAAGCATTGCAGATTTTGGGGATCGCCGCCAAAGCGCGTGCGGTCGTCGCCAATCTCGGCGAGCAACCGAGCAGCTATTTTGGCTCCGGCCCCAGGCAAGGAACCGAACAGAGCATGATCGGGATGACGAGCGAAAAGCTCCTCACAACCTCGCTTCGCTTGGCTAGGGCCGGCCACTCCGCTCGGTCATGAATAACTGCGAAACTGATATCAGCCTATGCTACTTTGAGGCATCGTCGCATGGGCATCCCGACGCCGAGCGTACGTCACGGCTTAACTGCGAGCGTCAGGCGCCGGTAGAATCTGCGTGGTTACAGTACGGGCGCGCCGTTGCTTAAACGGAGGCCGCCTGCCGGTAGCCGAAAAGGCGCCTAATTCCACCTCATCTTCGCGCCATTCGGATCCGATCCTACTGGGGGAAGGCTGCTCAAATGAATTTGCGCCATTACGGAACTGCGCACTACCTTGCGGCTCGGACGAGCCTCTACCTTGCGGCTCGAACGACATGCGATTCCTAAGGTTTCCAGTGCGCACGGCTGCTTCGAAATTGATGCGGGTTGTAGTCGGGATTCCCGGGGCCGCGGTTTCTGCTGTACCGTACCCGACCCCGGAAGAGCACCCCTCTGTCCCGTACGTTCCAGCTCATTTTGACTGGCTGCAAGAACTGGCCCAGCAATTTGCTAACTACATCGATGTGCTGTCCCTTCAGTTTAGCGGTGTGCTGGGGGGATGGAGCCGACAACCCATTTTCTTTGCCATCACCCCCGCCAAAGTTCTTCTTCTGCTGCTCACGCTCGTCATCGGGTTCGTGCTGGCGGCTTTGGCGCGCGCGCTCATTTTAAGATACCACTCCCTGGGCCGGGCCAAGCCGATCACTGAGCGGTATTGGAGAAACGGGATTCTGTTTGCGCTGCGCCGCGCGCTGACCGGCATTTGTATATTAACGGGGGCGTTCTTCGCCGTGGTGCCAGTCTTGCCTCACATTGGACTTGCGCTTGGCGGCTACCCCACTTTCGCGATCGCCGCAAAGGTGGCCGGACTGGGATATTTCGCCACCGCGCTCGCTTTCTGCTTTCGGATTGCCCGCCTGGTGCAGCATTGGCTAAACGGCTTCGTTAATCGCCCAACCGGGCGTTGGTACTACGCCGCCTTTCCGGTCCTTGGCAAAGCACTCTATTACAATCTTGCTCTCATTGCGTTCTCGACCCTGATTTATATTCTTCAGTTACCTGAGCCGTTGCGAGGAGCAGGATTTAAAATTACTTCTATCGCTGCGATCATCACTAACATCGTCTTGCTAATTCAGACGGTTCAGGCCGTCGAGTCGATGGTCATATCGCGGTCCGAGTTTTTGCAATATGATGACTACAGGCGGCGAAGAGTTGAGACTCGGATCCAGGTGCTGCGCCGGCTGCTAGTATTTGCCATCCTGGTGGTTGGGATCGGCGCCGTCTTAATGAACTTCCAACCGGTACGCCAGATCGGGACCGGACTGTTGGCTTCGGCGGGAGTAGCGGGTGTTATTGCCGGACTAGCTGCCCAGAAATCGCTGTCAACCATCATCGCTGGCCTCCAGATTGCGATCACCCAACCGATGCGCATTAATGATGTGGTGATCGTTGAGGGAGAGTGGGGGATCATTGAAGAGATCACTTTGACCTACGTTGTGGTTCGCGTTTGGGACCAGAGACGATTGATTGTTCCCATCACCTATTTTCTGGAAAAAACATTCCAAAACTGGACCCGCACCAGCTCCGACCTGATAGGAACGGTCTTTCTTTATGTTGACTTCCTCATTTCGCTCGACGAGCTCCGCGCCGAGACCAAACAAATTGTTCAAGGTTCGAAGTTGTGGGACCAGCGAGTTTTTGCATTCCAGGTGACCGACTTTAAACCCGAGTGCGTGGAGATCCGGATTCTGGCGAGTGCCAGAACTGCCCCGGAGCTTTTCGATTTCCGGTGCGAAATCCGGGAAAAGATCCTTTCCTTCCTTCAGGATCGTTACCCGGGTGCTTTCCCGCGCGCGCGTACCGCGCTTTCGCGCTTGCCGGCGCCTTAGCAGGTAAATTAAGAAGGAATCTCGGCAGATTTGTTACCCATACAGTGTCCTGGTTACGTGGGTTCGTTCGTCGTGTCTATGAACAAACGAGAATCGGCAACCATTTGACAAGGATCATGAGCATCGTCATCAATATAGCGGCACAAAACATCGAACGGGTGCTGCCGACTTACAGAACCTCTTTCCTCCCTCAAGGCTCAGCAACCGCTTTGCCGAGACAGAACGTCAGCGTGCCGATGCGGTCTCCGGAAACCTCCATTGTTCTGGCCGAGGCGGTAAAGCAAAGGAAGTCGCACAGCTTCAGGACGACAGCAGGCGCGTGGCTTCGGGAGTTGCTTGCTACGCTGCGCTTTGTTGGTGAACGGTTAGGGAAATCGTTAAGCGGGTCGAGCCTTGAACCCGAAGGATCTTAGCATTGGTATAGGCTAAAGATGTCCGGCGGCTCAGCGGGAGCTTCGCCCTACCGAATGACGTTTCCTGGCCGGTGATGGGTAGGGCGATCCGCATTGGCATCCTCCAGGACCGTTAATGTCTGACGCGCTAACAGGTGATTTTTCCCCCACGAAATCCTCCAGGAAAACAACGAATTTCGGAGATAGCCGTGCGAAGGATTCCAACACAAAGGTCCCGAAGGAAGTTTTTTACAGAAGGCCTCGAAGAACCCTAACTTTGCTAACTTTGCTTCCTTCTGTTCAAGAATTTCGTATCGTAGGTTTTTTTTAAACAAAAAGGAAGCAAAGGCAGAGGTTTTTTCTTCCTCGGCAAAAGGACTATGACCAACTCGTGACAGGGCGACGCTACGATCGAGCGATCCGCCAATGGCGGAGAGCCGCATTCCGAGTCAGGGGCAATTTTCCAGCCGAAGCAACGTTCAACACGCTTGATATTAATGTGTTCATATTGATTCTGCTGAAAAAGCGCTCTTTCAGCCGGAAGGCGGCTCGCCCTACCCACGCCCCCCACGGGAGCCTAGCATTACGATGCCGTTTCCGGCGAGCACACAGACGATACCCAATACCGCGAGCCAATGCAGGCGGTATCCTTCGAACGCGATGGAAAAGAGTAGCGCGACGATCGGGAATAGTATCGTCACGTAGGCAGCGCGGTCTGCCCCGATTCGGCCAACCAGGGTGAGGTACGATCCGAACGCCACGACCGAACCGAAGAGTGCGAGATAGAGGAGCGACCCGACATAGCCGGCCGAGAAATCGAAGTTGAACTTTGCACCCGACAGCACGGCGTAGGCCAGCAGAGCGACTGTGCCGTATAACATCCCGAACGCGTTGGCAGGCACGACCGGTATACTTCGGTCTTGAAGCCGGGCTGAAAGAAGGTTGCCGAACGATGCCGAGATCGTTCCGGCGAGACCTAGCGTGATCCCCCAGAAACTTTGGGAGCCGGAATTCATGCTGCGCAGTTCTGGCCAGAATGTCAGGCTAATCCCCACCAGGCCGAGCAGCGCACCTACGATCACTCGACGAGGGGATTGCAGTCCAAAAAACACCCGACCGTTTAGAATGTTGAACACCACTAGAAGCGAAAAGATGATCGCGACAATTCCGGACACGACATGCTTTTCGGCCTCGTAGAGAAAGACATAGTTGGTCGAGAACAACGTGAGACCGAGAAGCATCAAGAGGAAATGATCCGGTCCGGAGAAACGCAGGCGCATTCGGCGCAGGCAACACCAGCCCCAGAGCAACAATGTGGCCAGCGCAAACCGGTATGTGACCGAGACCTGGGTTGGTATTCCATTAAGTTGAAACTTGATCGCGTACCAGGTTGATCCCCAGATGCCGACTGTGAGCGCGTAAAACAAAAGGTTCTTCATTAGGCGGAAACGAATTCGATCTTGCCCGCGATAAGCGTGTGAATACATAGGGCGTCTGAGATTTGCGGGCTAGCACCATTCAGGGACAAGGCAAAAATCCTAGCAGATATGTCATTTGGCATTTGTCATTTGAAATCTGTTCTGACTGGCCATGTCGCAGCCGTGTGTTATTTCCTCTTTTTATGACGATCAAAGACGACGAGTCGATCGACCTGCAAACGCCAGCCGGTGCGATGAGAACATACATTTTTCACCCCATCGCAGAAGGCCGCTACCCAGGCCTGGTCCTGTTTTCTGAAATATTCCAGGTGACCGGACCCATCCGGCGAACCGCAGCCCTATTGGCGAGTCATGGATTTGTCGTTGCTGTGCCCGAGATTTTTCACGAGCTAGAGCAGCCTGGTACTGTGTTGCCGTATGATCAGGCCGGTGCGGATCGCGGGAATGCTGATAAGATCGGCAAAGAATTGTCCAGCTATGACAGTGATGCGAGGACGACGCTCAGTTACTTGAAAACGCATCCGAAATGCAGCAGCAAGCTGGGTGCGATGGGTTTTTGCATCGGAGGGCATCTGGCGTTTCGGGCTGCGATGAATCCCGAAGTGCTTGCCGCGACCTGCTGTTATCCGACTGACATTCATAAACGCGGCCTTGGCAAGGGGCTCAACGACAACTCGCTCGACCGCATTCCCGAGATCAAGAGCGAGCTGCTGATGGTTTTTGGCCGGCAGGATCCGCATGTGCCGCGTGAGGGAAGAGCCATCATCTACAATTCGTTGGCTGATGCGAATACAAATTTCAGCTGGCACGAATTCAACGGTGCTCACGCCTTCATGCGTGACGAGGGGGTCCGGTACGACGCTGCTGCCGCCCGGATCGTTTATGGGATGGCGCTAGAACTGTTCAAACGCAAGCTCGGTGAAGGGGAAGTTATGGCAACGGCAGCCGGCGACAGCAACGTTTCGCACTAAGCGGACGAACGAATCCGCGCGACACAATTTCGTCGCGTCGTCCGCAGGGTTGAAACTCAAAGGTGGCCGAGTAACGAATGCTCGATCCCGGCCCCGAAGGGGTTGCAGGGCTCAGCCCGGGGTTTCAACCCCGGGAACCGATCCCCTCAGGCGCCGCGCCCTGAAAGGGCGGAAGAATCAACGTTCAATAACAGATAAATATTATGTTAACTATATCATGCCCCAGTCCCTTGCCCTCGTTTTGGTACACCTCATCTTTTCCACTAAAAACCGAGAGCCGTTCTTGAATTCGTTCACAACTCCGCTCTGACATGCACGCCTACCTCACCGGAACCTTGCGCAATTTGGAGTGCGAGCCCCTTCAAGTCGGTGGAACCGAGGATCATATCCACGTCCTTTCCGGGCTATCGAGGAATACCTCGCTGGCCGAATTGGTCAAAAACCTAAAGACCAGCTCTTCCAGAAACTTCAAGAACAGGGGTCCAAGGGATTTCGCCTGGCAAAGCGGTTACGGTGTCTTCTCTGTCAGCCAATCGAACAAAGCGAGCGTGATTGCCTACATTGCCAATCAAGAAATCGACCATCGCAAGATGACGTTCCAAGATGAGAGCGATACGTCTGGGATTGATCCCACAGACCTGGCGCCCTTACAGGGCACGGCGCCTGGGGAAATCAGTTCCCGGGGTTGAAACCCCGGGCTGAGCCCTGTTGCCCCTTCGGGGCCAGAACCGGGCCATTCGTAAATTCCCAGAGTGAGATTTTTGCGGGCTGGTGGTTATTTGTAAAAATTGCGGACCCAGCGATGGGCTTTCAATTTCTTAACCTTTTCTGAAGGCAGTCCGTGTCCATCACCGATCTGGCAGTTCCGTTCTACATTCCGCACCGATCGCATTCCTGGAATGACGGTGGATACGGCTCTACGGCTCAGGACATAGCGCAACGCTGTTTCAGCCATCTGATCAACCGGGATATCGAGATCGGAAGCAATGTTTTGCACGCGTTCATGGACTTGTTCCTTTCGGTTGTCCCGGAAGTATCGATTGCGGAAATCACCTGCTTCAAATTTGGTATCTGGCGTGATTTTCCCGGTTAATCCCCCTTCGTCCAGGGCCACCCGTGCAATAACGCCAACCTGGTGACGTTCACACGCGGGAAACAGCTTATCTTCAGGACTCTGATCGAAAATATTATAGATGACCTGGACAGTATCTACTACGCCGGTCTCAACTAACTTAATGGCGTTTTCCGGTTGATGATCGTTTATAGAAACGCCAAAGGAATGGATTTTTCCCTGTTTCTTCAGCTTCTGGACGGCCTCCAACCAATCCCCCTGATCGACCCATTCGTCTGACCAGACGTGAAACTGCTGTACGTCAATCCGTTCCAACCCGAGATTTTTCAGACTCTCTTCTGTACACGCAATGACATGCTCCGCTGGAAAAGCTTCCGCTACCGGCACCCCGGACGGGGCAGGCCATATGCCGTTCTTCGGCGGAATTTTCGTTGCCACGTAAATCGTTTCCGGGCGTTCCTTTACAAGCCGTCCGACGAGTCTCTCACTGTGACCGTCTCCATAGCCCAGAGCAGTGTCGATAAAGTTGAGTCCCAGATCAATGGATCTGTGCAGAGCCTTAGCTGACTCACCATCAGAGGCGCCGATCCAGAGGCCTTTTCCGATTCCCCACGCGCCGTAGCCGATTTCCGATACTTTTAGTCCTGTTTTGCCAAATATTCTGTAGTTCATTTCGACGATATTTTCAGTAGGTAAAAGCTCCTGCTTTTACCAAAACAGACATCAACCAATGGAGCAAAGCAATGGCCAAGCCTTGAGGCTCATTTGTCTCCGCCATTGGCGGAAACGAATTCGCCCTACCATTTTTCAGCGGCAAAAATCCTCGCGTATTTGGTAGGGTCGGTTTTCCAAACCGACCGAGTAAGCAGGAGTTGACCAACACCGACTAGCCTGCATCGCTCACAAATCCTTAGAGATTTGTGAGCGATGCAGGCTCAGGCAGCAGAATTCTCCGGCTACGCCGGTCGCGTCGGAAACGCGCCCCTACCGCGCTTAAATGAGATGAGAACATGCAAAAATTCAGTTGTATAAACGGCCTGCTGATGATATCTGACCAGCATGGCCTGGCGTATTGAAGATAATGTAGTTCGCGGGGAGATTGATAACCGGACGCCGGGGCGCGTCGAGGGCAGGGTCTGGCTGACCGGCCGCAGCGATCCCTTAGTGCTGCGCCTGACCGGTAACTGCCACATCGACCTGGCCGGCTGCCAGTTGATGTTTTCGAATCCGGCACCGAAACCTGATTCGGGCATCACACTCGCCTCGGATCAGAGCGGCGTGGTCGGAGATATTACGGCTGCGCGCAAGGTACGGGTAATTGAAGGCTTTGATTACGACTCGATCAAGGCTGGCAAAAGACTGCCGGAGCACCTGGCAAACTCGCTTTATGTGGAATGGTTCAGCGATGCCAATGGGCGAGTGGTCATTGAGACGACCCAGTACGAGATCAGTGTGAGCGAACCGGTCTGGAGAATGTCTCCTGAGGAGGAAGCACAGCAGCACAAAGCTAACGCGGAAGCGATGCAATCCTTTATGGATCGCTTAATGGGCACACCCGACGCCCGCGAAGAAGCCGCTTACGAGGGCGCGCCGAAAGATGAGTTCGAATGGGAACTCTTCCTCCGCGCGTCGGACCGGCGGGTGACGAAATTGGGCGAGTTGATGGAAAAGTATCACGACTCTCCGGATCGTGATCGCTTAATTGCTCGGGCGATGGGTTGGACGGAGATCGAGGAACTGCTGGCCACAGAGGCGGAATCTGACATCGAAGAGCAACTCGAGATAACCGATTTGGCCGCCGACGAAGATCCGGGGACCGCCGGAGGAGAGTTGAAAGTCTCAGCGGACGAGGAAGGCCTTGCTGAATCTGAAGCGATCGACGACAACCCGATGCAACATCCCTTAGTTGCGGGTTTGTTGGAGCGATCCACCACACTGATGAAGCTGGCCGAAGACAAGCGCGACCAGGATCTCGAGGAAATGGTCGCAAGCTTTATCGCCGTTGGACCCAAGGTAGCCGGAGCGCTCGGAAGCGTGATGCGAGGCTGGGACGAGGAGTTAGGTGGGCTGGCTGTTGCAAAACTGAAGCGCGCGATGGGCGAACTGTCTCGGGCGCTCAATGCTGCGAGTCGCCTCAAACAGAAAAACGCCGAACTTCCATTTGCGATCGACGACTGGGTTACTGAAATGCTCAAGATCCGGCAAGAGCTGTTATTGCTGATGAATCAATTTCGCGGAAAGAGGGAATGACCTTCAGATTGTTCCTCGGCTATGCGGAACGATGGGCCCCTGAGAATTCGAACTCGACTTCTTTGCCCAGGAATTGCAGGTTGAATAGGCTGGTATCGTAGCGAAGACTCAAAGGAGTTGCTATCCCGATGGCTTTCCCCGGAAAGTTAAGTTTGGCCAAGTTCCCCGAAGGCGGCCTGATTATTATCATCATTGTGCTCGGGCTGCTATTGGCAGTGTTTGGCGGTGAGATCCAGCGGCCGAAATTTACCACGAACCCGGACGGGAAACGGGTTCGCCTGATGGCAGTTAACCAAGCGGGCCAGCAAGTTCCCGCTTTTGAGCGGGTCAACAAGTTTTTCAATGCTGAAACGCTCACCCAGATTGCGAAGGACACCAGCTTCTTTGCGATAATGGCGATTGGCATGACTCTGGTCATCATCACCGGGGGGATCGATTTGTCGGTCGGCTCCACTTACGCCCTGGCTGCCGTTGCTGGAGCGCTGGTGATGTCACCGTACGGTCCGTCCGGCGGGAATACTGCAATTGTGCTCGGCGTGCTTACAACGCTTGGAGTGGCGATGTTGGCCGGCTTCTTGAACGGGGCGATGATCGTCGGGTTTAACGTCCATCCGTTCATCATCACCCTCGGTACGATGGCCATCTATCGAGGTATTGCCTTTGTAATGACGCAGGGCCAGTCAATCGGCGGCTTTCCCCAGGGGTTCCGCGATTTCATCCGCCAGGGAGTCCTAGGAGACTTGAGTCTCGTGCCGCTGATCGTGATGGTCATTGTTTGCGTCCTCGGTGGAATCTTCTTATCGCGAATGGCGATCGGTCGCAAAATCTACGCGGTCGGGGGCAACGAAACAGCAACTCGGTACAGTGGTATCCGGGTCGGGGGCGTGAAGCTGCTGGTCTATGTCCTAAGTGGGCTGGGCGCCGGGATCGCAGCTATCTTGTCGCTGGGATATTACGGGGCTGCTTCCTCCGGTGACGGACAAGGATACGAATTGGACGTGATTGCATCGGCGGTCGTCGGCGGCGCCTCGTTAGTCGGAGGGAAAGGGACCGCTCTGGGAGCCTTCCTCGGGGCCATTATCCTGCGACTGATCTCCACCGGCATGGTGATTCTTGGGATTCCCCAGAATTACAGTCAGATCGTGACCGGAACGGTCGTTATCGCAGCGGTCCTGCTCGACGAGCTGAACCGCTTCCTGTCAAATCGCCGATTGTTGGCCACTACCGCTCGCCCTAAGAAAGAAGTTGTCGTGGCTCCGCCTGCGGTCCAGCCCTGAGGGGCTGGCGCAGGGAGAGGGGAGAGGGTAATCAGTAGTCAGTAGTCGGTAGTCAGTAAAAAGAGTTTCGGAGGGCGAGGTCTGGTAGGGTTCGTTCCGAACCGCAGGGTAGGGCTAAATGCAAATTCCGAAATCCGGCGGCTGGGCAGCCGCCCTACACGCCCATTTTTGAAAATTTGGGCTAGCGGAGAGTTATTTCGCGGATGGGGACTCTTGAGCTGCTTTCACGAGCGTGTTGGCAAAATTCTCGATGTTCTTATCAACAACGAAGGCGGTAACGGCATCGTTCAACGCCTGCTGGAACGCGGCGGGAGCAGCTTCGCCATGCACACAGCTGGGGACCAGTTTGTCCCTGGCGAAGGAGTCCATGGACCATTGGTGGTAGCCATCGAACTTCGAGCGGTCGACATCAGTTCGCGCGGGGATCGAGCCCTTGAGCTGGTTGAAGGCTTCCTGAGCTTCCTTGCTTCCGATGCTCCTTAGCCAGGCAATCGCCGCCTCTTTGTGCGGAGCGCCTTTGGCGAGCGTGAAACCGTCTGCTACGATGACGAATGAGCCGTCCGTACCAGGATGGCTAGCCCAGCCGAAGTCTTCTTTTTCTTTCAGATTGGCTTTGAGAAATTCGCCATTGGCCCAATCACCCATGGAACTAAAGGCGACCTTACCTTCCATAAGTTCTTTGATGGCCTGGTCCCAGGTCAGAGCTGAATGATCTGGATTCACATAGTCCTGCATTTTCGCGAACAGCTGCATGGCCTTTTTCACGCTTGGATCATCCCACTGCAGTTTGCCGCTGAATAAATCCGTCCAGCCTTGCGGACCGATAACTCCCAGAAGCGTGTTCTCGAAGAGTTGAGCTGAGGCCCAAATTCCTGAATCACCTACTCCCAGCGCAGGAATCCCAGCCGCCTTCAGCTTGTCACAAGCAGCAAAGAACTCGTCGAACGTAACTTTATCCCCCATCCTGATGCCGTGCTGGTCGATTAGTTTTTTATTGAACCAGAGAACATTTCCGCGATGGATTCCCGCGAGTACCGCATAGATCTTGCGATCTTTCGTCATCATGTTGATGACCAGCGCCTTCGGAAAGGCGGTGTCCCATCCCTCGCTCTTGTAGAGTTCTGTGACCGGCTCACAGTAACCGGGCTCCACGTACTGGCCAAGCAACTCCCAACCGGGATGACTTTGCCAGGAATCGGGCGGGTTCCCGCCGGTGAGACGGGTCTGTAGAACGGGTCGGGCCGCTGAACCTCCACCGCCGGCCACGGTCGCGTTAATGATTTCAATACCAGGATACTGATTCTGGTAGGTGCGGAAGAGGGCGTCCAGCGCGGCAGCTTCGCCACCGGAGGTCCACCAGGAAAAAACTTCCAACTTCTTCTCGTCAGCAGCCCGGGAGGATGCGGACGCGAGCATGACGGTGAAGACCGCGGCTAGCGCCACCAGCGAGGGATAGTAACGCTTCGTAAAATGCATGTTAGTTTCTGGGTTCGTTTACCCCGCAAATCTCACACGCCGTATCTGTCGACGCGCTTTTGCGGGCCAGGATCAAATCGCACATCGGGTACAGGCTGGAAGCCTATGCCACGCTTCAATAGAAAACAAAGCAGTTATGTCGGCCGGCGGCGGTGATAGTCTGCAACGCGGGGTTGATCTCTTACGCTCCTTCAGAGCGGTGCGCCTATTAACTTGAATACCCAGGGTTCCGCTGCGCTCCACCCTGGGCTAAGTCCTCTTACGCCTTCGGCGTGCAGTCGTTGAGTTGACGCCCACGCACGGCCGCGGGATTCGCGCCAGGAGGAACGGTGGGCAGGAGCTGCGGGCGCGTTGCATGGCGCCTGAACCAGCCGCCCTACAAGGGGATTGACAAGCCAGGGGCTATTTGATTATTGAGGCGGGGTGTTTTGTTGTATTTGGATGCTTGTCTCCAGGTACCTGCTACCGTGTCGCGAATCCGATCAAATTCCCGGCGAATATTGTAGCCATGGTCCTTACAAATCTGGTAGCATGCTTTTCCCATGACGGGAGAGCGAGGCCCGGGGGCGCCGCTCGGGAGTTCCCGGGTCAATGTTGATAGAGGATTGCGCCGGATTAGTGGCGGGCTCGATCTACGGTCTGAAAGTGGGCCAAGCAATCACGGCCTACGAGCCGGGCATTCGCTGGCGTCGGAGTTCGTTTCAGGACTTTCCTCTTTCTTGAATAAGGCTACGGCTGCGAGAACCGCATCAGAGGCCGTGCAGTGCATTCCGGAGCAGCTCAGTTGTTGGCGGTCCTTACATCGCTCGGGTGAGGAACAGCGTCCTTCTTTAAGATTTGGAAAAAAAAGTCGATAAGCACTATCAAATGATGGGCACCGTCAGGCGAAACATAACGCAAGCCGCTTGGCGTCTGGCCAGAAAGTACTGGACCTCCGAAGAGAAATGGTCGGCCTGGGGACTGCTGGTTGCGGTCATAGCGCTGAATTTTGGCACCGTTTATACCAGTGTCCGGATCAATGAATGGAATAAGGGCTTCTTCAACGCGCTCCAAGGGTTCGACAGCCGTGAGGTCTTTCGGCAACTGGGCATCTTCTGTATCCTGGTGACCTTCGCCATCGCGATGTCGGTGTATGCGCTCTACCTCAGACAGATGCTCCAGATCCGCTGGCGGCGCTGGCTGACGTCCCGATATCTGGCTTCCTGGCTCGATAACCAGGCCTTTTATAAGATGCAGCTTGGGAATACGACCGATCCGCCCGGGAAAGGTTCGGCGGAGGCGGACAATCCTGACCAGCGCATCTCGGAAGACCTCGACCAATTTACGGCCTACGTTTTAAGCCTCTCCGTCGGCCTGGTGACCTCGATGGTTTCCCTGGTTTCCTTTCTCATCATTCTGTGGGGGCTGTCCGGCCCGGCGGAGATTCCCCTCGGCCATTGGGGCTCGGTCCACATCCCGGCCTATCTGCTGTGGGCAGCGTTGCTCTACGCCGGAGCTGGTACATGGCTCACGGTGAAGATTGGTCGGCCTTTGGTGCCACTGAATTTCGCCCGGCAACGTTTGGAGGCTGACTTCCGCTTTAGCCTGGTCCGGTTAAGAGAGAATGCAGAGAGCGTCGCTCTCTACGGCGGGGAGCCGGTTGAGCTGGGTGTATTCCGCGAGCGCTTCAGCAGCGTCTTCGAGAACTTTCGAAAGATCATGAAGCGCCAAAGGTTCCTGACCTGCTTCACGCTGGGCTACACCCAGGTGGCGGTCATATTCCCCATGGTTATTGTCTCGCCGCGTTACTTTGCCAAGCAGATCGGGCTAGGCGGTTTCATGCAGGCGGTTAATGCCTTCTCCTTCGTGCAGAACTCGTTGTCATTCATCGTTAACGCCTACACCGAGATCGCGGCCTGGCAGGCAGTGACTCAACGGCTCAGCGACTTTGAGGAGCGGTTGCTGTCGATTCATCTCTCGAGCCGGGCCTCGCGCCAGATCGTCCTGCGACGCAGAGGTGAGGGAGTTGCGGTCAAAGAGCTTGACCTGGATTTGCCCGATGCTACGCCGCTACTGCGCGGTGTAACCTTTGCTTCCAGCCGCGCCGAAGCGTTGCTGATCACGGGACCAACCGGAGCGGGAAAGAGTGCGTTGCTGCGGACGATCGCCGGGATCTGGCCCTATGGTCGTGGTCAGATCCGGCTGGGCAGAGGCCCTCTGTTGTTCGTGCCGCAGCGCCCCTACCTGCCGCTGGGCTCACTGGCCAGCGCTCTGCTTTATCCGCACGGGGATCAGAGCGACTGCTCACGGGCGCGGCTTACGGCATTGCTCGAAGAGGTAGGGCTCAGCGCGCTGGCTGGCGAAATGGATCAGGTCCAGAACTGGTCGCAGCGTCTGTCACTAGGCGAACAACAACGGCTCGCGTTTGCCCGCATTCTGCTGTTGAAGCCAGCGCTCCTCTTCCTGGACGAGGCGACCTCGGCGCTGGATGAGCGTTCTCAGGCACATCTTTTTGGACTGCTGCGCGCGGCGTCCTGGCGACCTACCGTGGTAAGCGTCGGCCACAGAAGCACCCTGCGTAACTTCCATGACAGTGTCTTGGACGTCGCCGCCTTCAGCCCTTGGCGAGAGGAGCCCGAAGCTGTCAGAAACGTGTTCCTCGAGCCACAGTCAACTTTTGTAATTC
>JBAUZZ010000312.1:0-14496 GCA_049585495.1 Chthoniobacterales bacterium | reverse complement strand
GCATAACGGCGAGCGGCACCGTGAAATCCGCGGCGAGAGGAAAGATCTGCCCGTCCATCCGGACGGTTGCCACCGCAAGCGGATCCTCGAAAGAGAGCACGCAGCGGCGGCCGTCAAAACGTGCGATCGCGGTGACGCCGTAGTAGATGCGTGACAAAGAGAAGTTAGCGCGGGCCTCTTTATTCGCTTCGCGTCCAACCGCGACGACCGGTGCGCCGATGCCGTCGCGCGTGGTCCGTTCGGTGACGTAAGTGCCATGGACGTCGAACTGATCCGCCGGCGTGAAATCGTAGAGTGCTGGATTCCACTGTGGGCGCGAGTCGGGCTTGTGCGTGAGTACGAACTCGCCATCGCTCGCCGGGACTCGCAGCGGCTCCGTCCACGGATCGAGCTTTGCGTGGCGGATGGTGGCGATGATACGCCCGACGATGAAGTTGTATGTGTGCCGCGCAGTCTCATCTTGAGGGCTGCGCTCGAGTTGGCGCAAGGCCGTCTCTGCTGCGCTCATGTACTCACCAAGCGCTGCGAGCGGGTCGCGGCGATCGATCTGCATCGCTTTGACGATTCCCGTTTCCGCATTCGTCAGCGGGCCAGCGCCGCTGGTAAATGGGATAAAGCGGGGGCGTCGTTCGCTCACCTTGGAATACGTTGCGCAGCTCGCCAGCCCACACGCTGTAACAACGGCTACGACCAACGGCAGGTAATTTGTGAATCTGAAATGTCGGTTCATCGTTATCAAAGCGAGAGCCGTTTTGATAAACGACGCAGCACTGGTTGACAAGGAAAGTCATTGCACCCCCCTCGTTCCATAAAACCTAGATCAATCACGGTCCCTCGTAGGCGATCCATACTCTGCGCCGCGCCTGCGGGGCTAATCCCACGGCTAAGTGTTTGCCCACCGCAGCGCGATCCGCTCTCGCGCAAGTTCACCTTGAGAGCAACCGTTAGAGCGTTGTTTTGAGGAAACCCTAAAGGACAATTTTTCCCGGCTTGCGCTAGATGCCTCGCCTGGTGCATTCGGAGGACCACTCCGTAACAGTGTCCGAATGACGGCCTGATGGCGGTTTTCGAAAAGATGCCCGGTGTGTTTCGTCAATAAACCAATATCCAGATCTGTATCACCCTTTTGTCGCTGAAAAAGCCGCGAACAGTCTACGATTTAACTAAAACTGATACCATGCTTACCGTATAATAACCCCATGGAGAACACCCCCCAAACGACTCTCGAGAAGGTGAAACTCACGCGCAAGGAATACGAAGAGGAATTGCGCAAACTTCAAATCGAACTCTGCAAGCTGCAGGAATGGGTGAGACACAAAGGGCTGCGCATCATTGTCATCTTCGAGGGCCGCGATGCGGCGGGAAAAGGCGGCGTGATCAAGGCCATCACCGAGCGCGTGAGCCCGCGCGTCTTCCGCGTCGTCGCGCTGCCGGCACCATCGGACCGCGAGAAGTCGCAGGTTATTTTGCAGCGCTTCATGCAGCACTTCCCGGCGGCGGGTGAGATTGTGATCTTCGATCGCAGTTGGTATAACCGCGCTGGCGTCGAATACGTGATGGGCTTTTGCTCGAAAGAGGAGCACGAGCGCTTTCTCCGGGTCTGCCCCGGTGTCGAGAAATACATCGTCGATACCGGCATCCAGCTCATCAAATTCTGGCTGGAAGTCGGCGACGAGGAGCAGAAGCGCCGCTTTGAGGCGCGCATCGACGACCCGTTGCGGCAGTGGAAGCTTAGCACGATGGACCTACCCTCGCGCAGCAAATGGTATGCGTATTCCCGCGCTCGGGATCAGATGCTGGAATCCACGGATACAGAACACGCTCCGTGGCATATTGTGCGCTCCGACGATAAGCGCCGCGCGCGGCTGAATCTCATCGCGCACTTTCTCAGCCTCATTCCCTACAAGGAAGTGCCACGGAAAAAGGTGGAGTTGCCCAACCGATCCAAAAAAGACGCCTACGACGACATCGCCTCGATCGCGAACCGTCGCTTCGTGCCGGAAAAGTATTGAGCAGCACGCTGGTAATCACCAACTTGCCGGTCAGCACCGGCACCCACAGCGCGCCGGGCTTTAACATTCTCACCAGCTAAATCTTTTTTTCCTCATGACGAAACGTCGGTACCTTCGAGCAAAAACTGCGATTTTAGTTGGCCACCCCTAATTAAACTCGTTGGACCGCCTCCAGCAAATTTTGACTATGAGCTACTTACACAAGTAGTGAATTTGTCCGGTCTTCCCTAACCAAGCCTCGCGGCTTCCGGACGGGGGTCAATGAGCGGCAATGGTCGTTTTCCCCTCCTTTTCCGATCATACCCGACCATTGGCTCCGACCATTCCCGGTTATCGCCTTGTTCGCCTTTTCTGCTTTTTCTTCGTTTTCTGGCGGATGATTAAAGCAGGGAGCCATTCGGCTCTTGGTTCTCTCGTGTACCTTCAGAGTGCGTACCTAGTTAGTGCGCCTGTAGGGATTGAGCCAAGCTTTCTAGATTTTGCGGTTGCACGAGAACGACGCCGCCACGTGGGCTGTCAATGTCCGCGATGAGAAAGAACGAGATGGACACCACAATCGGTAGAATTAGCATCAGGATGCCTTCCGCCTCGGGGTAACGCGCACCATAACCGACCAAAAAGTTGCAGCAGATGGCGATCACGGCCAACAGACCCCAGGCCGCAAGCGGGATTCGGTTCCACCAGGAAGCCTGCGTGTATCCCTGCGAGTTCAATACATCGTTCATGCCCGAAACGGCCAAGGCGACGACGCATGTCGGCTGCGCTGCGGCCGGGGTCTTGACGGCGGCCCACAGCTCGCTCTGCAATTGAGCCATATTGGCGTTGATCTGCCGAAGCTGTTGCTCATTGCTGGTCCTATAGAACAAGATACGATCATCGAGGTAGTTCCTAAGCAGTGCACGTACTCTGGCCGCGTCGGCGGCAGACAGGAGGTCGGCCCGGACATATTCTGTGCCAATCGCGTTCGCCTCTTCCGCCTCATAATTCTTACGCTGCTCGTACCGGCTTATGGCCATCGAAAAGCTGAAACCGATGATGAGGACTAGCAGCGTCAGCGTAGCTGCCAGGATAAGGCTGAAGTCTTCACGCACGCCCTCTTTCAGGCTTAGTCGCCCTTTGAGAAAAGAGCAACCGATCCGCGCCGAGAGCCACAGCACAAAGAGAGCGAGCGCGAAAACAATCAATTCGTTGTCGGTTAAATTATTCATACGCTATTAGCTTCGTCTCCTGAACTGGCCAATTTACGGCATTTTGCAAACGGACGAACGGAGCGAATCAGCCTTACCGACGCAGCGAGCACCGCCATCAGATCAAGGTTGTACGGATCATGGCCGGGAGTGGTCCGCCAAATTGCTTGGCGAGCTCCTATGGCTGACGCCGCCCGCCATGTAGCATCAATCGAAGTGCTACGCTTTCTTACGGCGAGAGTATAAGTTTCGGAGCAAATGACCTAGTCACGCAAGCAGAAAAGTCGTAGATATCGGTTACATTTGGCATAACGGCTTAAAACCCGATCACTCCATCGCGGATACGGCGGGAGAAGTAAGGGTCATGGTCAGCCGTCCTGGCTTTCTCGTTGATTAAAGCCTGATGTTTCAGATCGGCAAACGCCAACTGGCCCACCAGGTCACCGCGCTCGTACAGCATCTGGTCAGCGTACCCGTTAATCAGTATCCGCCAGTCCCACGGCGGAGGCTTTCCGATGGCTGTTGCTGCGGTGTGGACTCGAACGTTTGTGGTACAATTGCTGGTCAACTCGTTGTAAAACTGCGGATGTTCGTGAAGAGCGTTGAGGCTTCGCAGGTAATCGAGAAATATGGCGCGCGCTCGCGTTGGTTTTATTACGGTCCTATAAAGGTAAATGTCCTCCTTGCGATAGTTCGTTCGAACTCGCACCAGATCGCGCTCGTCACCGACGAGGTAGATGAGTCCGTAGGTTTTGTATAAGCCTGCCAGCGTCGAATATGCCTGGCCGACCTGCCGCCGTAGTTCGATGGAGAATGCCACGTGATCGTTGTCGCCGAATTGGAAACTCACGACGGGATGCGCCATCCATTCGACGCCCCAATAATTCACGAACAGGTCAATGCCTTGAAGGGCGGTTAGATCGACTGTCTTCGTTTCCCAGTTCGGAATAAAGTCGGTCGAGGTTCGATAATCGAAATTCCGGAAATTGTGAATCGTCACTCTATCGCCATCGATTTCCGCCCAGGCCGTCTGCGCGACATCGGGCTCCCAGTGCCCGTCGTTTGAAGGGCGAATCGTCAGAGTCCAGGCGAAAACCAAAAGGAATAAGCCGACTCCGGCTATCGCTCCCTTCCACAGAGGTCGAATTCGCAAAAGCAGGCCAAGAACAGCGATCACGTAGATTGCGGCAGAAAGTCCGCGGGCCTCCTTAAACGGGAGCAGGAAGAACAAGGCGCCTGCTGCCCAAAGGGTGAGCCCTAATAGGATGATCAGCAGAAGCCCGTAGGAGAGGCAGCACCCAAGCAGTTGAAGGAAAGAGCGACGGTTCGGCGCGGCCATGTTCGCGGAGTTTGCACAAAGAAACAACCCATAGCAAGTTTCCGGCCTGCCCGGCCGGCCATTCGCCGCTGGTCAATGATGGACCGCTAACGAATCGACGCGACGGCCCACTGAAGGAACTGCTGCGCGAGAAGAAAGCTCTCCGCGAGCGCAGCAAAGCTCGTAAGATTCCTGCTCATCTCCTGGCGGAATTGGTCACCGCGTAGCACGGTTGGCTCCATCTCCCTTGCTCCCGTGATAGCCCTCACCACCTTCTATAGTTACACGTAAATACGGGAGGTTCAGAGCGGGTCCAGACTATTGCCCCAAGGTCCAATATGCGTCTAGTAAAAGCAATGTTATGTTCGCGCTCCTAAGCTGAGCTCAGCTTTTGATTTAGCCCACTTGTTTAACTGATTCGGCCGTCCTTTCTCTCCACAAAAAGTTAAGAACCGTCAAAATGAAGAATCCGTTGGGCAAACTCCTGCTGGTTTTTGCGATGTTGCTAGCCGGTTGTGCTACTAACCGGGAATCGGCGACAAGTCCGTTTTTCCCGACCGGGGCGCTAACGGATCGCAGCGGGGGATACGGCGACGAAATTTCTTATTGGAACGATCCCAGATCCGGAGGCAAGCCGCGGATCATCATAGATCTCGAGCAACAACGCGCCTATTTCTATAAGGGCGATAAAATCGTCGGCATTTCAGTTGTCTCGACCGGTCGAGAAGGCTATGACACGCCTTCAGGGGAGTTCCGAATCACTCAGAAAGACCTGACGCACGTCTCGAGCATTTACGGAGATTACGTTGACCGAAGTGGGCAGGTCTTGATGGAGAACGTAGACGCCGCAAAAGATCCGCGACCCCGCGGAACGGTTTTCCGGGGGGCATCCATGCCATACTTCCTCAGAATCCATGGGGCTATTGGGATGCACGCCGGTTATCTGCCCGGCTATCCGGCGTCACACGGCTGTATTCGGCTGCCAGAAGAAATGGCAGTTCATTTTTTTCAAAACGCTCCAATCGGTACCCCGGTGGCAATTCATCAAGGATCGCCGCAGGATTACGCGTCCGATTCATGCCCCGGTGACCGATACCCACCCACGACTTCGATTATGGAGCGCTGAGACAGATCTTAATTGTTTGACGTTCCCCCGTTTTGACGGACAGAGATTTGGGCGCAACAGAACGACAAGGAACGGAAAGAATATTATCTTCGAATCCCGTCCCGAGAGGTACGATGAAAACCTTCAAACGCTAAGCGCCAGGCACAGGCGTTGTATCTCGCCCGGGTTGAAGCGCCGGTTGGCCGAAAGCAGTTGGCGTACTCGCTGCTTGCGGCGCGCTGGGCATCTCGGGTTGCTTTAGGCGAACCAATAGCCAGGTTTGCGTTATGCCCCCGCTCATGTGGACAAGGCAACTGGCGACATCCTGGGTCAGGTTCTGCAGGCCGGTTTCGATGACAGTGTTATTGGTCCCGATTTTCCACGCGACCCGCTGCGACTGTTTGTCGACTTGCCCGGAAATGGGCGAGTTCTCACCACTCAGGATATTCTGGTACGCCCCGGTCACCACCCCATTTTTATCAATCGAGAGCTGAAAGAACATGTAGGCATCACCTTCTTCCTCCTGAGCCAGAGCCCAGACTCCCAGCGGCAACCACTCTGGCTGTTGACCAGGGGCCGGCGGTGCGGGCGGCGGAGGTTGCGCGGCTGGTTCGTTGGCCAAGGCGATCGCCTGTTGCGTATACTCTTTTGCGGTCGCCGTCGGCTTTCCATCCACATAAACTTCATCTCCCTGGTAAACGACGTTCACGCCGTAATCGTAGGCCGGGGGTTGGTAGGTCGCGTCGTTAAACGCGTTAATCGCTAAGAAGGTCCCAGCCGTCGCCGCCGTGGCGGCGCCCCACCACCACCAAGGATTGGCGCCCCCATAGACCGCTCCGTTCGACCAGCCACAGTTGCCCCACCAGTTATCATCGAAATTGTTATCAAAATTGTTCTGGATGCTGTTGTTGATTTCAAGCGATCGGTTGTTGCGAAAATCCTGGACGTTGTTCTTGTAGCTGCTCCAATCCGATTTGTTAAAGCGGTTGGCCACGTTCTGGTTGGTCCGAAAATTGCTGATGTTGTTCCAATTCGTGTCCCGATTGGTCCGGAAGTTATTAAGCTTCCCCTGATTATCATTGCTCCATTTGTTCCAATATTGCTCGCGATTCGCGACGGCCTGGTTCCGTTGCGGTGAAAAGTTGTTTCCTCGCTCTGCCAAGTTACCGCCCTGCAATCTTCCCCCGAGCTCGCCACCCTGAGCACCCCCCAAGTGTCCACCGAGCGCGCCCCCCGCTAGTCCCCCGGCAAGTGCGCCCCCCGCTACCCCCCCGGCAACTGCGCCTGCGCCCTGGAGTCTGCCCCCAAGTTGACCACCTTGGGCCCCCTGGACTCTGCCCGCAAGCTGGCCGCCTTGGGCACCCTGGACTTTGCCCCCAAGTTGCCCGCCTTGGGCTCTGCCCGCAAGCTGCCCACCCGCCTTTCCTGCGCCTCCGCCTTTCGCCGCCAAATCAGGAAATCCCCCCTTGTTTCCACCCGTGGCACCGGCGGGCCGCCTCGCCTGCGCCGTGGACGGCAAGGTCGAGGCCGAGCCCCTTGGGCGGGATTGGGCCTTGGACGCTACTTGAGATCCTTTAATATTCCCCCCTCCGACGTTCCTATTAGGAACCATTCCGCCGGCCCGGCCGGAACTTGGCCTTGAAACGGTCTGTGGTCGAGAAACGCCCTGCGGCCGGGAACCGCCATATCCTCCCCTTGAGACTGATGGCCGGCTGGCGCTAGCGCTCCGTCCACCTCCACCCATTCCTCCAGCTCGACCTCCACCGCCTCCACCACGGCCTCCACCGCCTCCACCACGGCCTCCACCGCCTCCACCGCGGGCCATAGACTCGGTCTCTGAAAGCACCAGAAACGCGGCCGCCAACAGGGCTAAGACCTTAAATGACGTTCGTTTCATGACTGGCTCCTTCTTCAGGGGTTCTGCGACACCCGTTCCACTTCGACCTGCCCGATCGAAGGCTGCAACTCGCCATTCAGGGTTCGATTCTGCGATTCCCAAGTGAACGTGTTGTCGTCAACCTTCGTGAGTACATTTTCCGCTGTCGAGTGGCTGCCATCGGGCAAAGTATTCGAAGCTCGAATCAGCCAGTGCTCACCGTCGTTTGCCCAAGTCGATTCTCCAAACCCGCCATTACTATCAAAAATCCAGGATCGAATCTGCTGACGATCCGGGTCCCAGCCGATAATCTCCCAGCCATCAGTCTCATCCGGCTCGGCTCCCTGCACTTTGAAGGTGCGAGTAAGAAAATTCTTGCTCGCCGCCCAGTCGATCTTAGTTTCGACCGTCTGGTCGCCGGCCTTGTCCTTCCAGGTTCCAACTAGCCATTCAAGTTCCTGAAGCTGGGAGTAGGCATTCGGGGCCGGCGCCGACGTTTCTGTCAGGTGAGAGATCTGCCATTGATCCCCTTTTTTGACCCGGATGGTCTCGTATCGCGTCGCTTCGGCAGCGCCGCTTTCGGGGGTCACTGTCGCCACGCCTCTGGAAACCACCACCTCCGGAGTGAGCTGCACAACCTCATCAACGGCAATTTCCAGTTTTGCGCCGGGGTCCTCCTGAAACGCTGTGGCAAGCAGCTTTTCAATCTCGTCCCGGCCTTTGGTTTGCTGGCCGTCCTGGTCAATGTACTCGGCGTCCTCAGCGAAAAAACTCGCAACCGCTTTGGCGTCTCCCTTGTTATACGCTGCTACGTAGCTCTTAGCGAAGTCACCTATCGCTTGCGCCGCCGGCCCTGATTGATCCGACGGGTTCGCCTGCTCCGCTGCTTGCGCGGCTGGCGCCGAGCTTGCGGATGCTGCACTGGCCGCGGCGAGCGAGCCAGCAACGACGATTGCTATCAAAGATAATCCCGGTGGTGGTTTCATTTGCTTTGTTGGATGATGGAGGTGGCTGGAAGCCGCGCCCTCTTTCGCGCCGCTATAGCCGGCTCGCCCTACGGGAGATAGGTAATATGGAAATCGGGGAACTAGAGAGGAACGCCTTCGACGTTGGTTTAGCTTTGCTCAGTTTTGAGAGGGTTGCAAATAATCTAACCTCATTTTCGGTATTCTTCTTTCCAATACCATATCGCTCAACTAACCCTACTCGGCGCGACAAAGTCCGTCGAGTGTCCATAGGCGTGATCGCAAACTTGGCAGCAGAGTCTCAGTGCTTTCTAGCCCGTCATGAGCTCGCGACATTTCGCGGACTCATAGACGGAGTGTTTAGAGGCAAAGAGGACGCCATGAGGGCCCCTAGCGGCGCTAGCACACGCTATGAAGTAGTACTTTCTAGTTATGCCTATACTGCTAAAGGATGACCGCGAGCGGGACAATCGTTTCACACCGACGACAGGTGTCCTACCGATTTAGCTCTTGGCATCCGTAGCCGCGGGGTTCATAGTTGTCTCTAACCCCATGCCCATGGAACCCTATCGCAGTTTTGACGAAATCCTTGGCGCGAGACTGAAATCTGTTACCGAATCGCTTCGTCCCGCAACGCCTCAGGAATTGCACAGGTTGCTCGGCGAAATCTTCGCGGCCGATCCGCTGCACCCGTGGATGGAAGCCGTCACCCAGTTCGTACAAGACCATCAGAATGAGAATGCCTACCGCGCAGAAACCTCGGATGGCGTTGGCTTGGTGTTCTATCCGCGAACCGGTCGTGGAATGTGGTATACCTTCGACAAGAGGCTCAAGAAGCTCTCTGGTGTTGGCCGCATCAGCGACGATAATATGAAGCGGCTCACTCAGCTTGTGACTGGAAGCCAGGCGAAGCCCGCCTAAGGTCTTTTCTTTCTTCCGGTCTAAAGAACTGGGGTCTACTACCAACTATGAAATGTCCATCGTGTTCAACGAAGGCGTTGATTGTCGCCGCCATATTTGGCCTTTCAGGCTGCGAGAAGAAAACCGTCCAGACAGAAGCTCCACCACCCCCAGAAGTCTTAGTGACTCAGGTCGTGAAAGGCGATGTGCCGATTGTGCGCGAATGGGTCGGTACCTTGGATGGGTCGGAGAACGCCGACATCCGGGCGCGGGTGACAGGCTATCTGCAAAGAAAGGATTATCAGGAGGGAGGCTATGTGAAAGAGGGCAACCTGCTGTTTGAGATCGATCCTCGGCCATTCGAAGCAGCTCTCGACGAGGCTAAGAGTCAATTGGACCAGGCACAGGCCGTCCAATTGGCGACAGAAGCTGACTTCGCGAGATCCCAGGAACTCTTTAACAAGAAGGTGATTTCAGAACAGGAATTCGAGAATAAGAGGCAGTTGAACCAAGCGAACGTTGCGAAAGTCGCTGCCCTCGAGGCTGCAGTGGAAACGGCACAGCTCAATTTGGGCTTCACCAAAATCACCGCACCGGTGGACGGCATAGCCGGGCTGGCCAAGGCCCAGATCGGGGATCTCGTGGGTCCTGGGTCCACTACAACATTGACCACAGTTTCGAAAATTGAACCGATTCGCCTCTATTTTCCATTGAGCGAAAAAGATTATAAGCAGCACGCGAACATGCTCCAGAAGGCGATGCAAAGGCCGGATTCTGAGCGCGAAGAAGCCATTGAAATGGTCTTTGCCGACAAAACCGTTTATCCGCAAAGAGGAAAGTTCTCCTTCGTGGATCGCCAGGTGGACCCAACGACTGGCACCATCTTAATTGCTGCTAATTTTCCGAATCCTGAGCATGCGTTGCGGCCGGGACAATTCGCGAAGGCGAGGGCCGCAATCGAAAAAATTCAAGGCGCTTTGCTGGTACCCGAGCGGGCGCTGGTCGAGCTGCAGGGAAGCTATCAGATCGGAGTTCTTGGCCAGGATAACAAAGCGGAAATTCGCCCGATCAAAATTGGACCGCGCTTTAAGGGCCAGGTAGTTGTCACGCAAGGATTGAAGGAAGGGGAAAAGGTCATTGTCGAGGGAGTCCAAAAGGTGCGACCAGGGATGGTCGTGACTGCTAAGCCTTACCAGGAGCCGAAGCCGGATACGATTGATTCCCCGGTGCAGCAAGAGGAACGAAAACCAGCAACGAGCTAGGAATTCGACGCGATGGCAAAGTTCTTCGTTAATCGACCGATCGTCGCGATGGTTATTTCGATCATCATGACGATCGCTGGGATCGTGGCATTTCTCAGTCTTCCGGTTGCCCAGTACCCCAACATTGTTCCGCCCGAGATCAAGGTTGACACAACCTACGTGGGAGCCGATGCGCTCACGGTAGAGCAATCGGTAGCAACACCGATCGAGCAACAGATGAGCGGAGTGGACCGCATGAACTACATGTATTCCACCAACGCGAACAATGGGGCGATGCGTTTGATCGTTAACTTCGATGTCGCGACCGATCCGAACACCGATCAGGTGCTCACGCAAATGCGGCAGTCGCAAGCCGAGTCTCAACTACCGTCCGACGTCCGCAGTTACGGACTCACTGTGGCGAAATCGACGTCGGCACCGCTGATGGTCGTCTATCTCATTTCTCCTACCGGGATTTACGACTCAACGTTCCTCGCCAACTACGCTTACATCAATCTAGTTGACGCGATGACCCGCGTACCTGGTATCTCGAGTGTTACAGTTTTCGGTGCGGGTCAATACGCAACGCGCATCTGGGTCGATCCAGACAAGCTGGCGAATCTCAATATCACGGTGCCAGAAATCGTAAGTGCGATTAATGCGCAGAATAACGTGAATCCGGCCGGCCAGATCGGGGCGCCACCGATTCCTCCAGGGCAGGCCTTTACCAATACCGCCAGGGCACAGGGACGACTGGTTACCGAAGAGGATTTCGCGGACATTGTGCTTCGGGCAAATGTCAACGGATCGTTCGTGCGCATTAAGGATGTCGCGCGCGTTGAGCTTGGCGCTCAGACGTATTCGCAGACCAGCCGGGTCAATGGCAAACCAGCCGCTGTTTTGGGTCTCTACCAATTGCCCGGTTCCAACGCAATTCAGGCCGTCGAGGGCGTGCGCAAACTAATGGATGAACTGAAACAGCGCTTCCCGGTGGGATTGGAGTACGGTGTATCACTGGATACGACTGCAGCAGTCACGGAAGGAATCCACGACATCTATAAGACTTTAGTCGAAGCGATGATCCTGGTGATTGCGGTGGTCTTCGTCTTTTTGCAGGGATGGCGCGCCACGTTGATTCCATTGTTGGCAGTACCGGTCTCTTTAGTGGGAACCTTTATGGTATTCCCGCTGCTTGGTTTCTCGGTCAATACCCTGTCGTTGCTCGGGCTCGTCTTAGCGATCGGTTTAGTTGTGGATGATGCGATCGTTGTGGTCGAAGCGGTTGAACACCACATCGAGCATGGGCTTTCTCCCAAGGAGGCCACCCTGAAAGCGATGGACGAAGTCTCGGGTCCGGTCATCGCCATCGCCTTGATTCTGGCCGCCGTATTCATTCCGACCGCGTTTGTCCCGGGAATTACTGGCCGGCTCTATCAACAGTTCGCGCTTACCATTGCCATATCGGTAATCATTTCCGCATTCAATGCTCTGACCCTTAGTCCGGCTCTGTCTGCCCTCCTATTGCGGCCGAAGAAGAAATCTCGCGGACCTCTCGGATTCCTGTTCAGAGGCTTCAACGCCGGGTTTTCGAATGCGACAAACGGATACGTGAGTTTATGCAAATTGCTGATTCGTCGAAGCTTCTTGGCCGTGCTCTTTCTCGGCCTGGTCCTCGTTGCGACCGGATGGCTGGGTAAGCGGATCCCGGCCGGTTTTTTGCCCGATGAGGATCAGGGGTATCTTTACGCGAATCTCTCGCTTCCCGATTCCGCCTCGCTCGAGCGAACGGACGGTGCCGCCAAAAAAGTGGAGGACATTTTATTGAACATTCCGGGCATCGAGAAAGTCACCACTGTTTCCGGTTACAGCCTGCTTAGCTCCGTCACCAGTACCTACAACGCGTTCTTTTTCGTGACGCTTAAGGAGTGGAAAGAGAGGAAGAGCCCGGAAGAACACATTCAACATATCATCGCCTCGGCGAATCGAGCTTTGAGTTCATTACCCGAGGGGCGGGCCTTTGTGTTCCCGCCGCCGGCGATTCCTGGCATCGGCACATCCGGAGGCGTGACGTTCATGCTGGAAGACCGGTCCGGGCGTGATGTCCCTTTTTTGGCCGAGCAAACGAAAACGTTCATCCAGGAAGCCGCAAAACGGCCAGAGATCGCCAGAATCACGACCACCTTCACGCCAGCCGTACCGCAAATATTTGTCCATGTAGATCGGGATAAAGTCTTGAAGCAAGGAGTCGAGCTTTCCAATGTGTACAAGACGCTGCAGACCTTCATGGGCGGATTGTTTGTCAACTATTTCAACCGTTTCGGCCGGCAGTGGCAGGTCTACGTACAGGCAGAAGGAGCCTACCGGACTGATGCCGAAAATCTCGGGCAATTTTTCGTGAGAAATACTAAGGGTGATTCCGTCCCGCTTTCCGCGTTCATTGATATCGAACGGGCTTATGGGCCAGAGTTCACTCAGCGTTATAATTTGTTTCGGTGCACTCAGCTTAACGTGACGGCAAATCCGGGATTCAGTTCCCTGCAGGTGATGAAAGCGCTGGAAGACGTTTTTGCCAGCAAGATGCCGAAGACGATGGGATACGACTACTTGGGTATGTCTTTTCAGGAGAAGCTGGCGCAAAAAGGCGTGCCACCTGCCGTCATCTTTGGGCTTTCGCTGCTTTTCGTCTTTTTGATACTTGCCGCTCAATATGAAAGCTGGGCCTTACCGATCAGCGTGTTGATCTGTACTCCGGTGGCAGTGTTCGGAGCGTTCCTGACGTTGTTTGGAAGACAACTGGAAAATAACGTCTATGCTCAGATCGGCCTTGTGATGTTAATCGGGTTGGCGGCAAAAAACGCCATTCTCATCGTTGAGTTCGCACGCGCGGAACGAGCGCGAGGCAAATCACTAGTCGACGCTGCTTTGGAAGGGGCGCGCCTGCGCTTGCGCCCGATTTTAATGACTTCATTTGCGTTCATCTTAGGTTGCGTCCCGCTCTGGACAGCCGAGGGCGCAGGAGCGGTCTCGCGCCAAATCATCGGGACAGCCGTAATCGGCGGTATGTTAACCGCCTCGTTCATTGCAATTTTCTTAATTCCAGTGTTCTTCTACCTGGTCGAAAGATTTTCCGATCGGAAAGGCAAAATCAAAACGGAAACGCCTCAGGTCGAGGAGGTGGGCGCTTCGCAGCCGGCTGGTACAACCAAACACTAATCGGACTATTGGTCCGGCAAATCGTTGCCGACAATTTGTTTTGAAGCCGCTACTGATTTCTAGACCATTCCTGCCCTTGGGCGGCTCATCATGACGCCAGAACCGCTGGGCTGAGTTTGGGAACGCGAACCTAGGATTGTGTCGCTATGAGCGCCGGAGCCACCGACACAAAGCCAGCGGCAACCACGCAGGAGGGGCATCGCTGGTGGCTTTTTACCGCTTGCGTACTGGTCAGCCTCACGAACGAGATGAGCACCGCAGTGACGAACCTCTCTTTGGGCCCGATGCGCCGCGACCTAGGTGCATCTTCTGCGGTCATGCAAATCGCCGTCACCCTTGCCAAGCTGATGCTCGGCGCCTTTATGCTCGCCGGCGGCGTTGCGGGTGACGTCTATGGCCGGCGTCGCGTGCTCGTGCTCGGCGCCCTCGGCATGGTTGGCGCATCCTTACTCGCAGCGGTCGCGCAGACGGGTGGAATGCTCCTGGTAGCGCGCGCCCTTGACGGATTGGCCAGCGCCGCCATCGCGCCGATGGCGCTGGCGCTGATCGCCAGCGCGTTCAGCCCAGCAGAACAAGCGCGAGTCATCGGGCTCTTTCTCGGGTTGTCCGGTCTCGGTGCGGCGCTCGGGCCGCTCGGCGCCGGCCTGGTGGTGCAAGCGCAGGGTTGGCGTGCCGGCTT
>JBAUZZ010000311.1:0-1926 GCA_049585495.1 Chthoniobacterales bacterium | reverse complement strand
TTTTCGTGGGCCTGAGCGTTTCCAACGCGATATAACGATGGGTCGGCGCGCGTCGTCGGCCTTTCCGAACTGCCACCAGGTAATCGTTAACGCGTTTCTGCGCGGTCGACTGCTGCTCAGCACTTGGAGTGTAGGTGTACGTGTAACCGTTATCGTAACTCCCGGGCCCAGGATACCCTGGCGACCAGAAAGGGTTCCCATAATGCCCGCCATAACCCGCGGAACCCCCGCCCCCTCCTCCGCCTCCGCCGCGCCCGAGCGCAAAGGGAGAAAACACCACAACCCCGGTTGCCACCAACCCGCCTACGCACAACCCCAGTCTCATAACAGTTGGCCTTTCTAGGAAGAATCGCCGAGCCATTACAGCTTGGCAGCGGTTCGGGTGCCTTTGCTCAGCTCGTCCCGTTCTCAATAGACGCCGGAAGCAAAATCCGGCGACCACACGGAATGAGGAGATATTAGCTCTGACCCGCCACAAAGCCGCAAGCACAATCTGCGTAGGGCTAGAGCGTCAGATCCCAGGTCTCCGCAATCAGATCATGCCCGAAGCTGTGGTGCGGCTCCTGATGAACCAGGCGAAACCCGGCCGATTCGTATAGGTGTCGAGCGGCACGGAGCACGCTATTGGTCCAGAGGGTGACTTTTCGGTAGCCCACTTGCCGCGCGAATTTTAGGCATTCGCTCACCAGTCGTCCGCCAAGGCCCTGGCCGCGTGCCCTCGGCTCTACCAGCAACAAACGCAGCCTTGCTACTTTCATCGACTGGTTGACGACGAATACCGAACCGACTATGTCGCCATCCTGCTCAGCGATCCAGCAACGTTCCCTCTTCGGGTCGTAGCGCTGAATGAACTCCGCTACGATTCCGGCTACCAACGCCTCGAATTGTTCGTCCCATCCGTATTCTTGGGCATACAGCACGCCATGGCGGTGGACGATCCAACCCATGTCGCCCGGCTGATGAGGTCGGAGCAGGTATGAGGCCTTCTCTGTGGGCTTGCCGTCAAGCAGCTCCTCGATCGTGCGCATCGCGTCAATCAAACGGTTTTGCCTCATCACGGGCAGATCCTGCAAGAGCGTCGCGATTTGGTCACTGGAACGCGCATTCAGTGTACGGAAAACCTCAGTTCCTTGCTCGGTCAGGGATACAAGATTTTGCCTGGCATCGGATCCTGAGACCTCCTTTTTAATCAAGCGGCGCTTCCTGAAGCTGCGCAAAATGCGACTCAGATACCCTGTATCCAATCCCAACTCTCTAGCGAGTTCGGTTGCGGTGGGCTGTTCCCGGTGAGCAAGTTCATAAAGCACACGTGCCTCGGTCAGGGAAAACGCGCTCTGCAACAGCCGTTCCTGTAAGACGCCAATTTGCCGGGTATAGAATCGATTGAAGCGACGTACCGCTTCGACGCGTTCGCGCGAAACTATTTCCGATCCGCTCGTCATCTTGAGAGCCAAGTTTCGTCAGCGGAAGTTCCGCCTCAGTCACATCGCTGCCAAAATCAAATATTTAATTGATTTCGTCAACTAAATTGCCAGCCCGCAAATCTAACAGGATTTGTAGTTCTATAGTTCTGAATCGTGCATTTCCGCGAGGATTTTTGCCGCCGAAAGCTGGTAGGGCGAATTCGTCCCGCGAAGCGGGACAAATGAGCCTCAAGGGGCTAACAACATTTGCGGTTTAGGCTCATCCGCCGCGGCGGATTCGCCCTACCGTCATTCCTTAATCACGCCGATCCCCGATCACCTCATTTCACACGAATCATCTTTGGTTGCGGCTCAGCCGCGCCAGGAGCGGTGCAGGCTAGATAGCATTCACTCTTCGCTGCGCAGGCTGAGCACCGGGCAATAGAGTCCCTCCTCTTCCCGTTTCCACCAGGCGCCCGTTTGATTTTTTTCGGCGATATCGGTGAAGTGATATTGAAAGAGT
>JBAUZZ010000310.1:0-5596 GCA_049585495.1 Chthoniobacterales bacterium | reverse complement strand
TGAAGGTAAACTCAGTGCCAAGATCGTGGAGTTGAGGGAGCCGAATGCGAGCGACGGGAAAGAGAAGAGCGATATTTACAATCCGGATCCAAGGAAACGCAATCATCCGATCATCGGGCTTGTTTTTATATCTGGCCTGACGAAGAAGAGCGCTACTCGCTGGGAGAATGGCACGGTCTATGACCCGAAAAGTGGCAAAACGTACTCCTGTTTTGTGGAACTACAGGGGCCAGACAAGATTAAGCTCCGGGGATTTATTGGTGTCGCAGTTATTGGCCGAAACTACACTTGGACTCGAGTGGACTAAGTATCCGAAACGTTTTCTGGTTCAGCTGCCACAAACGCTGAGATGTGGTGATGCGCGACTTCGAAGTTCGGGGAACCGAAGCGACTAAAGGCCGCAGAAGTGTTCGAATAAGCAGAAAGTTGACTTCGGAGACCGGCGTTGCCGGGCCTGCGCGTACCGAAGAAAGGGAACCCAAAGCGAATGTTTTCCAGCTCGTATTTTTGTTCAAAATGCTCCTTTAAGCACCGCAACGAATGGAGGCTGGCCACCTACTATGAACTCCCGGACGGAGCACTTGTACTGATCGCTACGACGCACGGTTGGTGCTTCGAGTGCGGAGATGTGTCCTGTGAGATTGAGCATTTCGAAGAAGCCTCAACTCGGCAAAAGCAATTAAGTAGCCTACAAGCTCGATTAGCCGAGACCGGTGAAGGGCTTCGCCAGGTCAGAAAGCCGAGCCTGTTTGTTTTCTTGCTTGGCAACGCCGCCAGGGCAAAGGAGGACAGGCTAGAACTCGCAAGAGCGGCAATTGAAAGGCAGCTTAAGGCCGCCTTTGAGATGGAGCGATTCTTTGGATTGCGTACTGCTCCGGAGAAGTGTCTCCGATGCGGGTCAACAAACTTCGTGGTTTTTTCTGTTCCCGAGATGTCGATAAGCGATGAGATGCAGTCCACACCCCTGCTATTCAAGCATCCCGGCTGCGGGGGAATGTTGATATACGACTTTGGCCCTCTGTTTGTCACGGTGAGACCGCCGGAGGAAAGAAAGATTCTGAACCTGGACGGAGATCCGCTTAGGACCGATAAGATTCCAAGAGCCACCGCCGCCTCAACGTGGAGGTGCTGACATCAGTGATAGGGGTCCACCAGCGAGCGATAGATTCCAGGGTCACGCTGCATCATCTTCTGGGCTGTGCATTCAGCGACATCGTGAGAAGGAGAATGAATGGCTGGAACGGTAGGCTGGGGACTGATCGGGGCAAGCAACGTAGCCCGAGAGGAACAAAAAATGAGTGAGACGATTGATCCAGGGGCTGAGAAGTTCTCGGAGGAAAATCACCAGGGCGAAGGCGGCGATCGGATTCAAAATGAAGGTGCACCTGCAATCAACAAATTGAGAGATGGTCTGCGAGATAATTTCCTGATAATCCTTCTGGGCTCTGTGGTAATCAGTTTTTTGGCGGGCTATTTCATCTCCCGCCAGCAGGAGGCGCAGAAGCGCGAACAATGGGCGGAGATTCTATTCCGTCATGCGAAAGACTGGCTGAGTTCGACCGCTGAACAGGTCTCCAGCAAAGGAGTCCAGTACGGCTAAATCCGTTTTATCAAGAACCGCGGCGTCGATTTCTCGGTATCATTTAACGTACGCAGGAAATGAAGACTCCAGAGGAATAGCACTTTATTCAGGTGCCGACGGTGCAATCGAACGCTGAACGCGCTAGGGTTAAAGGGAGCAAATCGATCCTAACAATTCGAAGGGATACGACAGCAGTAAATCAAACTGCGCGAACTGTGATATCTTCTCTCCGCTGAGAACAAGCGCTCCTGCACTCCAGTCAGGCGTCGCCTAGCGTGTTGAATACTCAAAAGCTAAGTCTTTTACCAACCCCGACTAAAGCGGTAACAGAAAAAGCACCGAGCCGTGTGGTTACAGCAGTCACACGGCTCGGAAGGGCATCTGGGGCTACTTTGGTAGGGCGCAGGGCACTACATCTACGCCGCCGAGGGTTCGATTCCCTCTGGGTCCAAATTGTGTAACAACACTATACTACGCTTTCGAGAGAAGAGCAAGATGATTTTCCCGAGCCCACCGATACAGTCTTTTGGTTCCATCGCGTTTAACCATTCTTTGGCGGTTCTTACGCCTAGCGGGTACAAATGAACGAATTGATAGATAAAATATGGGGCGCGATTCGGCTTAGCGGGCTACTAACTCACCCACTGTCGTGTGAGCTACCGCCTCACCAACAGTAATTTCTGGTGGACCCAATAGGCCTGGTAGGCGCCCCTTGACCCAGCTTGCAGCCATTCTGTTGGATTCTTCCGCTCCATCCTTCGACTCGAAAACGCTGATAGAAGCCAACATCGCTTCTCCTGTGTCGATGACGTAATAAGCTAAAAAGCCAGGGAGGTTGTTGATCTGAGGTACAAATTCCTCATTCACCAGTCGAGTTACCTCCGCCGCTGAGTCGGTTTTGTATCTTCGAATGCTTGCGTACATACTACGTTCTTTCTCTTTGAAGTTGACCATCTTTCTTGCCCCACTGGTAAAGCAAATCTCGACAACGTCGCAACCGAGTCTGCCTATCGGGATCGTTAAAAACCTAAACCGAGCTACGCTTGGGAATAAAAGCGTCGGGGAGGAGGAAATCAGAAACCTTGTGAGGGAGCCTTGAAGTTAACATACCAGTGATTACACATGAGCGCAAGGTTAATCCGCTTGTCTGGCTTGAAACTGAGCTTTTGGATCGCACTTACAGGACGAGAGGAGAAGCGCAGGAAGTCGCTAACAGCATCGATCGATTCATCAACGAAGGCGGAAATAACGGGTTGGTTAAACAGGGATGCGTTGTCTGCGAAATGAGCGAAGTCGCTTTCAGGTAGTTCTCCACTCGCACGACCGCAGCCTCGGGATCGACCACGCGAAAATAAACGACGGCGCCCACCGTCATCGGCACGTTATCGCGGGTCATGACTTCCTGACGCGCGACGTCGAGGGTCACGACACGCAGATCCATTTTCACCATGCGATCGACGACCGGGATGAGGAAAATCATTCCCGGTCCTTTCGTTCCAAGCAGCTTGCCCAGACGGAAAATAACCCCGCGTTCGTACTCGCGCAGGATGCGGATCGCTTGCGGCAGGACGATCAGGGCGAGTAAGAGAACGGGGATTAACCAGACGAGCAGTTTTGCGGACTCTTTGAACATGGGAGGACTTTGGTTCAAGTGGCTCGAGTCCTCTTCATTCCCACCGGAAATCGGTCGAGGAGTGAAGTCAGAACTTATTTTGGAGCTTTGGCGGCTTCTCTCGCAAAAACGATCTTTGCTATGCTGATCGCTAGTTGTTCCTTGAAACGTTGGATCCACGTCGCGGCATCCACTGGGTTGTAGTCGTGCTCCGCTGCGCCAGCGACCTCATACCGCTGCGCTCCCCATCGAATGCGAACGTAGAATCTGTGTGAACCCTGCGACTCGTCCGAGGCATCCTCGCGGATTTGTATCCCGCGTTCTTCCACTGTGCGCGGGATGTAATCGCTCAATTCAGGATATTTCTGGCGATAGGTTTCAACGAGCGCTTTTGCTTCCGCTAGCGTTTTCTCTGCGTTTCGAAAGGCGGCAAGATGCTCGCTAACGAGGGAATCTATGTTGCCGAGCGTGGGTTCTCCTGCGCCGACTGATTTCCTGCCCTTTTTCGCCGAATCTTTTGCAGGCTGTTTTCTGGCGTGCTCTACTGTTTTGCGAGATTTTGGGACCAGTGGTTTTTGGGTCATGAGGTTTTAGAACTGTTTTCATAGGCGAGCGCCGCCTCCAAGGTTTCTTGGTCGAGCCGGTCATCATTGTCGTGATTCAAAGGCCTATTCGGTAGCTTCTTGCTTGGTCATAATCGTGTTCTCCATTGCGTTGCGAACCATTCTACGGCGCGTTCTAGCGTGTCCTCGCGATGCCACCAGTTCTCGTCTATCGGTTGCACTTCGAACGCTCCGTCCTCTGTCCTGTAAACGAATCTGCTGTTCGGTAGTTCCCAAACCCGCATGTCGTCGGGCGATTCGGGTTGGATTGGATGTCCGATCATGGCTTAGCCCTCCTGTTCCTCGTAACACGGTCGAGCGCCCTCGCGTCGGCCAGGAGTCTCACCTCGCACACGATATTGTAGACGTTCTCGAATCGAAGGTCCATTCTACAATCTTGGGGGCTACTTCCAAGTCTCCGGCCGGTTCATCCGGCTCGCACAACCTCTTGATTGGTTCGTTAACCTTCATGTTTGGCAGGAGAAGTGTAACCAACCGGATAAGTATGCTTCCCAGCCCCATAGCCTTGCCATTGCAGAAAGCAATCGCAAGCCTTCGAAAAAGGTATTGAAGAGAATCAAACATCGGGTTGTTCGAGTCCCGTGCCGGCTTTCGTGTTTTGCCCAAATGTTTTCAGGAGGAAAAACTTGGACAGTTCAGACGATCCGGGGTAAACGCGGATCGTGAATACTCGGAAGCCCATCGCGATCACCCATTTTGAGCGCGGCCGGTTTGTTGTCCTGTGCGATGATGGAACTGTTTGGATGCTCGGAATTTCGGTCGATGTGGAAGAATGGCGGCAATTGCAAGGAGTACCGCAACCACCGGAACCGCCTGAAAGGCGTGGCTTATAGCATGGGGTTTGGCGCCAACAATAACGCATCTTTCTTGAGTTATTTCCTATTGCCTATCAGTGTTAAAGGAGACACATGTCTCGAGCGAAAGCCTGGACCGAGCGACGCCTAAGACTGCCGGCAGTGCAGGAGCTCTGCCGTTCACCGGCACAGAATTTTAAGCCCAATTTGTATTGGCGATAAACAATCAGCGCCACCGTATCGTTCTGGGCCGTATTCTCTAGCTGCCCTAGTGACTCGCTTGTCGGCGGCTACGATCGGCTACGTTCGCCTGGACAACTCCATCAAGGTCGGACGTGCGCTTTAAGGCCGACAATGAGACATTCGTTTGTTCTGGTTCAGTGGCACGGTGGATCGTCGATCAGGGCAGCCTCATTGATGATTTGAAACCCGACACTCGGGAACGGCTCTGTAACTGAGAATCGGTTTAAATCACCAATCAACATGAAGCTTTACGTGGGAAATTTTTCCTCTGACATGACAGAACACACACTGAGGGAACTCTTTGAGCCGTTCGGCACGGTTTCTGAAGTCAAACTGATCACGGATCGCGAAACCGGCCAGTCGCGCGGCTTTGGGTTCGTTACGATGGGCAATGTCTCGGAAGGTAACGCTGCAATCAAGGGTCTCGATGGAAAGGATATAGGGGGCCGCAAACTCAAGGTTAATGAGGCTCGCCCAAAAGATGATCGTGGGGGGCGCCCTTTTCCTGGATCGCGGCGCTAATGGAGGGCCCGGAAGCTTTGTGATCATCCACCGCCGATTCGTTGTATATTTGCTAAGCCGATGACACGGAGGCCAACATGAGACTGAATTTCGCGCAGAAACTCATCAAGTCGCACCTCCTCTCCGGTGCGATGACGGTGGGGAAGGAGATCGGGATTCGCATCGATCAGACACTCACACAAGATGCGACCGGGACGCTCGTGATGCTCGAATTGGAGTC
>JBAUZZ010000309.1:0-7249 GCA_049585495.1 Chthoniobacterales bacterium | reverse complement strand
CCGAGGCATAGACCTTCGTGTAACTAAGTTTCAATTCGGACGTTAGTAGATTTGCTTTTGCTGCAGCTAAATTTGCCTGCGCACTGTCGTAATTGTCCTGGGCGTCTTGGTATTCCTGCAGTGCATTGACCTTTTTCTGAAACAACTCGGTCTGTCTATCCAAATCCTGCTTCCTCTGGGTTAAGGCTGCTTTCGCAGCCAGTACTTGTGCCTTTGCCAGTTCGACCGCGGCTTGGTAATCCGCCGGATCGATCTCAAAGAGCAGGTCCCCCCGCTTTACAAGCTGATTGTCAACTACTGCGATTCGGATGATCGGTCCGGGCACTCGCGGGGCAATGCCCACCACGTTGGCGCGAACTTGCCCGTCTCGTGTCCATGGATCGTCACTATAGTGCCGATATTCACTCCAGACGATCCAACCGGCAGCCGCGGCAATCGCCAGTGTGGCGCTATAACCCAATATTTTTTTTATCATAGATTCACCAGCCAATCTGTTAAGCCGGCTAGCAGAACAGCCAGCGCGATAAAGAAGAGCGAGACGTTGCCCACATAGCGTGTGAGTCGAAGGCGCTCCAGCAGGGCGACGCTCAGCCAAGCTATCAGAAAACCGAGAACTCCGGCAACCAAGTTCAAAGGAACGAGAAAACCGAGAAAGTTGAATTCGGGATGTAACACATTCATAGACGAAGGGAATTTTTGGTTGAATTTTTATTTTATGTCCGACAGGATCTAAAAATCTCGTTGGTTTTCCATCGCAGCTCCTAAAGGAAATAATCCCCCGAGTATTCTACTAACCGTAGGCTTAAGGCGATGTCGCCGCACTGTTGCATGAGGTCCGCTGCAACTAGATACTCGTTCATATCCATCAAAGTTTCGGGCGATTGCCCGTTTGAAGAAGGATGCAATAGTTCAGATACTTTTAGGCTTTCCATCCTTTGCTTTAATCCGTCAATGAGAACTCGCACCGAGGGTAGAGTCTTCTTGTTGTCTGGCCGACGGAAGAAACGGCTGAGAGCCTCCATCCAGGAGCGAGAATCCTGGTGAAAGCTGTCTAGGTAAAGCCTAACTTCTTGGGAATCCGCGACCTTAGCCCGAATCGATGCCAGACGCGGCAGTTGCGCAGAAAGGCTGATCAAAATAGGAACCAACCTGTTCCACTTTGCCTGTTCTTCGAGTAGAAGCCGGTTGACTCCTAGTGCTGCCGTTGTTCGTGCGATATCCAATGGAAGAGTCGAGAGGGTGGAATTGATACTACTCACTGATGCCTCAGAGTTCTCGCCCAAGGCTAATTTCGCAACGTCACAAAATCTGACGGTGGCTTCTTTCAACTCGTTCTGGGGCAACCTCGGCCATAGCACACGCGCTATAGTCACTCCGATCGTCAAGCCGATCATCACCCCTAAGTAGCTGTCCATAATGGCCGCGAATGGAACCGGTTTTTGCGCGTTAAGAACGACTAAAACCGGAACGAGAAAGAGTGTCCCTAACATCCAGAAGGCCAGCCCGGGAGTTTTTGAGGCAAAATAACCATGGGCAAACAGGATGCAGAACAGGATCAGATTCATGAACCAATAGTTCGACATGAAGGGTGTAAGGACAAGAATGACAAGGACGATCAAGAAACCGTATAAAGCCGTCTGCAGAAGATGCCGAAATGCCCGAACATGTCCCGGGCGACCGACTGGTATCTCGTAGGAAGTGAAAATCAAGGCGAGCCACGCGGCGACCGGCAGAAGGGGTGCTCCCGGCAGATGAAGCCATACTACTAGAAATAGGCTGACAACGCTGACGAGGCCTCCTTTGAATCCAATAATGGCCAGACGTCGATCGATCTTCCGATGAACCCTGGGCGGATCAGACTGAATCACCGCGCTTTGCGCGGGGCACTGCAACTGGTTTTCCAAGTCGCACAGGCTCAGCAACTCTTTCTGAATGCAGCGAAGGGCATTCCAACAACGGAGATAAGCCGCTAGTTGGTCGGCCGGTAGTTCCTTGAGCTCACCGGATCGAAGCCAGCGATTGATTTCTTCATCCAAAGCCTGGAACGCAGTCGCGAGGATAGGTGGATCTTCCGTCGAGGCGCGGTCAACGCAGCAGAAGCGGTGCCCGAATAAATCTTGTACCGCATCCAATTGCGCCCGGAGGGGTCGGCTTAGCACCTTGCCGTCAACCAGCGATTGACGCAGATCGAGTACGGCTTGAAAAAGGTTTCGTAATGAATTCCGGGTCTTATCGAGAATGGCCGTGTTCGCTCCGAAGTACAAACTTTCACGCCGCTCAGCTATCAAAAGGTTGTCAAGCGACAGCAGCTTTCGCACGACAGCAGTTTGCTCCTGCAGCACTTCAGAGTTAGAAGGCGTTCCCTCCCTGATGTTTCGGAGCTCAGCATTGATTAGATTCTTGAGTTGGTCGACCGCTGAGCTAGCGAGCCGCTGAAATTCAAGTCGGGGATGTCGAACCCGGAATAACGGAGTGATAATCAAAACAGCAATAATTCCGACAAAAGTTTCCTCGGTACGGCTAAGTGCAACAAACCACTCCTTATCCGGTTGGGTTAGGCCGGTGCTTTCGACGATAATAAGTGTGACCCCGGCCAAGAAATACGCATAGGGCGACATTCTTGAGCTGAGATGCCCCAGTTTGTAGCTGGCGAAACACATAACTAGGAACGTTCCGCCCAGGAATAAGACAGGAGAAGAAAAGTAGTCGCTCATAAGCCAGACACCCAAGCTTGCGCCGACCAGGGTACCCACAAAACGGAAGAGCGACTTGAGCGCGATGGACCCAGGATAGTAATGAACCATCATCAACGCCACCACCGTGAACACGGACCACTCGGGGTACTGCAGACGAAGAGCTTCAGCGACAAATAGCGCGAGAACACCGGCCAGCCCCGCTTTCAGGGCGTGCAAAATGAACATGTGGTCCAACGACTCAAACTGATGGGCGGGTACTTGACTAGGCGACAATGCTGTCATAGTTCGTCTCTTTCAGTTTCCTAGGTGCTGACTAACCAGCTGGACTAATTTGAGAGCGTCGGTACGGCGGCTGGTTGTTCCTTGGCCACCCCATGGCCGGAGCATTCGACGTTGATCCCCAGTAGGGTCGCTTGGAAGAAGCCGCAGTATTGGTAAGCCGGTAGAATATGATGTCGTCGAGCATCTCATCTCGCCTGAGTCCCTTCTCGTCATCCCCTCCGCTGTATGTCCAGTCGTTGAACTTGTCGTAGATAAAGGCAGCAAGGCCGGCAGGCGAATCCAGGGTCTGCACCAGTTGCGGCATCACTTGGGGGTGGCGAACGAGAACAAACTTTGAGGCTATAGTTGTCGTCATGGCAAAAGCTCTGTGGGCGTAGCCGGTAAGAGCAGAATTCGGGCCCGTTCTTAGAATTAGGCGTAAGTGTCTAATAGGCCGCAGCCTACGCCCCTGATTCGTCGGGCAGAGAGGGGGTCGAAAGTTCGAACGTTCAAGGAACCGTCCCTCAGGCAAGGAGATCCGTCAGTGGTTGCCTTGCGCCGGCCTGAGCGGCGAGCGTGGCGCTAAACTGCGACTGCCCGCCGGGTCGCCGCAGAAAGACTACCATCATCCTGGCGATCTGGAGAGCGAGTGAACTTCCCAAATCTTCTTCTACCAGCGCGAGGGCAAGATCAATGCCAGCGGTGACTCCAGCTGACGTGTAGACGTTTTGGTCGCGAACATAGATCGGTTCGGTGTCTATCTTCACAAGTGGGTGTTTTTGGGCAAGTTCGTTGCACCAGTTCCAATGGGTCGTCGCCCTGCGCCCGTCCAGCAGATTGGCATCTGCTAGAACCAGGGCTCCGGTACAGACTGACCCCAAACGACGAACTTTTTTGCTCTGTTTCCGGAGCCAATTGAGAAAGTCCGATGAATATTGCATCTCGCTCGGATCATCGCCGCCCGCGACCAGCAAAGTATCGACCGGACTGCGCAATGCCCGATAGGTCCGATGGGCGAGCAACGGCATGCCCACGTGGCTGGCGACGACCTCATCGTCCGTAGCCGATACAATTTCCACCTCGTATATTGGTTCGCCGCCCCGCAATCGGTTGCGTCGGTAAACACTTCCGCCGGACCGCTGCGTTTCCTAAAATAGCTTGCGGACATAGTTAGCGGAACACTATTTCAACAAGTCGGGGGCTTCTAAGGCTTAAGAAAAATGCATCGGCGCCCTCTCAGGCCAGTGCACGGGTTCGAGTCCCGTACGCGCTGCCAGGTACTCATTCTTGGCCTATTTTTGGGTGATCCGACAGCCAGCGACAAGATCAATATGTGCGCCACTCATCAGCTCAAAGAACTCCTCTAGGCTTCGGTTGGAATGGCCGATGGTGAAGAATGGAAGCTTCACACGGCGCCCTTAAGAGGTATGCGTTTAAGGCCGCCTACGCGCTTTCAGGACGGATGGGCCCAACGCTTACTTCTCCCCCAGGCGCGAGCACTACGGAAGCCTCGGTTGTCAGCAGCCGGAAAGTGAAGGTCTCCTGGAAGTACAGTTCAACGATCGTCTTGGAATGGCTCAAGTAACCGATGGAGGTGTCCTGCCCGATATCTAATTCGAAATCACCGCCACGAGTCGTAAGCACGAAGCCACCTTCGATGGCTGGGGCCCACACGATCTCTCCATCGACAAGACCCTGAATATGTTGAAGGACAGGATACCCTTCGTCGCTTCCCCCGCTGACGGCCGTGTATGCCTCTGCGCCCAGCAAGAGGGCGTAGGGGCCATTGACACCAGCGAGGCGCAATTGACTCATCGCCTGCGCCACCGCACCCGGATAGCTCCCCACATTGGAAGGGAGCGTCAATCCCGGATTGCTGCTTCCTTGACGGACGCCCTGAATCCCCGCCGCGGCGTATCCGTCGAAGACGGAGCGGTCTTCGGCAAAGGCGATTTTGCGTGCCGCTTCCTTCACCGGCGACCAGTCTGAATCGGTTGCACCGCGTTCCGCGTCGTCAATCGCCTGGCGCGTGAGTTCGAATGGAACGCGCAATTCGACGAGCGCTTTCGCCTCGCGTTGTGCGGCCTGGATCCCATCGCCAGGCGCCTGGAGCTGGTGGAGGTGACCGGTGCCGACAGCCGAGAGTTCGAGACCCTTCGGGCCCAGCACATCCACGACCCGCCGCGCCGCTAAGTGGCGCTTGAGGGTGCGGGACGCTTCCTCTTCGATTTGAGCCCAAGCCTTGTCAGAGATAGGGGCGAGTTCACGATGGAGATTATTCATATCCTGCCTCTTTTTTTAGAGAACCAATACCGAGTGAACCGTCGGGCGGAGACAGTCGCGATTTGGACTTGTCCTTAGCCTCGGGCTCTTTTGAGGTCGGGCCAACAGTCGATGGGACCGCTTCCCCTGTCGCAACATTTTCGAGAAACGTCGCCGACGGCACAAAGAACAGCGTGCCAGTCACGGCGCGGCTGAAGTCCAGCAACCGGTCATAGTTGCCCGGCGGCCGGCCGACAAACATGTTCTCGAGCATCTGCTCGATCCTGCGCGGGGACCGGGCATAGCCGATGAAATAGGTGCCGAATTCGCCCTTCCCCACGTCACCGAACGGCATGTTGTCGCGCACAATCTCCAATTGCTCGCCGTCCTCGATAATCGTCGTCAAAGCGTTGTGGGCCGAGGTTGGCTTCACAGCATCGTCTAGCTCGATGTCGGAAAGCTTGGTTCGACCTATGATTTTTTCTTGTTCCGCGACGGGAAGCTCATTCCACTGCGTCAGATCATGCAGATATTTTTGCACGATCACGTAACTTCCACCCGCGAAGGCAGCATCCTCTTCGCCGATGATGGTGGCGTTGACAGCAGCCTGATCCACTGGGTTCTCCGTCCCATCGACGAAGCCGATCAAGTCGCGATCATCGAAATAGTTGAAACCGTGCACTTCGTCTGCCGTGGAAACGGCGCCGCGGAGCCGCGACATGATCTGTGTCGCCAGTTCGAAGCACAAATCTATGCGTATGGAGCGGATATGAAAGAGGATGTCGCCCGGTGTTGCGACAGCGTGATGGCGGCCATGGATCTCACGGAACGGGTGCAATTCTTTCGGCTTCGGTGCCCCGAACAGGCGGTCCCATGCGTCGGAGCCAAACGCCATGACACATGACAGCCTCCCCTCGAGATCGCGGAAACCCACTGCACGCAGAAGAGCGGCCAGATCGCCACACAACGTCCGCACGGTGGCTTCATTTTCCTTTCCGGAGTTGACTGTCACGACGAGAAAAATGGCGGCCCGCGTGAGCTGGGCGACGACCGGTTGTGGAACAGCGGATGGCACGCTTGAATCCCTGCTGACCTCTCAAAGGCGAAGAAGCTGTTCGGCAGTAACGTCCCTGACCATCGTCCTCGCGTTAATCCATATCCCGAAAGGCATGCCCGTCGGCTTCGACACCTTCTATAACACTAGGCGGCAGCAGGTCTTGCGTCGCGCTGCCATCAAAGATCCATTCTTTCGGATCGGCGAAATCTGGGAGACTTGCGCCGGCCCGCACGTAGAGGCCCACGGCAGGCTTCTTCACATTGATGTAAAGATCGTATTCTTGCATTGCGACAATTTTCCTCAAATTAGAACAGAGCTGGCGCCGGACGCGTGTCAACTTGAATCACGTCATCCCTGCAGCAATGTTGGATTCGGCGTCAGCAGAGCATTGACGCCGTCGCGTCCGAGCCGGCCGAAACCTCCACCAACCCAACCCACAAATGCCGACACCTACTGAATCCAATCAATCAAGCGGAACCAAGCCAGCGATTGGCTTCGGCCCCCGATGACGATCGTTACCGGGGCGTCAAGAACCTGCGCACGTTGGTCTTTATGAATGAAGATGACATGAAGGATCGCGGCTTGAAGAAGTATGACCTCGTGGACCTGACGAGCTTTGCCAAGGACGGTTCCACTCGTCACGTGCATGGCTATCGCGCCATTCCCTACAACCTGCCACGCGGTTGCACGATGGGTTACATGCCGGAGCTGAACCTGCTTTGTCCCATCGGCGACTACAGTGTTCAAAGCGACCAGCCGCTGATGAAGCACGTTATCGTCGAGATCAGACCGTCGAAGACGGCGGCAGCAAGCGAGGCCGCGTGATGAAGGTCTGTACGGCAACCAATACGTGGGTCCATAACCGCCAATGCTCGTTGCCCACGCGTATACTGCCAGATACCCTCGCTGCGGGCGCCAGGGAGATCAAGCGGTCCGGGCCGAATGTAGTCGGCTGGAAGAAGTACCTACCTAA
>JBAUZZ010000308.1:0-2276 GCA_049585495.1 Chthoniobacterales bacterium | reverse complement strand
GCGGTATAGGGTTCTATTTTGTTGCATCGTTATAGATACTGTTGTGCACAACGAAAGGGCCAAACTATGTCATCAAACAAATTAGCGGGGAAAATAGCGGTCATCACTGGTGGTAACAGCGGCATAGGCTTGGCAAGTGCGCAATTATTTCACGCAGAGGGTGCAAAAGTCGCCATCATGGGAAGAGATGGAAAGACAATCGACTCAGCGCTCAAAACAATAGGCGAGGAATCTTTAGGATTTGCGGGTGATGTGAGTTCTCTTAAAGATCTTGAAGCATTCATGAGCGAAGTTAAGTCGAAGTTCGGAAAAATCGACATTCTCTTTGTAAACGCAGGTATTTTATCGCGTGGGACAGTCGCCGAGTGTAGCGAAGAAGATTTTGACAAGACATTCGCGATCAATACGAAGGGTGCGTTCTTTACAGTCCAGAAGGCACTTCCGCATATGGCAAGAGGAGGCGCCATCGTTTTTTGCAGTTCCATCGTTAACCAAATGTCTAACCCTGGAACTGGTGCTTATTCTGCGAGTAAGGCCGCCGTGCGTTCGTTCACTCGCGTGATCGCAGCGGAGCTTGTCGGACAAGGCATTCGTGTAAATGCGGTAAGTCCTGGACCAATAGCAACTCCAATCCTAGGACGGAGTATGGATGCAGAGACACTTGAAGGCACAAAACATTATCTAAACTCGGTCATTCCAATGAAGCGAATGGGCGAGCCTATCGAGCTTGCGAAGACGGCTCTGTTTCTTGCAAGTGATGATTCGAGTTTTATGACTGGCACCGAAATCGTCGTTGATGGCGGCATGGTTGAAATCTAGAGGAAGTAAGGTCCATATATTCAGTTCTCCTTGGCCTAGATAGAGCCACGGGTCGGCTTCTGGGCAATGGGGGTGTTCTGGAGATTTGGTTCGCGTATGAATTGAAGAACGGCTGAGCCAGACAGCAGCGGCGAAAAAGCTGGCACAAGTGTCGCGATTTGAGCCACAAATCTGTAACACCACTCGCCAAACACGCGGGCTCTTTCTACGAAGAATTGCTGCAGCGTTTGCGAGAATTCGCGTTCTTAGCAGTCAAGTCCCTGCGCTTTGACTCGGAAAACGTTGCGGTTTCTCAAGGAGGAGTATCAAAGTGTGGGATTGTTTGGGAGTTCGGGTGATAAGCGGTAATTTGCGCACTGGGTGCATGGCGAAATGGTTCATCACAGCCGGCTTCGTGCTTTTGTTCGTATTTCTGGCGATGCCCGCTCATGCTGAGAAGGGTCAATCGGCGTACAAGCAGGGCGCAGATCTGGAGGCGCGCCAAAATTACGAAGGCGCCTACGAAGCCTACCGGAAAGCTTATGATGCAGATCCGCGGAACACCCGATATCGCGCGGCACTGACCAGAATCCGGTTCTTGGCCGCCGCATCAAAAGTGCACCGTGCGACGCTACTGCAGCAGGCGGGAAGCCTCGAAGAGGCTTTGGCATTATTTGAACAAGCCCTGAGCATTGACCCATCCAGTCCCATCGCCTCACAGCAAGTGACAAATACTCGCAACATGATCCAACAAGCGCTGGGAAATCGTGCCGCGAGTGTGTCTCGGTCCGAACCCGGACTAAGCCCCGACATTTTGGATGCGCAAGGACCCGTGAAACTAAGCGGCATTTCCACTCTTCCAGTCACATTGAAGTTGTCGCAAGACGCCAAAATCGTTTATCAGACCATTGGCAAGTTGGCTGGCGTTAACGTGCTTTTTGATCCGGACTTCGCCCCACGGCAACTCAATGTCGAACTAAACGGAGTCACGTTGCAGGAGGCACTTGATCTGGTCGCCGCCGAATCGAAGACGTTCTGGAAGCCGATGACTCGCAATACGATTTTCGTGGCAGCAGACAATCCTGCGAAACGGAAGGAACTGGAGGAAAATGTCATCAAGGCTTTTTATCTCTCAAACCTATCGGCACCGACCGAGCTCCAGGACCTGGTGAACACTCTACGTTCCGTCCTCGATGTGAACCGCGTTCAGCAACTTGCTTCACAGGAAGCCATCGTGATCCGGGGAACGCCCGACCAGGTACTACTAGCGGAAAAGATCGTTAGCGATTTTGACAGGGCGTCCCCGGAGGTCGTTGTCGACTTCGCGTTGATGGAAGTGAGCCGCGATAAGGCGCATACCCTGGGCATAAATCCACCCACCAGCGCCTCTGTCCAGTTGCAAGCCAATATCAATACCAGTTCCAGCAACAGTTCGAGCACGTCGACTAGCACGTCGAGTTCGAGCAGCAGTTCTGGTA
>JBAUZZ010000307.1:0-5520 GCA_049585495.1 Chthoniobacterales bacterium | reverse complement strand
TGAGCCCTTCGCGGAAGATTGACTCAGCCAGGACGGTCGCGGTCGTCGTGCCATCACCGGCGACATCCGACGTTTTGGAAGCGACCTCGCGGACCAGCTGGGCTCCCATATTCTCGTACGGGTCCTCGAGCTCGATTTCCTTCGCCACGGTAACGCCGTCTTTAGTAATGGTTGGGCTACCGAATTTCTTGTCCAGGATGACATTGCGTCCGGCCGGTCCAAGGGTAGCCTTCACCGCTTTGGAGAGCTTCTCCACACCGCGCAGCAGCGCGTGTCGGGCTGCCTCATCAAACTGTAATTGTTTTGCTGCCATAGACTTAACTAATTAGGTTTCTCAAGTTGAGAGTTATCCAATGATCCCGAGGATATCGTCCTCGCGCATGATCAAGTAATTTTCACCGTCGATCTTAATCTCGGTGCCACCGTATTTGGAGATCAGGACTTTGTCGCCGACCTTTACGTTGAACTCGATTTTCTTACCTTTGTCATCGAGTTTACCGGTACCGATGGCGATGACCGTCCCTTCCTGAGGCTTCTCTTTCGCCGTATCGGGAATGATGATGCCTCCCTTTTTCACTTCCTTCTCTTCGAGCGGCTGAACCAGTACGCGATCGCCGAGAGGTTTCACATTTACTGCCATATGTTCTGTATCCTCCTTTTGGATTTAATGTGGGGTTTTACCTTACCAACGCGCCCGCGGCGAAGGATTGTACCGTCGGCCGCGTCGGGAATTTCGTAAATCCGAATCAACTCTTTTTCTTATCCTCATCGACAACTTCGAAATCAGCGTCGACGACATTTTCGCTCTGCTTCGGAGCGCTGCCCGGGCCGGTGGAACTTTCGCCAGTCTCGCCCGGCTTAGCCCCTGGCTGCGCTGCGGCGGCCTGCTTATATAGCTCCGCACTGATAGCCTGGAATCGAGACTGCAGTTCTTCCATCGCCTGCTTGATGGCGTCGCCATCATTGCCGTTCAAAGCTTCGCGCACGCGTTTGATTGCTTCCTCGACACCGCTCTTCTGCTCCCCGGAAACCTTGTCTCCAAGTTCCCGAAGCTGCTTTTCACATTGATAGGCAAGGTTGTCGGCATTGTTGCGCACCTCGGCCGTCTCGCGCGCTTTCCGATCTTCCTCCGCGTGCGCTTCTGCGTCCTGGCGCAATTTCTCAACCTCGTCCTTGGTCAAACCGCTGGAACCGGTTATGGAGATTTTCTGCTCCTTGCCACTACCCAGATCTTTGGCCGACACGTTCAAAATCCCGTTTGCGTCGATATCGAATGTGACTTCGATCTGAGGGACCCCGCGAGGCGCCGGGGGAATACCGTCCAGATGGAACGTGCCTAGATTCTTGTTATCACGAGACATCGGCCGCTCGCCTTGTAGCACCTTGATCTCAACCCCCGGCTGATTGTCGCTGAACGTAGAAAAGATCTGCGACTTCCGCGTCGGGATGGTCGTGTTGCGCGGGATCATCGGTGTCGCAATCCCGCCCGCGGTCTCGATCGCCAACGTAAGCGGGGTGACATCCAGCAAAAGCACGTCTTTGACGTCGCCCCGAAGCACGCCACCCTGAATGGCAGCGCCGACGGCTACAACCTCATCGGGATTAACGCCTTTGTGCGGCTCTTTTCCGATCAGTTGCCGAGCCGTCTCGATCACCTTTGGCATGCGCGTCATGCCGCCCACCAGAACCAGCTCATTGATTTGGCTCTCGGAGAGTTTCGCGTCGCTCAGACACGCCTTCACCGGCTTGATGGTGCGTTGGAACAAGTCGTCAGTGAGCTGCTCGAGTTTCGCCCGCGTCAGCTTCTTCTGGATGTGCTTGGGCCCGGTCGCATCGGCCGTGATGAACGGTAGGTTGATTTCGTATTCCTGAGACGAAGAGAGCGCGATCTTCGCCTTCTCAGCCTCCTCCTTGATTCGCTGAAGCGCGTCGGATTGCTTGCCCAGATCAATCCCGGTGTCGTGTCGAAACTCCGAGATAATCCAATCCATAATCCGGTTATCCCAGTCGTCACCGCCAAGATGGGTGTCCCCATTGGTCGCCTTTACTTCAAAGACGCCTTCACCGATCTCCAGTACAGAGATATCAAAGGTGCCGCCACCGAGGTCATAGACCGCGATTTTCTCATCCTTTTTCTTTTCGAGTCCGTAGGCTAGCGAAGCAGCAGTCGGTTCGTTAATAATCCGGAGAACTTCCAGCCCGGCGATTCGGCCCGCATCCTTCGTCGCGTTCCGCTGTGAGTCATTAAAATAGGCCGGGACCGTGATCACGGCCTGCGTGATCTTCTCGCCCAACTTCGACTCCGCGTCGCTTTTCAGCTTCGCCAGAATCATCGCAGAAATCTCGGGCGGAGAAAATGTCTTACGCTCGCCACCGACTTCGACTTCTACGTGCGCGTCGCCATTGGATGCCTTAATAATTTTGTACGGAACCCGTTTCGCCTCATTCTGCACTTCCTCATACTTGCGTCCCATGAAGCGTTTGATCGAGAAGACCGTATTTTGCGAATTTGTTACCGCCTGGCGTTTTGCAGCCTGGCCTACCAGCCGCTCGCCGCTTTTCGTGAATGCCACGATCGATGGAGTGGTGCGGGCGCCTTCCGAGTTTTCGAGGACCACGGGTTCACCACCCTCCATCACGGCCATGCACGAATTGGTGGTGCCAAGGTCAATTCCTAAGATTTTAGCCATAAAACCGCGGAGTAGGCTAATGCACAAGCCGTGCCAGCTTCTGTGGAAGTTATAACCTCTTGTAAATCAGCAGTAGGCAGTAATACTTGCAAGAAGCTTATCGCAGAAACGCGTCATTTTGTCGCTAAGTGGCGCAGTCGCTTGTGCCATGGTGACTCGTGTCTCGGACACTTTGTGGTGCCCCAGCAAGACTTGATTTCTGATTTCGCCGGACAACTCTCCATTTGGATTTAGTGTACCGTCTCGCATATAACTTACCTGCGGCGACATCATCGTTATCTGCGAACGGTACATCACAACAATGAGCGAGCTCGACGACAGAACGACCCCGTCTCTGGAGTCCTCGGATCGGATCGAGAGTGCCGGAGTTCAGATCACGGAGCGCGACGTCGTCTTTGAATGTCCGCATTGCCAGGGCGAATTGGTAGCCGACAAGGAGGGGGCTGGACTGACAGTTAATTGTTCACTGTGCGGTCAATCGGTCACCGTGCCGGAATATCATGGCCCCTCATTGCAATTTCTCCAGGCAGTGACGGAAAAGCTGTCCGAAGCCCTGCAAACTACTCGGAAGGGGATCCAAAAGAGCTTTCATTACGAGGGGAAGCCACGCGAGGAGTTGGAACTTCGCCGTCAGGAAATTCAGCGACAGCTTCGGGAGAATCAGAACCAGGCGTCGGAAGTGCGCGCGCATATTAATCACACCCGCATTCAACTGCATCGCTATCAGCTGAAGCTGGAGATGCTTCATGAACGCCAAACGGAGCTGAAGGCGGAGCTCGATGCTCTGCTCGCAGCAAGGGACCGTCCAGCGGCATAGGCAGGCGGAGGACGAGGTTCCGGGTGATTGTAGAGCGGCTGGCCTCAGCCGCCGAGATAGCCAAGCTTGAACATTCCGCCAACCGGCGTCTGCTCGGAAAAGGTGATTCACTCCGGCGGCTGAGCCAGCCGCGCTACAATCACCCGAAACCCAAAACTCAAAACCCAAAACCGGAACCTCCAATAATTCCGGTTGAAACGGCCACTGAGCGAATTCAGAATAGCCCGCTTAGCTCAGGATGGGTGCCAGAGCGGTCGATTGGGCACGCCTGGAGAGCGTGTGTACCGAAAGGTACCGAGGGTTCGAATCCCTCCCCATCCGAAATAGTTATTCATAATAAGTAACTTACGAATCAGTAGGCTTGGGAGAAGCCGAATCACATAACGGATTCCATAACGCGCGCGAATGTTTGAGGATGTCTTTTCAAAGCGGCACGGATATACCCCTCCACCTGTTCAAGGCCAAAAGGAGAGCTTAAGCGAGGGAGCCCGAACTCGGCTCTGGAACGTGTTCTATACGGATTTCTGGTCTGCGAATTCTGCTGGAGGAATGGCTTACATGACCGCTTCGGCGACCCATTTCCTCGAGCAGGCGTGGACTGAAATTTGGGGCTTCGCTTTTTTGTCCTCAATCCACTCGATGCAGCGCTTTCTCTCCTCGGCAATCCAAAAACGAAGCCCTTCCGTTTCACTTGCATATTTGCAGTTGCCTTGCGCATCTGATGAAAGCTCCAGTGATGTAGACGACATCCAGCGTATCAGGCGCGAGCACATGATCGCACAGGACACCGAAGATGTTGTCTTTGTTGGCCTCCGTCACGAGGGATTCCTCAGCTGGAATGGCTTAGCCATTCTTACGAGCCCGCGAGACCGGAACGATTTTTATCTGTTTGCGATGAAGCTCAAGCGCTTGCAAAACTGCTTGCATCGATTTCCGAAACAGGGGCGATTCGATTTTCCTTGAGGCCCCACCGGCCACGCGTTGTCCCTGCACACCCCTCGACCCCTCGATCGTCATCTCGGCCGGTTCCAGCCACGCCCCTTATCGCCGAAGCCCTCGCAACCCTCTTCGGTGACCGCGACTGTATCCTCGAGCTTGACGAAGCCGCGCTTAGGATGCGCCATCGTGGTTTCGATGGAGATGACCATGCCGGCCTCCAACGGCCGGGTCGCGTCATAGCCCTCATAAGGCCCGTTGCTCATCAGGCGCGGCGCTTCATGACTGACGAGACCCACGCCATGCGCGGCAAAATCCAGATAGGCTCGGTGCGGCGAGGCGTCCACGAACTCATGGGCCGCTGCGAAAACCTCAGCCCCCAGGGTGCCGTGGCGGATCGGACGACGCGCCTGCTGCTGGATCTCCTCGATCACACCGAGAAGGTCCACAAGTTCAGCGTCTGGCTCGCCCAGAATGCCCATCCGACACAGATCGCCGATATAGCCCTTATAATTTCCCCCCGAATCGAGGGAAAGGATATCGCCGGCCTCGAGGCGCTGCTCGGAGGGCGCCCGGTTGAGGCTCGTGCCGCCCGTGATCAGGCAATATTCGAAGGTCAGGCCCCGTCCGACCTCCTCTCGCCGCAGCCGATCGACGAGCTCATTTTTCGTCTGGCCGGGTGCACACTCGTCGAACACGGCGAGCATCGAGGTCACGACACGCTCGGAGCTCTCGCGCAGCTGCGCGAGCTCGGCTCTCGTCTTTCGAGCACGCAGCCGCTCCAGCGGGAAATAGGCGTCGACGATCTGGCAATTACGGAGTCCGTCCTGCAGTAACTTTGCGCTGTCCCAGGGCAGGAAGGATGCCTCGACGCCGACCTTGCCAACCGGCCCGGGCAGCCCCTTGATATGCTCGACGGCCCGCTGGATTGCATCGGAGCTGTTGCCTGCGGTCGTCTCGACGACCCGAGGCCAGAACTTGCCGAGCTGCTTCTCGTACCTTTCGAGCGTGGCTCCGATATAGGCCGAGTTGTCGGGGCGCCCCTTCTGATAGACCACGACCGGGAGATAGCGGCTC
>JBAUZZ010000306.1:0-17628 GCA_049585495.1 Chthoniobacterales bacterium | reverse complement strand
TTGGCCGCCCAGCAAACTCCCGAAGGTTCTCGCTGGTACCAGGGGACGGCGGACGCGGTGCGCCAGAATCTCCGTTACTTTCTCGAGCGCCTCTACGAGTACTACCTGATCTTAAGCGGCGATCAGCTCTACCGCATGGATTACGGCGACCTGCTACAAGCTCACCTCCAAACCGGCGCCGACGTTACCCTGGGCATTACGCCGGTCGATCGCGCGGCAGCTTCCGGGTTTGGCATCATGCACAGCGACGCGAACCGGCGAATTTACCGCTTTGAAGAAAAACCCAAGGACCCCAAGCTCCTGGAGGAAATGCGTATTCCGCCCGATCTGCTGAAGGATATGGGCCGGCCGGCTGACGCAGAACTTTACCAGGGCTCGATGGGTATCTACGTATTCAATCGCCAGATCCTGATCGACGCACTGGACAACCCTCAAGACGATTTCGGCAAACACATCATTCCGGCCTCCCTCAGTAAATACAAGGTCTTCGCCTATATTTTTCAGGGATATTGGGAAGACATTGGAACGGTGCGAGCCTTCTTCGAAGCGAATCTCGCCCTAACTGAGACGGTTCCGCCATACAACTTTTTTGATCACCTCAACCCTATTTACACGCACGCGCGATTTCTGCCCGCCAGCAAGATTAATCGGGCGCAGGTGAATAGGGCAATCATCGCCGAAGGTTGCATCATTACCCATGCGAATATCGACCGGGCTGTTATCGGCATTCGGAGCGTGATTGAGAACGGCACATCTATTCGTAATTCGTTCCTGATGGGCGCGGATTATTACCAAGATGAAGATCCCCAACCCATGCCGGGTCGGCCGCCGCTGGGAATCGGGGCGCGTTGCGTCATCGAAGGCGCTATTATCGACAAGAACGTCCGCATCGGCGACGACGTGGTGATCTCGCCAGCAGGAAAACCTGAAAATGTGGATGGCGACAATTATTTCATTCGCGACGGGGTGGTCGTGGTCCCGAAAGGCGCCGTAATTCCTGCGGGAACTAAGATTTGAAAAGATGCGCGGTTTTAACTCATTCCATTTGCAAGAACGCAAGACTTCTAACCGTTGCGCCGCAGAGGAACGGACTTAACAAAAAAGAGAAGACAGGAAGCAAACCGCAGATTACACGGATTCCACAGATGAGTGTGCCGAAGGGGGTTTGCTGTCCGTTGCAGCAATAATTCTTCTGGAACAAAAATGCTATGCCAGAGACTGTCTGCGATTGGTCTCCAATCTGCGGAATTTTAACCCGGAGTGAAGCGGAAACTGTGGGAAGTGCCGGTCGGATTCAAATGGTTTACGCCCGGCCTGTTCGACGGGTCGTGCTGTTTCGGCGGAGAAGAAAGCGCCGGAGCGAGCTTTCTAAAACGTGACGGCTCGGTTTGGACCACAGACAAGGACGGCCTTATCCTCGGCCTGCTTGCCGCGGAAATTACCGCGCGCACCGGGAAAGATCCAGGCGAGCACTACAACGAGCTGACCGCCAAGTTCGGCACGTCCTATTGCACCCGCATCGATTCTCCAGCGACGCCCGAGCAAAGAATGCGCTCAAGAAACTTTCACCTGAAGCCGTCGCTGCCACCAAACTGGCCGGCGAAGCGATCACGGCGAAGCTTAGACGCGCGCCAGGCAACAATGCATCGATTGGCGGTTTGAAGGTCGTCTCGGTGAGTGGTTGGTTCGGCGCCCGCCCGTCCGAGACGGAGAATATCTACAAACTTTACGCGGAAAGCCTCAAAAGCGCCGAACACCTCACCGCCATCGCGAGTCAGGCTCAGGAGATCGTTCTTCGTTCGCTCGGCGGGAAGTGAATCGCACACGCCTGATTTTCCGCATGATCTTGAAAAACAACTTCTCGAGAGCAATCGAAAATTCAGAGGCGCTGCTGGGCGCGCTCCCCCGCCGTCAGCGTTGTCAGGGACACCCCGCCGCTTGGACGGGCCAGACTCATTCAACGCCGTGCAGGGCCCGGAACGCACGTCGGAACCGCCTCCAATGATGGCGGTCTGTGCAAACCTGGCAACTCTGCCAGCAATACATTCCCGAAAAGGTTGCGGGCGTTTTCTTTTGGTCCACTGGAGCAGAATGCCGCAAGCGATCAAACCACGAGCGTGTTCCATCGGCGCCCGCGCTCGACTCCCGGCTTTCGTGCGAAACCATCGCCCCATGACCTGCCGTCTCTTCACTGAAGCCACTGTTACTTATACTCGTGTCGTTTGAACCCTATTGTGGATAAAGGTGGCAACGTTAAGCAGAGGGAATGCGAGCGTCCCTGCCAAGAAATCGGATCGGCGTGCATCCCACCCCAATTACCGATGTTACCACCTCCGTAGATTCCAGCATCGCTATTCAAGATCTCTTCGTACCAACCGGCGCCGGGCGCTCCAATTCGGTAGGCGTGTCTGGGAACCGGTGTGGCATTCACCGCGAAGAGCAAAGTGGAACCGGACCTTCCTTTACGGATGAAGGTGAAGATGCTGTTGTCGGCGTCGTAAAAATCTATCCACTCAAATCCAACATAACTATCATCGTCCTCTGAAAAGGCAGGCTCGCTCTTGTAAAGGAAATTGAGATGCTGGACCAGCCGTCTAAGGCCGTCGTGCAAGGGATATTGGAGCACGTGCCAATCGATGCTTTGGTTGTGATTCCATTCTTTCGATTGACCGATTTCGCATCCCATAAACAGCAGCTTTTTGCCGGGGTGCGCGTACATCCATGCGTAAAACATGCGGAGGTTGGCGAACTTTTGCCATGGATCACCCGGCATTTTGTTCAGTAACGAACCTTTGCCGTGCACGACTTCGTCGTGGCTCAAGACCAGGACAAAATGTTCCTGGAAGGCATACACCAAAGAGAACGTCGCTTCACCTTGATGGTACCGGCGATGAATCGGTTCATGACTCATATAGTCTAGAAAGTCGTGCATCCAACCCATGTTCCATTTGAATCCGAATCCCAACCCCCCCAAGTATGTCGGACGTGAAACGCCGGGCCAGGAAGTTGATTCTTCCGCGATGGTCATGATTCCCGGGAAACGCTCATAACAAACGGCGTTAAAGTGTTTCATGAATTCGATGGCGTCGAGATTCTCGCGCCCGCCGTGAACGTTGGGGACCCATTCGCCCGGCTTCCTTGAATAGTCGAGGTACAGCATCGATGCGACTGCGTCCACGCGCAGTCCGTCGATATGGTATTTATCGAGCCAGAAAAGTCCGTTTGCGATCAGGAAGTTGCGTACTTCATTCCGACCGAAGTTGAAAATCAGCGTACCCCAATCGCGGTGTTCTCCCTGCCGCGGATCCGCGTGTTCGTAAAGCCGTGTTCCGTCAAATTGAGCCAATCCAAAGGCGTCCTTGGGGAAATGGCCCGGAACCCAGTCGAGAATGACTCCGATGCCCTCTCGGTGGCAGCGATCGACGAAATGGCGAAATTCGTCCGGATTTCCAAAACGGCTGGTTGGCGCGTAGTAGCCGGTGACCTGGTAACCCCAGGAACCGTCAAACGGGTGCTCGGCGACGGGCAGTAACTCGACATGGGTGTAGCCCATTTCTTTCACATACGGGATCAGCCGATCCGCAAACTCGAGGTAACTCAGGTATCGATTGTTCTCCTCGGGAACTCTCGTCCACGATCCAAGGTGGACCTCATAAATACTGACGGGTTGCTTAGGCCAGTACCGGGTCTTCCTTTCCGCTACCCATGCGTCGTCACTCCATTTGAAGCGATCGAGATTGAAAACCAGGGAAGCCGTCTGAACTCCATGCTGGCCGAAGAAGGAGAATGGATCGCTTTTCAACACAACATTGCCGAAGCAGTTGCGGACCTCGTATTTGTAATGAGCGCCTTCACCAACCCCTGGGAGGAAAATTTCCCAGATCCCTGCTTCGATGCGTTTTCGCATCGGATGAGTACGACCATCCCAGTCATTAAAATCGCCAACCACGCTGACCCGTTGAGCATTGGGAGCCCAAACCGCAAAACTCACACCCGTATGTCCATTAATTTCCGTTAGGTGCGCTCCGAGCTTTTCGTAGATCTCATAGTGGTTGCCCACACAATACAGGTGCATGTCCAGTTCACCTAAAATTGGTCCATAAGAGTAGGGGTCGCTAACCTGAAAGGTCTCTCCCGACCAGGTGGTGACCTGTAGCAGGTAGTCAAAGGCTTCTATTACGCCCTCCAGTTGGGCTTCAAACAATCCTTCCCCTGTGAGGTGGGTCGCGGGAAAGCGCCGCTCGACGTGGCGACGGTCGACAATAGCGAGTTCTTTCGCATCTGGTCTAATACTGCGCACAACCCAGACTTGGTCGATCTGGTGCAATCCCAGTACCCTAAACGGGTCATCATGTTCAGCGTGAAGCAGACGGTGAATATCGTGGGGGGGTACTGTCGTGTTCATATTGATTCCTTTAGCAGAGCTCGAGTTTTTCGACATGCAGGAAGCCGGGACTGCAGGGCTCCCAAGTCGACGCTCCGTTTCGCAACTCGCGACACGGACAATTTTGCTTGAGCGAGTTGCGTAAGACAATCCGTTTCTTCTCAGGTGGGTCGTTCAGACGGATCGCGAACCCTTAAATTAAATGCAGAACGTTATCACCTATTGTTAGGGCGGTGCCGGGTGCAATCACATACAGGTGATCAGGTAAGATTTTAGCGCCCCCTCGAGCTTCTTCGACCGGGAATGCCGCCCTCTTGGAGAAAAGTATGAGGCTAGCAAACTACACAGTTAGCCCGTCTTTCTCAACTCGCGGGGTCGTCGACCCGGAAGCCGCTCCAGATGGACATCGTGGTTAAAAGGTCTGCACTACAGACACTTTTGAGCACCTGTTCCTTTATTTAAGCGCCTCGGCGACCGATTAATTCCGAAAAATAGCGCATTTTGGCGCCAGCAATCGTCTTCGCCCCGGTAAATTCATAATAGGCGCCGAGTGTGCGCATGAACGTCCCTCAAGAGAATTCACCGGTTGTCAGCGCTCCGACCACACGCTCCGGAGGAGGGTTGAGGGTCTTGATGTCAGCAACGTGAGCCGTCACCTCTCTCTCTCTCGAGAAAACTTCGCACCTGGCGGTTGAGATCGGCAGCGTCGATTTGCGGGGCGTCAGCGTGCGTTCGTGTAGAGGCATCGCCACCTGCGCGGAGTGAATCCGGCGAGAATTAACACAACCAGCCAAGCGGTGCGGAATTCTCGCTTTCGCATAGGCAATCTCCGTCGATCCAATTGAACATCGCTTCGAAGTCCTTCGATCACGCAGCAGTACAAATACGAAGGGCTCGCCAAAGAAGTTTCAGGTGATGTAGTCCTCCCGGCACGGAGTGAACACATCGATCACCAGTGAATCCTCGATCGCCGACGCGCCATGTGCCACGCCGCCGCGGACAGCGCTGTCCCCGTCGGCAGCTCTACGCACTAGGTGACATTGAGGCGTTGATCATTTCTCCAACTCGGGAGCTGACAGTTCCTCGAATTTGGGAGCGCACAGATGGTTAAGCGCGAACGCTACCAAATAGGCAAAGGCGCAGATGAGGAATAACACGCTGTAGCCTCCCGTAACGTTGCCGGCGGCCGTGAACTTGTCCAGCAAGAGGCCGCAGAAGATCGGGAAAATCATCCCTCCAATTGAACCCGCCGCACTTCCTAACCCGATCAGAGATGCCACTGCGTGCTTCGGGAACATGTCTGAAGCCGTTGAGTAGAGGTTCGCCGACCACGCCTGATGCGCAGATCCCGCCAGCCCAATCAAGAAAACTGCAGTCCAGTTGCCCACACTTGTAGCGAATAGAATCGGCACCACACAGAGCGCAAAAAGGAACATGGAGGTCTTGCGCGCGCGCGTAACGCTCCAACCACGCCTCATCAGGTAGCCGGGCAACCAGCCGCCAATATTGCTTAGCAACGTGATGATCAGATAGATGGTCGCCAGATGCATCCAACTGTGCGCAATGTCGAGGTTACGCGTTTTCTTAAAATAGTCGGGCAGCCAGATAAGAAAGAACCACCAGACCGGATCGGTCATGAATCTTGCGACGATGATGGACCACGCTTGCCGGTATTTGAACAAGCTCAGCCAAGGGATTTTTCCGGCGGTCTCAGCGTGCGATTCATCGCGGTCACTCTGAATGTAAGCCAGCTCGTCAGCGCTTAGGCGTCTCTGGCGCTCGGGCACATTGTAAAGCGGAATCCAGAAAGCCAACCAGACAAACCCTGCGAGGCCTGCCAGAATGAACGCCGTGTGCCAGCCCCAGGTGAGCGCAATCCATGGGATGATGATCGGTGCGATGATTGGCCCGAAGTTTGAGCCCGAGTTAAACAAGCTCGTCGCAAAGGTCCGCTCTTTCTTGGGGAACCAGAGCGCTACCGTCTTGATCGAAGACGGAAAATTACCGGCTTCACTTATGCCCAGGCAGATTCGAGCGACGAAAAATCCGCCCACGCTGGACACGAGCGCATGCCCCATGGCCGCGAGGCTCCAACCCACGATCGAAATGGCGTAGCCGATTTTTGTTCCTAACCGATCTACAAAATATCCGAAAATCAATCCGCCAACTGCGTAGGAACCCTGGAAGGCGGAGTTCACCGCACCAAACTGCTCGTTGCTCCAATGCAGTTGATTATCGAGGATCGGCTTAAGCAGAGACAGAATTTGCCGGTCCATGTAATTGACGGTCGTCGCAAAAAACAGTAGCCCACAAACGACCCAGCGATAGCGGCCGCTGGTTGTTACAGGAGTTTCGGGTTTAGCTTTCAGCTCTTGTGCCATTTTTTTCCTTGTTGTGGAACCCTCAGTTCCCGTGGGGACACTGCACCCCAGTCGATCAAGGGTAAGCCGCAAAAGCCGGCCAGCCGCTTAGCAGCCGACGCTTGATCCCGCGGCTTTTTCCCCTACGGCAGTTTCATGCGAAGATGGGTTTCAAGTGGCGGTCGAAAAGGTTTTCGGTGACGTTCCTGGCGACTATCTCCTCATTTGCTCCCACCGCGTCAGTAAAGCGCTTACCCATCCCGGCCGCGACCTTAAAACCGACGTGCAACAGTTGCCGGAAGTTAGGATCATAATAGGGAGATGACTCCACGTGGCGCAGCGCGTCGGAATACTGGGCCGAGCTCCAGCCCGCAACGGATTTGGGATCCGGCAGTTTGCCCGGGTCAATGTCGATCACCGTGCTATAGGGGGCGGTCAACTCCGCGAAATGATCGTGCGCCTGGGCGTAAACCTCTTTAACGAGCGCCAGCCCCTCCCCGCCCGACTCGGCCAGCCCGATCACCTCTTCGAGCCAGGTCGTGCCCGCCGTTTTAACGTGCAAACCGGCGTTGTGCCCTTTGATAAGCCGATTGATGATCGGGTAGATCGAAAACTTGTCACTGCCGGAATGAACGCTCAGCTTGAGGGTATCGGCGAGCCCGAATTCGCTGACGGCGAAGGCAATAACACTCAGGTCTTCGTCGAACTCCTTCTCGAATTGCGCCAGGTCGCCAGCATAATCGACCCCTTTGTTGAACCGTCCGGTAAACTTTGGGGCGATCGTTTGGATCGGAATCTCTTCTTCGGTGATCATCGCCAGGATCAGGAATAACTCCACCGGGTTTTGCGGCGCGTCGGTCTCGTCGACCGAGACTTCGGTGACAAAGTTATCGCGTCCTTTCCTCTCCTCGACGTGCCGATAAATGCGACCCGCCTCTTGCACCGCGAGCAAAAATTTGCGGGCGGCGTCACGTACGATTTCTTCGGTAAGCTCAAAAGGCCGGCTGATCCCCGGAATGGCGAGTGAGCCGGTGTACGGGCGCACGGTCTTCAAAAAAGCCTCAATTTCGCCGGCCGCGGCTGCCTTGCCTGTGAAATCCGCAACGTCGAGGGTAAAAAAGTCGCTGGCGGCAATAAACGCATCGACCGTTTTCAAACCGACGTGGTCGGCATCGACGTAGTAAGGTCCCGTGAATCCTAACCCGGCCACTGCCGCGTCGGCCTCGGCCCGAACGTCGCCGGGTTGGCTTTTGATGATCATATGCTCGCGATTGGATTTGTTCCAAACCGGATAAACATCGATACCTGCTTCACGGGCCTTCAAGATGGCCTGGAGTTGGGCCCGACCTTGGTGGGCGAACCGATCGCCCGTGCCGAAGGTGAATTTTTCGATTTTCACAATGTGATCGGTGAGAAATGGCTGCGGGCCAGGGGGCGACTTTAGTGCTCGGGGATACGCCCAAACCCGGCGCATCACCGGACCAAAAAGTATGGTCTTACCACTTGACCATTAGAGAACCTCGGAGAGCTTGTCAAGCGCAGGCCAAAAGAATTATTCCGGTTAAGTAAAGCTTGTGTGCTGCCGTAAAATGGGGTTGGCCTAGAAGCGTCCGTCCCTTTGGGACTCGATGCAAAGCTGAGTCGTCGACTTAAACCAAAAAATAAAAGTTACCCACATGAACTTGTTTGACCTGACCGGAGAGGTTGCCGTGGTCCTGGGCGCCACTGGGGTGCTGGGTGGGGCTATGGCGGAAGGTCTGGCCGCAGCGGGCGCTAAGGTGGCCGTACTGGGTCGCAACACAGAACGGGGCGAAGCAAGAGTTCGCTCGATTCAACAACAGGGAGGCACGGCCGGATTTTTTCCCGCCGACGCCCTCGATCAAAACTCGCTGAAAGCAGCGCGCGAAGCGTTGTTGAGCCGTTTGGGAGCTCCCACCATTCTGGTGAACGCCGCGGGCGGAAATGACCCACGCGTCACCGTGACTCCCGAAAACCCCTTTGAAGAGATTAGCCTCACCGACTGGCGGGAGAATTTCGACATGAACCTTGCCGGAGGGGCACTGATCCCGTGCCAGGTGTTTGGCCCCGCGATGAAAAACAATCGCAAAGGCAGCATCATCAACATCGCCAGCGTCTCCGCTCACCTGCCCCTTTCGAGAGTGGTGGCTTATTCGGCAGCTAAGGCAGCGGTGCTAAACCTTACCTTGTTTCTCGCGCGAGAATGGGCTCCCTACAACGTCCGGGTTAATTCCATCACACCCGGCTTTTTCCCAGGCGAGCAGAACCGCCGTTTACTCTTCAATGAGGATGGAACCGCCACGCCACGCGGACAGGTGATTCTTGGTCATACGCCCATGGCGCGCTTCGGAAGTCCTTCTGAACTCGTCGGTGCCGCGGTCTTCCTCGCAAGCGAAAAAGGCAGCGGCTTCGTTACCGGCATTGACCTCCGCGTAGACGGCGGATTCCTCTCCCAGGCCATTTGATCGTCCTATACCGCGCCGCATTTCAGCCCGAAGTACGCCTTGGCATTTTCAAAGCAGATGCCGCGGATCAGGCTTCCAAGCAGCTCCGGGTCATTTGGGATCTCGCCGCGTTCCACATCGGCCCCAAGCAGATTGCAAAGCAGGCGTCGAAAGTATTCGTGACGAGGGTAAGACATAAAACTTCTCGAGTCGGTTAGCATCCCTACAAACCGGCTGAGCAAACCAACGCTCGCCAGCGCGTTCAGCTGCCATTCCATCCCCTCTTTCTGGTCCAGAAACCACCACCCGCTTCCAAACTGCAACTTCCCCGGAATCGAGCCGTCCTGGAAATTGCCGATCATCGTCGCCAACACGTAATTATCTGCCGGATTGAGGTTATACAGAACCATTTTCGGCAGTTTCCCCGCCGTTTCTAACAGATCCAGGAATCGTCTCAGCGGTTCGGCTTGCGGCCAGTCGCCGATGGAGTCGTACCCGGTGTCGGGGCCAAACTCGGCGAGCCGGCGGCGGTTGGCATTACGTAACGCGCCCAAGTGCAACTGTTTGGTCCAGCCTGCGTCGGCATCCAATTCACCAAAGAAGCGCAGCATGAAGCTGCGAAATTTCAGAACCTCGGCGTCGCTGAGCGGACCGCCCGAACGGCAACGGGCATAGATCGCACTCGCTTCGGCTTCATCGCATGGCTCCGAATAGGTAAAAGGTATGCCGTGATCAGATAGTTTTGCCCCGAGTGATCCAAAATAGCGGTGCCGAGCTCGCAGGGCATCGAGCAAGTCCGCCAACTCTGAAACGCTGTGGCCACTCGCCTTCTCTAGACGTTCAACCCACGTCTGGAAAACGTCGCTTTGATCAATGGCGAATACCCTGTCCGGGCGGAATGCCGGGTAAACGCGTGTTGGCAAGCCGCTGCTCCGAATCTCTTGGTGATGGGACAGGTCGTCGGTCGGATCATCCGTCGTACAAATGACCGAGACACTGAACTTTTGCAGGATCCGATGCACTGTGAGTTCCTTGAGTTGTTCGTGGGCCTGGGCCCACACGCGTGGAGCCGACTCTTCATTTAGAAGTTCCGTGATTCCGAAGTAGCGCCGCAACTCCAAGTGGGTCCAATGGTAGAGCGGGTTGCGCAGCGTGGCCGGGACGGTGCGCGCGTAAGCCAGGAATTTCTCATAATCGCTGGCGTTGCCCGTGATGAAGCGCTCGGGCACCCCGTTGGCGCGCATTGCCCTCCATTTGTAGTGATCCCCGTAGCGGCCTTCAGCGAGCCAGATCTGAGTCAAGTTGTCGAAGCGCCTATTTCCGGCGATGTCGGCTGGAGGGATATGGCAGTGGTAATCGAAAATGGGAAGTGGCTGAGCGAACTCGAAATACAGCTTTTCGCTGGTGGGGGTCGAGAGCAGAAAATTCTCGGGAAGAAAGGAATTGTCCATGGGTAGAGCGAAGCAGGGTTTTTGCCTTGATAAGACCAAGAAGCAGCGCGGTCAAGTGGTCAGGCCTTGCTTTACGCTGGCTAGAGGCGATGGTTCTCCTCATGCCGATAGTGCCTGTCGAGCCGCGCCGCCTTTACTTGCAGATCGCCGCTCAACTCCGGTCGCTGATTGCAACCGGAGAGTTTCCGCCTGGGAGTCGTCTTCCCGCCGAACGAGAACTTGCCAAGCGCTTCCGCGTCTCCCGTCCTTCCCTGCGCGAAGCGCTGATTGCGTTGGAGGTCGAGGGCTACGTCGACGTGCGCCCCGGCTCGGGGATCATGGTCATAACGCCAAAAAACGCGGCGCCGGACGGTTGGGATAAAGAGGGACCGCTGGAAATTCTGCGAGCGCGAAGCCTCATTGAGGGGCAGATCGCGGCAGAAGTCGCCCGGGAAATGAAGTCGAATGACGTTGCCGCACTGGAACAAATTCTCCTTGCAAGCGAAAGTGGGCCGGCAGACCAGCGAGACCTCCTGGCCGCCGATCGGCGGTTTCACCTCTACATTGCGGCGAAGCTCGCGAACAAGGTACTCCTGCGGTTGGTCACGGAATTGTTTGACCAGCGTGACACCCCTTTGGGCCGGCAGTTCGCAATCCATTTTGATAGTGCCGAAACCTGGAACGCGGTTTTAGACGAACACCGTAAGATTCTGGCAGCGCTAGCGGCGCGCGATCCCGAGCGGGCTCGCAAAACAATGCGTGACCATCTGCGAAAGGCGCATCAGCGTTGGGCCAAGGAACTGGGCCAAGACACCAAAGCCGACGTTGACAAAAGCCCCCGGCGACTCTCCATCAACCAGAACGGTCCGGCGACCAGATCGTCTGCCGGTTTGACGGAACGGACCACGAGGTACATCCATCATTGATTTAAAGACAGCTATGTCATCCCCAACAATCTCACGGACCAGTCCGACTGGTTCTTACCTCAGCAACGAGCAGGCGCTCGAGGCGATCAGCGAAGCTTGCCCGACCTCGGAGTACCGCGGAAAAAAGGTGCTCCTGATTGTCCCGGATGCGACTCGGACCTGCCCGTTGGGAATGCTTTTCGAAGGTATCTTTGCGCAGGTCGGTACAGTGGCGGCGGCCTTCGACGTTATGATCGCGCTGGGGACCCACCCGCCGATGAGCGAGGAAGCGATTTGCCATCGACTGGAGATTTCTCTGGAGGAGCGCCAGGGAAAATATGGCAAAGTACGGCTCTTCAACCACGAGTGGGACAATACCTCGGCCTTAAAATATATCGGTACGATACCCGCCAGGGATATTAAGGACCTAAGTGGCGGCCTGTTCGCGATGGAGGTGCCCGTCAACGTCAACCGCCGGCTCTTTGATTACGATCAGATCATCATCGCCGGACCGGTTTTTCCGCATGAAGTGGTCGGATTTTCCGGAGGTAATAAATACCTGTTTCCGGGCGTGAGCGGGCCGGAAGTTCTGAATTTCTTCCATTGGCTTGGGGCGGTGGTTACTAACCCCATGATCATTGGTAACAAGTACACGCCGGTACGCAAAGTCGTGGATTGTGCAGGTTCGCTGGTCACGGTGCCAAAACTCGCTTTCTGCATGGTAGTCGATCATGGGCAATTGGCGGGCCTGTTTGTCGGCTCGCCGGAGAACGCTTGGGACCAGGCGAGCGACCTTTCACGGACTCTCCACATTACTTATAAGGAGCGGCCGTTCCATACTGTGCTCTCGTGCGCGCCGCTCATGTACGATGACCTTTGGGTGGGTGGCAAATGCATGTACAAGCTGGAACCGGTGGTGGCCGATGGGGGCGAGCTCATAATCTATGCGCCTCACATCGACGAGATCTCGATGACTCACGGCGCCATCATCCGGAGCATCGGTTACCATTGCCGGGATTACTTTTTGAAACAATGGGACAAATACAAGGACCTCCCTTGGGGGGTGCTGGCCCATTCCACACACGTCCGCGGCATTGGCACCTACGAAGATGGAGTTGAGCGCTGCCGGGTGCAGGTGACGCTTGCGACCGGAATCCCCAGGGAAATTTGCACGGAGATCAACCTCGGCTATCGCGATCCGGCAACAATTGACCCCAAAGAGTTTACAAATCGTGAAGACGAAGGCGTTTTGCTTGTGCCGAAAGCGGGTGAGATGTTGTATCACTTGAGAAAACGGCCCGATTGGGCGCGCGAAATGTAAAGGTGATCGACCACGTCCGAGGCGAGCCTGGAGGAAATAGCCGAGTCTAAGTTTCCGTGCGATTGGCGGGTGAAGCGGTGGCTTTCTCGATCATTATCGGCTTCGGCTTAGAAGCTTGGGAAACGGAGTTTTCGTTCGACCGCGGAAGGGCGAATTAATGAAGCAAGATCGCGTTGAAGAAGCGATACCGCCAAAAGGAGCCGGGAACATGGAACGGTTCCTTGCGTTAAGCGAATTCGAGCCGGAAGCCCGCGAGCGGCTGCCGCGTGCGGTTTACGAATACGTGGCGGGCGGCGCTGGGGAGGGCTACTCAATACGCGCCAACGAGGAAAGCTACCAAAGGATTTTTCTGCGGCCACGCGTGCTTCGATCAGCGGGGCCGATAGACATGGGCCAAGAACTGTTTGGCCGGTCTTTACCTGTGCCAGTCCTGCTCGCTCCTGCCGCCTACCAACGGCTTATCCATCCAGATGGCGAGCTCGGCTCTGTTCAAGGGGCAGTCCGACACGCTGTGCCTTTTATCCTGAGCTCAAACGCGACGGTGTCGATCGAGGAGATCATGGCGGTGCCCGGGGCTCGGTGCTGGTTCCAGCTCTATGTTCAAGGCGACCACGCGTTCACGCGCGACTCGATCGCGCGGGTCGAAGCAGCAGGGTGCGAAGCTGTGTGCGTGACAGTCGACACGCCAGTGCTTGGGTTACGCCCCCGCCAACTGCGGGCCGGGTTCAATATTCCGGCCGAGGTTTCCCTGCCACACGCCGCAGGCCTGAGAGTCGCGTCGGATCCCGGACGACACAGCCCAGTGACGTGGCGCGATGTGGACTGGTTGCACTCTGTAGTGAAAACCAAGTTGTTGCTCAAAGGCATCCTGCACCCGGCTGATGCGGAATTGGCGATTCGGGCGGGGGTTGACGGCATCATCGTTTCGAACCACGGCGGACGCAATCTCGACACGGTTGTTCCCACAATCGAGGCTTTGCCCGACATCACGCAGCAAGTGGCCGGCCGCGTTCCTCTGTGGGTCGACGGGGGCATTCGACGCGGCACCGACGCGCTGAAAGCTCTGCTCCGCGGCGCGAATGCGGTCCTGATCGGGAGACCCTATCTGTACGCTCTGGCGGTAGGCGGAGCTGACGGGGTTGCACGGTGCCTCTCGCTGCTGATCGAGGAGTTGCGTCTGGCCATGGCCCTGGTGGGAGCGGCTTCCCTGCAGGACCTTAACCGCGATGTCGAGTATCCGGCTCCAGCAGCCCTCAGGCCGCACGACTCTTAGGCCAAATTTCTCAGCTCCCGCAACGCGACGGACAGCATCGAAAGATCAAGGTTGCCAACGGACTGAAGATCGGCGAGCACCTGTCGGCTGCGCGTCAATGGGGTCTTGTTTTGCGCTTCCCACTCCTTGATGAGCGGGTCCGGTTCTCTCACATGGGGACTCAGTTTTAGAACTAGACTGGTAACCTCTCTTTGCAGGCGGGAGACGTCGTCTCTGAGCGCCGCTTTGGCGAGGGCCTGCCAGTGGGATTCCGCAGGTAAGCCGTCGATCTGCTTCCCCAGCCAGGAAAGATCGAGTCTCCCACCCACGCCAAAATACACACCCGCCACTTCGTCGACGCCGCGCTTCGTTTCAGTCGCGATCTCAACGATATCGAGCGCCGAGTACAGCGGACCGAAACTTACCAGGCGCATGGCGAGATCGTTTGGAACCTTGCTTTGGGTCAGGCGACCAGTTGCCTGCTTCACGACGGTGCTCTGGTCAGGAGACAGAAGTTTGTCGAGACCTGCTGCGACAGCTTTGACCCCTGGGGCGAAATGTTCAACGCTTTTCGTGATGTCATCTTTCAAATTCCGATAACGCAGGAACCACAGGGTTGCACGCACCATCAACCTTTCCGAGTCAATCAGCATGTTGGACTGCACCGCATGCGGCACTTTGTTGTCGAGCGCCTCGAGCGCCTGCCAGAAGGAGACAAAGTCGAATATCTCACGCGTGAGCAGATAGGCCCGCAGCACATCGGGAGCACTTGCGCCGGTTTCCTCCTTCATACGGTGGGCAAACGTGCTGCCCACCCGATTGATCATCTCGTTGGTGACATGCGTCGCGATGATTTCACGCTTGAGCGGGTGGCGTTGCATGTGCTCGCCATAGCGCTCGCGAAGCGGCGCCGGAAAGTAGCGCACCAGCGCCGTGGAGATGTAGGGATCGTCCGGAACTTTGGAAGCCAGCACCTTGTCGTAGAGCGCGATCTTGCTGTAGGCGAGCAGCACCGCGCGTTCCGGCGAAGTGAGACCGATCTTCGCCGCCTTGCGCGAAACCAGCTCCTCGTCGGACGGCAGAAATTCGAGTTCGCGATTGAGCCGGCCGGCCTTTTCCAGATATTTGATGAAGCGCGTTTGGGCATCCAGCGGCATGCTTTTGCGCACGCTCAACGATTGCGTCTGGAAATAATTGTCGCGCAGAACCAGCGCGCCGACTTCGTCGGTCATTTCCGCCAGCAGCTGGTTGCGCTGCTCTTCGCTCATGCGTCCATCGGCGACTACTGAATTGAGTAGGATCTTTATGTTAACCTCGTGGTCCGAGCAATCCACGCCGGCGGAATTGTCAATCGCGTCGGTGTTGATCTTGCCGCCGCTAAGCGCGTATTCGATACGCCCGAGCTGGGTAAAGCCGAGATTTCCGCCTTCCACGACCACCTTGCAGCGAAGTTCCTTGCCGTTCACTCTGATCGCGTCGTTGGCGCGGTCGCCCACCTCGGCATGAGTCTGATGAGTTGCCTTCACGTAGGTGCCGATTCCGCCGTTATAGAGGAGGTCAGCCGGCGCCTTGAGGAGCGCGCGGATCAAATCGGTCGGGGTAAGCGAATTGGCGTCCACTCCCAGGACCTTCTTGGCTTCAGGGGTAAGCGTGACCGATTTCGCGGTGCGCGGGTAAATGCCGCCACCTTTTGATATCAGCTTGGAATCATAGTCAGCCCACGAAGAGCGAGGGAGATTGAACAACCGCTCGCGCTCTTTGAAACTTGCTTCCGGATCGGGATTGGGATCGAGAAAAACATGGCGGTGATCGAAAGCGCCGAGGAGCTTGATGTGGCGAGAGAGCAGCATGCCGTTTCCAAACACGTCGCCAGACATGTCGCCGACGCCGACCACGGTGAAATCGGTGGTTTGGGTATTGACCCCTAGTTCGCGGAAGTGCCGCTTGACCGATTCCCACGCACCGCGCGCGGTGATCCCCATCTTCTTGTGGTCGTAGCCGATGGAGCCGCCCGAGGCAAACGCATCATCCAGCCAGAAGCCGTATTGCTTTGAGACGTCGTTCGCTATATCGGAGAACGTCGCGGTGCCCTTGTCCGCGGCGACCACCAGGTAAGGATCGTCGGCATCGTGACGCACCACCTCTTTCGGCGGAACGACTTTGCCGGCGATCAGGTTGTCAGTCAAATCCAGCAGCCCGCGCAGGAAAGTCCGGTAGCACGCGATCCCTTCTTTCATGAAGGCTTCGCGCTCAGCGGGAGGCTGTTTCACCACAAATCCTCCCTTTGAGCCAACCGGGACGATCACGGTGTTTTTGACCATCTGGGCTTTCATGAGGCCCAGGACTTCGGTCCGGAAATCTTCCATCCGGTCGGACCAGCGCAATCCTCCGCGCGCCACCTTGCCGCCTCTCAAATGCACTCCTTCTACGCGCGGCGAGTAAACGTAGATTTCGAACATGGGCTTGGGCTCAGGCAGCCCCGGCACTAGCGCCGAGTTGAACTTGAAGGAAATGTAGGGCTTGACCGCGCCGTCGGGGCCCTTCTGGAAGTAGTTGGTGCGGAGCGTCGCCTGGATCACGCCGAGAAAACGCCGCAGCATGCGGTCTTCGTCCAGGTTTTCGACCGAATCCAGCGCTTTTTCGATTTCGACGGTCAATGCCGATATTTTGACCCCGGCTTCGGGAGTATTCGCGGGATCGAAACGCGCAACAAAGAGTTCGGCCAGTTTCTTCGCGATCGCCGCGTTTGCGGAGAGCGCCTGTTCCATATACGCCTGGCTGAAGGTAAACCCGGTCTGCCGAAGGTACTTGCTGTATGCCCGCAAAATCGTGACTTCGCGCCAGCCGAGATTTGCCCGCAGCACCAGCCGATTGAAGTCGTCATTTTCAATTTCGCCCTGCCACGCACGCGCGAACGCCTCCTCGAATCCGCTCTTCACCCGGCTAACATCGAGCTTGATGTCTCGTGCGTGACTCATGCCAAAATCATGCACATAAACCGGGGGCGTTCCTTCGGGCTCCACCTTGTATTCGAGCTGTTCAAGCACTTTAACGCCCATGTGTTCGAGCATCGGCAGGCTTGAAGACAGAGGGATGGGCTCGCCCGAGTGGAAAACTTTCAGGCGCAGCGGAGTGGCACTCAGTTTGTCGCCGGCAAAAAGATTCATCGCGAGTTTTCTTTCCGCCCCGAGGGTATCCATGATCGCGGCGTCGGTCACGGCTTCGGCAACCGAAGAGCCCTCGCGGTAGCCGGCCGGAAAGGCGTTCCCGAAGCGGTGATACAGGTGGTTGCCCCGCTCCTCGCCGAAATGCGCGATGAGTGCGTCATGCAGGTCATCCTGCCATCGGCGCGTCGCCTTGACGATCTGGTTTTCGATCTCGCGAACATCGAATTCAGGCACGCTTCCCGGCTTGGTGCGAACGATGATCTGCACACGCGCCAAGGCTGACTCGGACAGATGCACCGTAGACTCCGAGCTGATGCCGTTGAACGCCTGCATCAGGATTTGTTGGA
>JBAUZZ010000305.1:0-6692 GCA_049585495.1 Chthoniobacterales bacterium | reverse complement strand
AGAATTTTCTGTAGAATTGCTCTATGATCTATGAACTTCGTCATTACGTTGTTGTTCCCGGTAAAGGAGAAGCCGTCCTTAACCGGTTCAAAAACCATACCTTCAAAATATTCGATCGCCGCGGATTTAAGGTTCACGATTTTTGGCTTGAGGCGAACGGTTCTGGCCATCTTTGGTACGTGCTCGAATGGCAATCTGCTGAGCAAATGGAATCCGAATGGATTAAATTTCAAAGCGATGAGGAATGGCAATCCGTAAAAGCTGAGAGCGAAAAAGACGGCCCGATTGTTGGAAAAATCAACGTGATCGTTTTGAAGCGCCCAGCCTAGTCCGCATGATCTGGCGACCTAATGAGCGCCTTCGATTTCATGGACGCCTGCGAGTCGCGATACAGGTCGCGACGCCGAAGCTAGGGTGGACGAGGGGAGTCGACCAGGCAACCGGGGCATGGGACGAAAAAAGTGAAAAATTTTAACTGTTCCGCTACTGTTCGGCTCAAACTGAGTTCCCGATGGGAGTGAGCGAGCTCAAAATGGTGAGGTGACACGGACCAAGTTGCCAAGATTGCTAAAGCTGTACACGAAAAGGAACGGATATGACTGGGACTGAAAAACAGCTGATTCTTCTCGGCCTCTTTTTCGTTGTTGCGGTTAATGAAGACTCGGCCGTTGTCACCGGAGCGCTCCTGAGCTACAAAGGGGTCTTTCCTGGGTGGGAGCCCTTTGTGGCCTGCTTTCTAGGAATGTGGACAAGTGATTTCGGTGTTTACGCCGTATCCAGATTTGGTGGCCGGAGGTTGCTCGACTCCCGTCGGATGCAACGAATCGTTTCACCCATACGGGTGCAGCGCGCCTCAAGGCTGTTTGAAAAATGGGGAGGGGTCGCCACGGTCTTTAGCCGCTTCATATTGGGCACTCGAACCGCGCTTCTGGTAGCCTCCGGTCTACTTCGCTACCCGGCACACAAGTTCCTCGCTGTGACCTTCATTGGGGCCGTCGGTTGGTTATTCCTAGTCTATTCACTGTTTGATTTTTTCGGCGTGGCCGCAACCGCAGTATTCGGTTTTCGTTGGATCACTGCGGTCACTATGATGCTCTTTGGCAGCACGGGTGCAGCGTTTCTAGCGGCGAGATCCAGAAACCGAGGCACCGATCTCTGGGACTCCAGATCGAAGAATATGGACCAGGGGTCCATCCGCGGATCAGAGTTCCGATGGTAAGCCCTTATAGTATGCTTCCGGCGAAGGCTTCAGATGGCGCCGAGTGAGCACCACTGTAATACCGATAACCATATTGTAATCAATATTGAATTTCGCTACGATCATACAAAACGAACGAGCAAGCAGCGTGTACGGTGATCGCGCCAGGGGAAACGGCATGAGAAAAGATAGCAAGGCTTTCGTCACCAAAAATGGCGACCTCTAAGCAGACGTTGTCGAAGCGGCAAGGCCGCCGCGAATTTCTCGTCAAGATAGGTGGTATTCTCGCGGCCGGTGCCTTCGACGCAGTACCACTGCGCGGCTCGCCGGCCGATCCCGTCAATATCGGAGCGCTTTATCCGACCACAGGAAGCATGGCGCAAATCGGCGTGGGTTGCGTCGCCGCCGCCAAGCTCGCGGTAGAGATGGTCAACAACGCCGGGGGATCAAATCGTTAGGCGGCGCCAAGCTCAATCTTATTCTCTCCGACGTGCAAAGCGACACCACGGTGACGCGCACCGAGACGGACCGGCTTATCACTCAAAGCAAGTTGTCGGCGATCCACGGCTGCTTCGCCAGCGCCCTGACGCTGATCGCAAGCGAAGTTGCGGAACGCGCCAAAGTGCCCCTCATCACCGGATCGAGTTCGGATCAGCTCAACAAGGGTCGAACCTACACGTTTACACCGTTTGCGCGGGCGTCGCAGTTCGCGCGAGCGCAGTTGCAGATGGCCAAGCTCGTCAGCGACAAGCCGAAGGCTGCGGTTATATTCGAGAACACTGCGTTCGGCACCTCGACCTCGAGTGGGCTGAAGGAACTGGCGCCGGCGGAGGGGGTCGAGATTGTGATGTTCGAGCCTTATTCGGCCGGGTTCACCGACGCAAGCCCGCTGATCAACAAAGTCAAGTCATCAGGCGCGAACGCCCTGTTCTCGGTTTCCTACCTGAACGACCTCATTCTGATCGTGAGAACCGTCAAGCAAGTCGGCCTAAATATCGCGATCAACGGCGGCTCCGGCGGTTTCGTGATCCCGGACTTCTACAAGAACGTTGGAAAGCTTGCGGAAGGTTTGCAAGGGGTGGCGCATTGGAATCACGACATGGATGCCAACGCCGAGAAGGTGAATGCCGAATACAAGAAGCGCACCGGCGATTTCCTGTTCGAATACGCCGGCGGCTTGGTCGCACAAACATTCATGCTGGCTGACGCGCTCGAACGCGCGGGCTCTACCGATCCGCAAAAGGTTCGCGAAGCATTGGCGAAGCTCGATGTCTCCTCGGGTTACGCGGCCATGGCGCCGGGGGGAAAAGTGAAGTTCGGACCCGACGGCAAGAATGTTTACGGCCGGCCGGTTGGCGTTCAGTGGCAGAACGGCGATCTCGTCAGCGTGTTTCCCGAGCAAGATGCCCGCGCACCGTTGATGAAAACCTGACACCGGTCAAAAGCGATGTGGTGGGAGACAGTGGCCCAGGCCGTTATCAACGGCCTGCTCATCGGTGGTATCTATGCGCTTGTCAGTATCGGCGTTACCCTGATCTTCGGCGTCGTCAAGATTGTCAACTTCGCCCAAGGCGAATTCGTGATGATCGGCATGTACATCAGCTTCTTTCTCGCCAACCAGTTCGGCATCGATCCCATTGTTTCGCTTTTCGTGTCGATGCCGACGCTGTTCGTGGTCGGTGTACTGATTCAGCATTTTCTGATCCGCAGGGTTCTGGGGCCGAACGATATGCCCCAGATCTTTCTGACGTTCGCGCTGTCGCTGTTGTTGTTAAATCTCGCGCTAATGCTGTTCACCGCAAACTACCGCACGGTCCATACTTCGTATTCGGACGAAGCATTTCGTATCGGCGGGCTTTATATCCCGGTGGCAAAGCTCATTGCCTTTGTCGTGGCGATGGCGCTGAGCGGCGCACTCTGGGTCTTCCTGCGCACCACTGATCTGGGCAAGGCGATGCGCGCCGCGGCGCAGAACCGCGATGTGGCGATACTGATGGGCATAAACCCCAATCGGGTATTCTGCGTTGCGCTCGGCATCGCGCTGGCGCTCGCGGGCGCCGCCGGCTCGCTGCTGATGTCATTCTATTCCGCCTATCCGTTTGTCGGGCAGGTCTTTGTGCTGATGGCTTTCGTCGCCGTGGTGCTGGGGACCTTGGGAAATGTGATTGGCGCGCTGGTCGCCAGCCTGATGATGGGGATCGCCGAGTCCCTGGGGATTCAATATGTCGGCGCGGATTCCGGATTGATCGTGGTGTTCGCCATGCTTCTTCTGACGCTCGCCTTCAAGCCGACCGGCCTCGGCGGGGGGAGAGCGCGATGATAACGCGGGTGCGCACGCGCGGTTTGCTTTTGCTGACGATCGGCATGGCCGTTCTCATCGCCTTGCCACTTTTCGTCAAGAGCTCCTTCGCCATCGGCATCTTCATCAGAATACTGCTGTTCTCTTTTATAGGTGTGGCCTGGAACCTGATGGGCGGTTATGCCAAGCAGCTTTCGCTGGGGCATGCCGCCTATTTCGGGCTGGGAGCCTACACCTCGACGATTCTGCAGATCGATTTCGGCACCTCGCCATGGATCGGGATGGTCGCCGGCGGTGTGGTGGCAATGCTGGCAAGCCTGCCGATCGGCTGGCTGTGCTTCCGGCTCCGCGGTCCATACTTCACCATCGCCACCATTGCGACGGCGCAGGCCCTGATGCTGATCTTCCTGAAATTTCGCGATCTCGCCTGGGGCGCCGAGGGCACCACCATCCCGAACCTTGGCAACGCGCCACTGATGATGCAGTTTGAGGCAAAAGCGGCTTACTATTACGTCGCCCTCGGTCTGCTCGTGCTCGGGCTTGCACTGACCTATCTGGTCGATCGATCCTGGATGGGTTACTACCTCCTCGCAATCGGCGAAGACGAAGACGCGGCCGAAGCGATCGGTGTCAATGCACCGCGAATAAAACGCGACATCTACCTGATCAGTTCCTTTCTCACCGCGCTGGCCGGCACGTTTTATACGCAATACATCTATTTCATCGATCCGGCGACAGCGTTCAGCTTCAACATTTCGATCGAGGCTGCGCTGGTATCGATTGTCGGCGGAATCGGGACCTTATGGGGTCCCGTGATCGGTACCATTTTGTTGGAAACGACGTCGACCCTGCTGCAAAGCTGGCTCGGCAGTTCGATTGGCGGCGTGCAGCTGACCGTGTACAGCCTTATCCTGATGGCCGTGATCCTGTGGCGGCCGACCGGACTGATGGGAATGATGAGCGAAGCCTATCGACGCTACATCAGCCGCAAATCGGCGCGAGCGTAAAGGCACCCTATGGCAGACGCACTGGTTATTCGTGGGCTGAACAAGCGTTTCGGTGGGTTGCGGGCGGTGCAGGACGTCAGCTTTACGGTGAAGGAAAATGAAACCGTCGCACTCATCGGGCCAAACGGCGCCGGCAAGACGACAAGTTTCAATCTGATCACCGGCTTTCACCGGCCCGACTCGGGCTCGATTTCGGCCTATGGGCGCGAGATCGTGGGATTGAGGCCGCATGATATCTGCGCGCACGGCCTGGCGCGCACGTTCCAGGTGGCAAAGCCGTTTGGCGCCATGACCGTACTGGACAATGTCATGACCGGCGCGTTTCTCCGCGATAAGCATGGCGTCGTGGCGCGCGAAAAAGCCCGCGAGGCGATCGAGTTCGTCGGTCTCTCTGCCCGGGAGCAAACCGCGGCGCGCGATCTGACCACCATCAATCAGCGCCGGCTCGAAATGGCGCGAGCGCTGGCGACCCAGCCCAGGTTGCTGCTGCTCGATGAGGTGATGGCCGGACTGAACCCCGCCGAGATTGATCAGGCGGTCGTACTGATCGGCAAGCTCTCCGCGCGCGGGCTGACTATCGTCATTGTCGAGCATGTGATGCGCGCCATCATGGCCGTGGCCCGCCACATCGTGGTGCTCGATCACGGGCAGAAGATCGCGGAAGGCGCGCCAAACGAGATCGTGGAAAATCGGGAAGTCGTCCGCGCCTATCTGGGCTCCTACCTGCACCCACCTACACCGGGAGACGCCTAGTGCTCGAACTATCCGGAGTGAGCGCCAGCTACGGGACGGTGCCTGCCATCTCCAATATCAGCATCGCGATCGGTGAGGGTGAGGCCGTCGGCCTGTTGGGCGCGAATGGCGCCGGCAAGAGCACCACGTTGCGCGTCATCTCGGGCCTGGTGAAGCTGACATCCGGCACGATCACCTTTGCCGGCACCAATCTCACTTCGCTTCCGCCGCATCGGATCCCGGAACTGGGAATAGCCCACGTACCGGAGGGACGTCAGGTATTCCCTGAAATGACGGTGCAGGAAAATCTCGAGATCGGTGCTTACGTGCCGAAGGCAAAGGCGGAACGCAGCCGCACCCTCGATCTGGTTTACAACACCTTTCCGAGATTGGCCGACCGCAAGAAGCAATTGGCAGGTACCATGAGCGGCGGGGAGCAGCAAATGCTGGCGGTGGGCCGAGGGTTGATGCTGAAACCAAGACTGTTGATGCTGGATGAACCTTCGCTCGGGCTCGCGCCCGTCATGACCGATGTGACGTTTGAGAAAATCGGCGAAATTCACAAGATGGGCACGGCGATTCTGTTGGTGGAGCAGAACGTCAGCCGTGCGCTATCGCTGGTGCGGCGAGCTTATGTGCTGGAAAGCGGCAACGTGGTCATGCACGGCACCAGCGCGGAATTGGCAAACAACAAGCAAGTCCAGGCGGCCTACCTGGGGATATAATGCGTGGCCGCGTTAGGTAACGGACGTGCGCCGGGCTCGAAGATCGTCGAGTCAAAAAAATCGTTCGCGCAGCAGCTCGGCTTTGGCTTCGGGCCCAACAATCAAGGCTTCGTGGCGTCTAAGTCGGGGCGGCCTCTTGTTAGTGGTCAATCTCGACGCCGCCAATACTCAGCAAGATTCGTAGAACCTCGTCACTGGTTGCCTTGAGTGCGAGCGTAGGATAGAGACTCGTGCCACCCTGCTCGATAAACGCGAAGTGAAATCCCGCCGTGTTGGCGATCGCTTGGATGCGTTGGGCTGGGGAGCCCGCAGGAATTGAGGGCGACGGCACGATGATTGTGGGAGGAGTGTCCGTGTCGTTTAAGGGAATGGCAGGCTCATTCAAAATGTTAAACGGTCCTTTGAAGATGGCGCCTAAATCAGGGTTCTCTTCGCTCCGGTAACGAGTATACCAACTGAGGTCGACGTTGAGGCTCAAAAGGTTTGTGAGCCTTTTGCCGATTTTCGTTTTGTCGACCCCTGTTGCTGTACTGCCTGGCAAAGTTCGAAACTGATCAAGGTTGACCGGCTCTGCCCCGTGAGAACTCAAGTAGGCATTGAGGAAGGCTGCGTGACTCAGTTCATCGTCGGTGTTATATACTGAGGCATGTCTCCATCGAGATTTTGGAGCGCAAGTTTGTAGGCCGGATTTCCGGTATTGGGTCCGCCGTCGGGCTAGAAAGCTCTTAAAT
>JBAUZZ010000304.1:0-16088 GCA_049585495.1 Chthoniobacterales bacterium | reverse complement strand
GTCGAGGGACGACCATCTGCCTTGTGCAAAAGGACAGCTTCTCCTTTCCGCTCAGTGGGCCAAAGCACTTGGTAGACGACATCAGCGGCCGTTTTCGTGCGGCGTTCCTTGATCTGGATTTGAAGCGCTATCTTTGTCGTGTCATCAGGTTGTTTCACCTCGAGACGCAGACGCACGTAAGACACGCCATCCTGCAACGCTGAAAGGCTGGCGGCGATGTCTTTGGCTGACCTGGCGGGTGAGCCAGTTTCGGCGGCGGCGGCGGCCGAAACCAATAACGCAAGGCCAAGCATGGCGGCTGTAACGCGCGAAATCATCGAGTGAGGTTTGGTCGTATCGAAACTCAGACCTGCAAGGCTCGGCTCGGTGTGAGCCGCGAACTGCGCCAGGCAGGGTAGAGGCCGCTGACCACGCCTACCGCAATGGCAATCGTCACAGACATTGCGAGGAGGCTGATGCTCAGGTCCGGCTCCAGGAGCCCCCGGATGGGAGGGGTCCTTCCCAAGACTTTTACACCAACGGCACCGATCAGCACGCCCGCCACGCCGCCGACCAAGCCGAGCAGAGCCGACTCCCACAGCACCATGCGAACGATCCGCCAGCGTTTCCAGCCAAGTGCGAGCAAGATGCAGATTTCCTGGGTGCGCTCGAACACAGTCATGAGCATGGTGTTCATCACGCCGAGTACACCGACGAGCACCGCCAGCAAAGAAGTGCCCCAGCTCATGGCTTGGGCGATGCGGTAGGCCTGGCTGTTGCTGATATGATCGCCTGCCAACATGGCGCGACCTTCCGGAACGAGCCGGTTGATCTGCTCACAGAGACGTTCCACATCCTTGGTACTCGTGGAGGGCGTGACGCGGATGTCGATAACGTTGATCTTGTCCTGGTTCCCCGTGATTTCCTGGAAGATTGGCAAGGCGAGAATGACTGAACCGTTCTCCACCCATGCGTTGCCATCAACGATCCCAACCACGGATAATTCGCGAGTCTCAATCTGGATCTTGTCGCCGACTTTTTTCTTAAGCAAATCTGCCGCGGTGCGACCAAGAACCACGGCTGGCTCCGACGGATCGCGCGGCATCCGGCCTGAGACCAACCTGAGGTTTTGCCAGGTGAATCCGCCCCACTCGCGGGCGGACACCATCATCATCTGGGCATTCTCAACGCTCATCAAGTCTACTAATATATCGCAGGTGGCTGCCACATGGGGAAGGTGAGCGATGCGGTCGCGCACCGAGGCGCCAAACGGCTTCGGAGTCAGCGAACTGCCCATATTACTGACCACCACATCGGTGCCACGCGCCTTCATCCCTGTCTCCCAGCTCTTGCTGAACCCGCGCGAGATACCGACCAGCGCCACAACAGCCGCGATGCCGACGGAGATGCCCAAGATCGTCAGCCCAGTTCGTATCGGACGGCGTATGAGTCCACGCACCACGACTGTGAAAAAGGTCATATCAGTTCAACTGCAATGATTGCTTCCTGATCTGACACGATGCGTCCATCCTTCATCTGGATAGTTCGCGGCGCCCGCCGGGCGATGCTCATATCGTGCGTCACGAGTATCAGTGTCATGTTCTGCTCACGGTGAAGCCGAACGATCAGTTCGAGGATAAGGTCTGCGTTTTCGCTGTCCAGGTTACCGGTTGGTTCGTCCGCGAGCAGAATGGAAGGGCTATTGGCCAAGCTGCGAGCGATTGCAACGCGTTGTCTTTCGCCGCCGGACAGCTTGGCGGGGAAATGGTTCAGGCGATGCCCCAGGCCAACCGACTTGAGCAAGGTGACAGCCCGATCTTTTCGTTCCGACCGGGGCAGATCGGTTTCAAACATCGGAATCTGCACATTCTCTACCGCGGTAAAAGCCGGCAGCAGGTGAAAAGCCTGGAAAATGAAGCCGATCTCGAGAGCGCGATAGACTGATGAATCAGGCAGATCGGAAATCGAGTTTCCGCAATAGAGCAAAGTTCCCGCCGTAGGCTGGTCAAGCGCGCCCAGTATTTGGAGCAGTGTGGTTTTTCCGCAACCGCTCGGACCGGTAATGGTCAGAAATTCACCCCGGGCCACGCGAAAATCCACACCCTGCAGAGCCTGGATCTGGCCGTCATCGAACGTTTTCTCGATCTCTATGGCCTCGAACACATATTCCGAAAGGGCGTCAGTCGGGGTGTCAAATGTCAATGGACTAATCGATGAATATTGAGTCACAAAATCCACTATCCGGAGTTCGTCCCTGGCTGCGCGGGTGGCCGTACACTCCTGCTCAAGGCCGGGCACCTCTGCACCACTGAGCGCCCGCCCGAGGATCGGCAAGGCCGCGAAGCAAGTGCATCAACGCATGACGATAGCTCGGAAACGGCGATACTTCGCCGGGATTTTTCGGCTCGAGTTCCGAAGTGAATTGGGGCAGTTCCGCGTGGGGCACGCCGGCATGCCGGTGATGCACGCCATGATAGGGTTCATGGAGCAGAGTGAAAGCTACGAGCCGCCCGAGTGGGCCCTCCGATACAATGCTCCGGGTAGAGCTGTTCACGGTGGACCCGGTGAGTCCGACGTGCTCGATGTATTTGCGCCAACTCTGCATGTTGGCGGCCAAAAATGCAGGCGCCAGGTACATCCACAGAAAATATTTCCATACCCCCCACCACGTCACCGCGGCGAGTATGCAAAACCACACAGCTGCGGTAAGTGCGAACTCAGCCCAAATTCGCCGACGCAGTTTTTTATTTCGAATCGGGGAACCGGCTCGGAGAAAAGTGCGTAAGAACAAAAATGGCGTGTACAGCAAGCCGAGACCGAGTTCGAGAATGGCGGCCATGACCCTGAGCCACCGAGGAGTTCCAGGAATGACGAAGGGCCAGAGTTCTTCGTCTCGTTCGGTGGCCAAGTACGCGTGATGCAATTGATGCCCCGCACGGTAGAGGCTGAAGCTCATGAAGCTCATGAGCCCAATGACGGTGCCGTCTATTTCATTCAATCGCCGGGTCTTTCGAAGCAGACCGTGAGACGCTTCGTGGAAGCCAATCAAAAGACCGTGCATGAGATGGCTGACGATCAACATCAGGGGCAGAGCCAACCAGACAAATCCCAAGTACACGGCGGCGCCCAGTGCCGCCTGATTGAGAACAAAAATGGTTACGAGGACCGGGAAGGCTGCACGGCTCACCCAATGAGGCCGGTACGGTTCGAGCAGCTTTTCTGTTGGGGGCGTCGTGTTCATCGTGTTCCAGTCTTAAGGGAGGCAATTCGGCTTTCCGGTGAGCGACAAGCGCCTGTAAGCACAGTTTCAAACAAGTACGCCAAGCTTTCTATTTCCGCCAGAGAGAACAGGTTCGGTCGGAAAAGCCAAACGACCTCCAGCCCGTCCTCCAGTACCGTGATTTCGCACGCGAGGTGAAAACGCGCGGTGCCGGTCGAGCGCATCCTGAGCCGGGCGGTCAGCCCGTGCAGCGCTACATCCGGAACCGGATGGTTTTGCAACGCGAACCGGACTTCAAAAATGGGGCTATGCCCTCGTGTCGGCCAGTCCCCAAGCATCCCTACGAGTTCAGCGAATGGCATAGCGTCCCCGAAAGAATCCAGGGTTGTTTGATGCACTGCCTTCAGGCTGGCGGAGAACGTAAGGTCTGTATCGACCTGGCCTCGAAGCGGCACAATACCGGCGAAGTAGCCCATCGTCTCCCGCGAAGCCTGCCTGGTCCGGTTCGCCACGGGCGTGCCCACTATGATATCCTGCTCGCCCGTCCACCAGGAAAGCGCGACCTGAAACGCAGCCAGCAGGGTGCTAAAGAGGGTTGCGCCAGCCAGGCGGGCCAGTTCCCGTGCGGCGTCGACCAGATCGGCCGGAAGATGCGAAACCCAACATCGAAGTGTGCCCGATGCGGTCTCAGGTCCCTCGAGCGAGTCCCAGAGCGGCCGCCTTCCCGCGAGATTGGACTTCCAGAAGGCGGCGCGTCGCTCCAATTCCGCGGGTTGCCAGAACGCGCGTTCGGCTGCGCCCCAAGCCGCGTAGGTGAGCGGCAGTGCTGGAAGTCCCTCGCGCTGACCCATAAGCCCCCGGACATAGGCAAAACAGAGATCCTGGACGAACACACCCAGCGTCCAGCCATCCGCAATGGCATGATGAATCGCGAAGACCAGCACATGGTCGTCCGCGCTCCGGCGGAGCACCTCCGCCCGGTAGAGCGGTCCTTGGACCAAATCAAATGGCTCCCGGAAAATCTCTCTCGCCAGCTCTTCAACAGCCTCTTCGTGCCTCTGCGCAGGGGAAAGCTCGCGGAAGGAGAAACCTGGTTTGCAGCTCTGACGGATCATCTGTAATGGCCGGTCTTTGCCCGGCAGGAAGGAGAGCCGCATAACGTCCTGCCGATCCACTACCCTTTGAATCGCAGCCGCGCACGCGTTTGGCGTAATGACGCCCCGCACCTGAATGAGGCAGCAGATGTGGTTCGAAATATCCGCGACGGCCACGGGCGACGCCTCCCACAATTCCCTCTGGGGGAATGTCAGGGGCTGGAGGCTAGTTTTTCCGCTCGCCAGCCACTGCTTAAGGGCGGCGCGTTTGTCTCCGGATGTTTGCATCGCAGGCATCTCGCTTAGCGAACGGCGCTCTGGCGATCAGGAGCGTCTTCACCCGCTGCGTCGTCGCGAAGCAACCCTTCAACCTCAGCGTCGGAAAGCGCTTCCAAATTCACGTCGTCGGTAGAGGCCGGCTCGGACGCTGTCGTGGATTCTGCACTTGCCGCAAGTGTCCCGCCAGCTCTCTTTGCGCCCATGTGCTCGGCGATCAATGAAACGATCTGGCCGATTGTGCGCGCCCGAATCAGGCTGGCCGGTGGCAGCGCCACGCCGATAGAACCCTCAATCGAACTTTCTATTTCGACGCCCATCAGTGAATCCAGTCCCAAGTCCGTTAGCGGCTGGTCGTCGCGTAGGGAGTCTGGCTTCACGCGCAGCACCGACCCTACGGCATCGCGCACCGCCTGCCCGATAATGGCCTCCAGTTCTTCTGGCGCTACCGACTCGATCTTGAGGCGCAGGTCACCGATGGTCCCATTCGTGTCCTCGTCTCCGACGGCTGCAAAGACGTGCTCCAGCAGGGGATTCTCCTGCATCCCGCGGAAAAACTGCCGCCATTTGGCCCAATCAATGCGGATCGCCATCACCTGCGTCACGCCCGCCCTAAGGGCTGACTCCAGCAGTGTCACCACTTCCCGTGGAGAAAGTTCCGTGGTGCCTTGTCGCGCCAGGAATTCGGCTACACGCTCATTGCGGGCCACATAGCCTTCACCGCCAAGAACCCCCCAGTTGACCGTGAGCGCCGGCAGGCCCAAAGCTCGGCGGTGATGAGCAAGCGAGTCGAGGAAAGCGTTGGCGGGGCCGTAGTTGCCCTGCGCCGGATTGCCAAAGATGCTCGAGACGGACGAGAACATAACGAAGCAATCCAGCTCGAAATCCCGCGTGGAATTATGGAGCAACCATGCGCCATGCGCCTTCGGAGCAATCACTCTCCGCATCCGCTCACGCGTGAGCGAAACAAGTGGCGCGTCATCGATCACCATTGCCAGATGAAACAAGCCTCGCAAGGGTCGACCGGCTGAACGAATCTCCGCGATAAGCCTTGCCACGTCCTCCGGGGAGCCGATATCTGCCCGCACCACTTTCACGTCGACGCTGCGCTTGCGGAGGGTTTCCACAAAGACCTCTGCATCGGGCGTAGCGGGCCCGCCTCGGCTGGTGAGCACGAGGTAGCGAGCACCACACTCGACCAGCCATTGTGCCAGCACTTTACCGAAGCCGCCGAACGCACCGGTGATCAAGTAGCATCCCTCCGGATTGATCGCGAAAGCCGGCCTAAGCGGTTCTCCGCGCCGGGGAAGGAATGGTTTCGGAAACGCCACGGCGACTTTGCCAGTGTGTTTGCCCTGCGCCATGAGCCGGAATGCCGTGTCCACGCGGCAGGCGGGAAAGGACCGGTATGGAAGCGGAAAGAGTGTGCCCTGCTCAACGAGTCGGGAAATTTCCTCCAGCATTTTTTGGGTCAATGCCTCACTACCAGAGAAAACTGCATCCATGGCGACGACGTGAAACGACGCATTGCGGCGCAGCGGCCGGAGTGGGATCCGAGCATTCTGATAGATGTCGCGTTTGCCGATTTCGATGAAGCGGCCGAATTCTGCGAGACATGAAAGTCCCATCGGAATCGCTTCGGCAGCGAGCGCATTCAGGATGACGTCCACGCCGCGCCTGCCGGTCGCTTCCATCACGGCATCCGCGAAATCAGCGCGGCGCGAATCAATCACATGCTTTACTCCGAGCGTCTCCAGCAGCGCGCGTTTGGCCGGGCTGCCGGCGGTGGCGATTACCTCTGTCTGGAGATGGTGCGCGATCTGGATAGCGGCCATCCCAACGCCCCCCGCGCCCGCGTGAACGAGGAGACACTCACCCTTGCGCATCCGTGCGACGTTATGCAAGGCGTGCCAGGCAGTCATGAAAACCACGGGTAGCGTTGCCGCCTGTTCAAACGAGAGCGTCCCAGGAATGCAGCGCACGTCGCCTCCTCTGGCCAGCGTGTGCGAAGCGAGCCCGAACATTGCGAGGCCAAACACCTTGTCTCCCGGTACGACATGTTCCACTCCGGCCCCGACCTTCTTAACGACGCCAGCCACCTCGTCGCCGAAGATACGGGCGTCCGGCGCATCGCCTGGATAAAGCGCGAGCGCCTTGAGTACGTCGCGGAAATTCATTCCCGCCGCTTTCACTTCGATCAGCACCTCGCCGGCGCCGCAGGCTCGCTGGGCGAAAGGAATGAAACGCAGTGCGTCGATATGCCCGCGTTCGTGGGACTCGAGCCGTAGCGGTACTTCGGGATCGAGCAATTCCTCGTGTGGGGATCGACCGCGAGCGAGCCGCCGAACGTATCGGGCTTCGCCGCGCAACGCAATCTCACGCTCGGAGTCGTCACGCAGCAACTCACTCCACAGCAGAGACTGGTCAGACGCTGAAGCTTCGGGCGGAAGGTCGATCCCACGACCGACGAAGTTCGGGTATTCGTTCAGGATGACGCGCAGCAAACCGATGACAGGTGCCTGCGCTACGGCCGTCGCGTGCCTTGCGCGTCCCGCCGGTTGGGCTCCGCGAGTCACCAAATCGATCCGCAGTCTTGTCGAGTATTTGATATTTTCGATCGCTTGGATCAGATGGAGCAACGCATCGGTGCCCATCAGCCCAGCGCCTTCTACTCGCTCGGCGTCCGGGCAGGGTTCGTCCAAACTCCACAGATAAACCAAACGTTCCAGCGGAGCGTCGTCCCCACATTCGTTAAGGAGTCGATTCCAGTCCTCCAGGGCCTCTGCACGCAGTGCGAAAGTGTCCGTTCCAACCCGCGCAAAATGGTCAGCAAGGCGCGCAACACGGCACCGGGCGCCAACCGCGCGCAAGTGCGAAGCCAACCGGTCGCCGAGGCCGGAGGCGTCGGTCAAAATGAGCCAGGACTTCTCCGCGGGATTCTCCAAGCGTGTTTCCGCATCGAGAGACATGGCGGCGGGCGCGTCGTGCCAGGACTTGCGTGCCAGGAGACCGATCTGGCCTTCACCTTCCGAACTGAGCAATCCCGGCAGTGAGGTGGTCTCGGCGAACCCGGTCTCTTGTAAGACAGCCTCCCATTGCGAGCGTCCCAACAATGGATGGAACGGGCGCAAATCCCGATCAGTAAACCGCCACCAGCCGCTCGTGAGACCGAACACGGCCTCCGTCCATAGTTGTGGGCTGGCCACGTCCATGAATACAAGGGTTCCGCCCGGGGCAAGCAGTTCGTAAATATGCCTGAGCGTTGGGCGCAAGTCAGCCACCGCGTGCAGTACATTGGTGCCAATGATGAAATCGAACGCCCCAGCCTCGAAGCCCTGCTCTATGCCCGGTTTTTCGAGATCCAGAATTTTGTATTCCACTGCGGGGAACCCGGCCAGTTTCTGCATCGCACCGCTAAAAAATGCCGCTGAGACATCACTGAAGGTGTAAGAATGCAACTCGCGATCGATCAGGGCCAACACTTGCGACGTCAATCCACCTGTGCCAGCCCCAACTTCCAGGATTCGCAGTCCCCGCCCTTCCGGCAGGTGGCGTGCGGCTTCCTGGACGGCCGCGGCGATAGCAGCCAGCCAGTGGCTAGTGTAGAGGCCCTCGCCATAGAACTGGTCCAATAACTCTGCTGAGCTTCCGGCAAAAAGCACCTGCACGGCATCCTTCTCACCACGCAGGATGGGACCGAGTTCGGCGCAAGTTGCGGCGCAAAGCAGGCCCTCGCACAAATGTCCGGAATGCCTCGAGACGAATGAACGCAATGTTGCTTGAGCGGAGTCCGCTGCGCTCTTAAAGGACGGCGTCGGCCGATGACCGTCACCATGCTTTTCGAGCAAGCCGCGTTTAGCGAGGCTGTTGATCAGACGCTCGAACACCGGTCGCATTGGTTCTGAGACCCGCAGGGAATCGGCCGTGAAGTTTTCGCCCGCCCCCGCTGACGCTGCCATTTCCTGGAGACCCCGAGCGAGTTGAACCGCCGCGAGCTCATCTCCGGCTGCCATGGCATTCTGAAGGTCGGCCCGGCCTCGCGTTTCGATCACCTGTTCTAGCGCATCCTGCGCCGCATGTCGCAGGCGATCCAATGGGACTGGTTTTTGAGCGGCTGGGCGCGACGCATTAGGCGTTGGCTCCCAGGCCAGATGATAGAGAACATCACGGCTTCCTCCCGGCACACCGGATCGGCGCGCCCCCGAGACGCTGATCGCTCGAAAGCCATCTACGAGCACACAAGGCTTTCCTGCCTCATTATACAACTCGAGCTTGCCTTCGACGTACTCGTCATTGCACTGCTGCACGCCGGCGCGGACCAGGCTGCAGGCGCCTGGCGAGCGTAGAAACAGAATTTTGGCAAAATGTACCGGTAGTTTTAGCTGAGCTTTGCGATGCTCAATTGTGGCAGCTCCGGCGGAAAAGATTTGCAGCGCCCCGTCGAATAGAACGGGATGCAGAGAATACTCACCCACGCGACGAACAATCGCGTCGGACAACGAAACTCTGCCCGCGGCCCTACCGTTCCCGGCCGACAGCTTGCGGACAGGCCGGAACTCATCGCCGTATCGAAGTCCCATGTCACTCATGTGGCGGTAAAAGTCATTCAATTCCACCGGGCTCACGTCTGTCGCCCCTTTCTTCTGCCAGGCCGACGACGCAAAGCTCGCATCGGTGCGCTCGCTACGCATCGAACCTACGACGTGCAGCGACCAGGCAGCGCCTCGCTCGAGCTTGCTCTGGATCGAGAACGTCCGCTCGTTTGGGTCATAGGACAGCTCCAGCTGAAGGCCTGAAGCCGGATCCGCCAGGATAAGCGGCTTTCGAATATCAAAGTCCTCAACGACGAAGGGCCGTCCGTCGAACAACTGCACACCGGCTTCCAGCACCATCTCGACAAACGCCGCTGCGGGAAACACGACCAGATTCTCGACCTTGTGATCCTTCAGAAAAGCCATGTGCCGGCTATCGAGCCGCGCGATCCAGGTCGGCATGGCCCGGGGGAGGCGGGCTTCGAGCAATCCGCTGCCGCCGGACCCCAGACGGCTCTCGCGCCAATCACCGGACTCGTGCCACCAACGACTCTTGTCCCAAGGGTAGGTCGGCAGCGAGAGCACTCGCCGCGCTGGCGTCATCTTCGCAAAATTCAAAGCAACGCCAGAGCGATGCAGGTCCATGGCGGTCTCGAGCACCGATTCGTGTTCGCGTTCACGGCGAGTAGAAGCCATCACGAGCGCCTTGGCCGCACGCTCGGCGAGGCATTCCTGAATCGAATGAGCTAGCGCGGGGTGCGGGCTGATTTCCAGCCAGACATCGACGCCTGCATCCAGCATGGCGTTGACGGCAGGCGCGAACTGAACCGGTTGCAGCACCCCTCGTCCCCAGTGTGCTGCGTCGCATACTCCGCCGGCGCACCGCCCGCCAGTCACTGTGCTGAAAAACGGGACGCTTTCTACCCGAGGCGCAAGGTCGTTCAACGCTTCCTCCAAGGCTTCGGAAGCCGGCTGCATCAGGGGATGATGGAATGCGTGGTCCACCGGAACGAACCGTGCGAAAATCCCTGCGGATTCCAGTTCGGCGGCGATTGCCTCCAGCGAAAGCCGGGATCCTGCGAGGGTCAGCGAGCGAGGTCCGTTAAAGGCCGCAATCGTTACTGTGCGGTCATGCCGTGCGAGCAGCGCCCGCGCTGCATCCTCGCCCAAACCGATCGCGAGCATAGTTCCCGCACCTCGCGCACAATCATCCATGAATCGGGCGCGCAGCGCGATCAGCCGTGCTGCCTCCTCCAGACTGAACACTCCCGCGACGCACGCCGCAGCCACTTCACCGACGCTGTGACCAACGATGGCGGCCGGTTGGACACCCCAGGATTTCCACAATTCCGCCAGCCCCACCTGCATCGCAAAAATGGCTGGCTGTGCGACTTCCGTTCGATGCAAATGCGAGCTCTCTTTCGTGCGGGAAAGTTCTTCCATCAGGGAAAAACGCCCCCACGCACGCACAACGGCATCGCAACGCTCGACGATTTGCCGGAACAATGGCTCTTGCTGCATGAGTTCGCAGCCCATGCCCCACCATTGCGGACCCTGCCCGCTCATGACGAAAGCGACGCGCGGTCCGTGGCCCTGCCGTGGTGTGAAGGCCATGCGCGCTTTCGCGCTCTCATGGTCCGCCGCGTAGGCGTTGAACTCATGGATCGCTTCTTCGATTGATTGCGTGACGAGGGTGAGCCGATACGGGTGGTGATTGCGCCTGGCCCCGAGATTATAAGCCAGATCTGGGAGCAAGGGTGAGCTGCCATTCGCTTTTGACCGTTCCTCCAACCAGGCGCCCAGGCGCGATGCCCAAGAGCGCAAAGCCGCCTCGGATCGGGCGGAGAGAACTAGTGGCCACGCACGCTTTGTCTCGGGCTCTAAATGCACCACCTGAGGAGGAGAAGGTGGCTCGGTGAGCAAAATATGCGCGTTGGCGCCGCCGAAACCAAACGAATTGACACCTGCAATGCGCGGGCTACACGTTTCCGGAAAGGGCTCCAGCGAAGTAGGCACGCGCAGTTTCAGGGCAGCGAAATCGATGTTTGGATTGGGCGTTTCGAAGTGCAAGGTGGCCGGGATGCGCCCGTGCTTTAGCACCAGCAGGGCCTTGACCAGGCCGGCAACGCCCGCGGCGGTTTCCAGGTGGCCGAGATTCGTCTTAACAGATCCAATGAGCAGCGGTGCCTCCTTCGAGCGCTCTTCGCAAAGTGCCTGGGCAAGCGCGTGGGCCTCAATCGGGTCGCCCACAGCGGTACCGGTCCCGTGGGCTTCGACAAATCCGACCTGAGACGGAGCGATCCCGGCGTCCGCGCAGGCATCGCGCACGAGCCGGGTCTGCGCCTCGGAGCTAGGAAGCGAAATACCGTTGGTATGTCCGTCCTGGTTAAGGGCAGTCCCGATAATCACGCCATGGATCGGATCGCCGTCTTCCACCGCTTGGGAAAGCCGCTTCAGCAGTACCATGCCCGCCCCTTCGCCGCGGACAAAGCCATTGGCCGACGCGTCGAACGCTTTGCACCGGCCCTCGGGAGACAACATCAAAGCCTGAGAAAAGCCGATGAATCCACCCGGCGTAATCATGACCGTAACGCCGCCCGCCAATGCCGCAACGCCGCGGCCGGTCCGAATATATTCGCAGGCCGCATGCACAGCCGTCAGAGCAGACGAACACGCCGTATCCATCGCGACGCTCGGTCCGCGCAGATTCAGGCAGTAGGAGATACGATTGGCAGCAATACTGTGTGCACAGCCAGTGGGCGAGTGCGGACCGATAAGGGAATGCTCCCACGGGGTACCCTGAATCCCTTGATAGTCATTGTGAGAAATTCCAACGAATACCCCAAGGTCGGTCCCCCGCTCCAGATCCAGCACGAGGCCCGCGTCCTCGATGGCCTCCCAGGCGGTCTCCAGAAGCAACCGGTGTTGCGGGTCCACATAGGGTGCCTCCCGCGGCGAGATCCCGAAAAATTGCGGGTCGAACTGATCGATTCCCTCTAAAAACCCGCCTCGCCGGGCTATCGACTTGCTCGGCAAACCCGGCTCCGCATCGAAAAAACGCTCGATGTTCCAACGGTCGGGAGGTACCTCACTGACGGCCTCGCGACCCTCGACGAGTAGTTTCCAGAATGATTCTGGGTTATTCACTCCGCCGGGGAAACGGCAGCCGATTCCGATGATTGCGATGCGATCTTGAGGCATAGAGGATAGAGCCGCTTGGCGCGGGGCGAGGCTCATTAGGGTAAAAATTCCGAACGACAAGTCAATGCTATGCTAGCCCGCAAAAACCACACGCTGGAAGAAGCGACGAGCTCATATTGCGAGCTAAATGTATCAAAATGAACTGTTTCAAACTCTTCTCGGTAGAGCCTGCATGCTCACAAATCTCTAAGGATTGGCAGCGATGCGGGCAGGGGCTTCCAAAAGGGGTGCTGAAGAATACTCGGCCGAGGCACGGCAGGAAGTAAGCTCGATTCTGTGATTTCGCTAACATATTCGCTGCAGCGCCAGGTTCCGGATCTCTTTTTTCGGTCCGTGTCCTTCTCCAGGTATAGGTATGTAGGGAGGCTGGCTCAGCCGTCGGAATGCCACGAGTCCAAATTCGTGTAAAAAACAATTTCAAGATGATCAATCGGCGGCTGAGCCAGTCGCCCTACATAATAAAGAAACGGACTCAAAAAAACGGTTGGTTGGTGGGCGTCGTCTGGACTAAAGGCTGAGTATATGTGTGGCATTGCCGGGGTCTTGGATCTGTCCGGAAACCAAAGGTTAGAGGATGGCATCATCCAAAAAATGACGCAGGCGATTGTTCATCGCGGTCCTGATGAGGAGGGGTACTTTCAGCGTCCTGGTTTGGCACTCGGGTCGCGGCGACTCAGTATCGTCGGTTTAGCGGATGGCCAACAGCCGGTTGCCAACGAAGATCGGAGTGCATTTGTGGTGTTTAACGGCGAGCTCTTCGACCACCTTGAAAAACGTGCCGAACTTGAAGCGCGCGGGCATCGCCTGGTGACGCACTGCGATACTGAGATCATCCCCCACCTTTGGGAAGAGAGTCAAGAAGGCATGTTCGGGCGCCTGCGTGGCCAGTTCGCGCTGGCGTTGTGGGACGAGACCCGGCAGCGTTTGGTGCTTGGACGCGACCGTTTCGGCATTTGTCCGCTCTACTGGACACGTCGGGGGGAGTGGTTCTTATTCGCGTCAGAAATCAAGGCCCTTCTGGCTTCCGGTATGGTGCCGGCGATTCCCGACCTGCGTGGTATTGATCATATTTTTACATTTTCTGCTCTGCCGGGGCCGGTAACGTGTTTCGAAGGAGTTCAGCTCCTTCCTCCTGGCCACTACCTCCAGATCGTTCCCGGGAACGATCGCGAAGATTCTGCCATTCACGAATCTGCGTATTGGCAAATGGATTTCCCTGACCGCGGTGACGAAGACCGTGGGGGAGACCCGGGCACCGTGGTGGATCGCTTCGAGCAGATAATGCTACAGGCTGTGGAGAAGCGGCTGAGGGCTGATGTTCCGGTGGGTGCCTATTTGTCGGGTGGCGTCGATTCAAGCATGATCGCGGCCCTCGCCTGCCATCTCAAGGGTTCGGCAGTCAACACTTACACGGTCCGCGTTCATGCTCCTGAACTCGACGAACTCGATGCTGCCAATCTGGTGGCCCGGCACATCGGCACGAAGCCGCCGGTTGTCCAGGAGTTCGGCGCGGGCGACGTGCTCGACACCTATCCCCGGCTGATCCAAGCCGCCGAGGCGCCGGTGATCGATACCTCTTGCGCGGCTTTGCTGCAGTTGGCGCAACGCGTTCATCTCTGCGGTCAGAAAGTCGTCCTGACTGGGGAAGGGGCCGATGAGTGGCTGATCGGATATCCTTGGTACAAGGCGGCCAAAGCGCTTGGTTTCCTGGATCTTTTGCCCGGACTGGCGCTCAGCGACCGGCTACGCCGCGCCTATCTTCGATTGCAACGGGTGCCACAATATCCCACGGAGCTTCGACGGGGGGTTGAGGAATCCGTCGGTGGGCCTAACGCCTGGATTGATGCCTATGGGGTACTAGGGCTCTCAAAGCTACGCTTCTACGCTGGACCAATGCGGGAGGTGCTGGAGAAAACCAATCCCTGGGCCGATTTGCAAATTCCGCTGGACCGCGCCAAACGCTGGCATCCGCTGAACCGCGGCGTCTGGGTCGCAGCGCGCGTTACTCTGGCCGGACACCTGCTTCAGGCCAAGGGTGATCGTGTCTCGATGCATTCTTCGGTGGAGGTTCGATATCCGTTCCTCGATGAACAGGTATTCGATTTTTTGGCTGGATTACACCCGCGTTGGAAACTCCGTGGGTTTCGCGACAAACACCTGCTGCGCCTTCTGGCCGAACGCTGGTTGCCGCCGTTGGTTTACCGGCGACGCAAGGTTATCTTCCGCGCTCCCCTGGACAGTTTCCACCTCGAACCGGAACCGGCGTTCGTCGCTCAGCTATTGAGTGAGGAATCGCTACGGCGCACGGGATATTTTGACGTTGCGGCGGTGCACCACTGGCGGCGGGCTTTTCGCGGGATGTCAATTGGTTCTCTGCCGCGCCTTTCCGTGGAAATGGGCTTGACTGCGGTGGTGGCAACTCAGCTCTGGCATCACCTGTTCATTTGCGGAGAACTGGCGGAACTACCGACCTGGACGGGTAGTTTCGCGCCAATTCGCTCATCGGATAAGGTAAGCGAAATCGCGGGACGAAAGCCAAACTCCAGCGGCCGTTTCGGAGAAACGACCCTTATAGATAGTCCGAAGTTATTCATCGAGCCGGGGACGAAAGCAACTTTTCCGGCTTTCGAGCGTGAGCGACCCCGGATTGTGAATAACTTCGCTGTCGAGCGCGTCGCCGGGTTACGAATTGTTGTCCTTTTTAGAGAGATGAATTCGACGAGACCTTCGAACCTGGCGATGAGGCTCGAGTAGGTTAACGAATACTCAGATCATGACGAATTCTGCAGGTGGAATTACGTCTCCCTATAAGGATTTTGCTTACTACTCAAGCGGCGCGAAACTTATAGCTAGAGTGCAAGGACTAGTCAGATGCAAGAGTCTACTTCACCGGCACCAGCCGAAGGGGTGGCCGCCTACATAGGGATCGACTGGGCGGATCAAAAACATGATGTGGTTTTGCGCTCGGCATCCGAGCCGGCCAAAGTCGAACATTCACGCATCGTTCATGAGCCCGATGCTTTGATGGAGTGGCTGGGTGAGCTGCAGCAACGCTTCGCTGGAAAAGGCAAGGTTTTGGTTGCTTTGGAGCAGAGTCGCGGTGCGCTGATCTATCATTTGATGGGTTACGAGTCCGTGGAACTTTATCCGATCAATCCCGCTCAACTGGCTAGCTATCGGGAGACCTTTAGTCCCAGCGGCGCCAAAGATGACCGACCCGACGCCGAGTTGATTTGTGAACTGCTCTATTATCATGGCGATCGGCTTAAGGCTTGGAAACCCGATGATGAACTGACCCGCAAGTTGGCCTTTTTCAACGAGGGCCGGCGCAAAGCGGTCGATCAACGGACCCAATTGGCTAATGAAATCAAGAGCCAGCTTAAAGTCTACTTCCCTTTGGCCTTGCAGGTACTGGACAATAATAGTTCGACGGCTCTGGCGGCCGATCTGTTGCTGCAATGGCCCGCGCTGAACAGCCTCCAAAAACAGAGTGCGCACAAGTTGCGCAAGTTCTTTTACGGGCATAACTGCCGCAACGAGCAGAAGCTGCTGGAGCGCCTTGAGCTGATCAAAACAGCCAAGCCGCTGACACGTGACCCAGCAGTGATTGAACCAGCGGCTCTGCGAGTGCAATTATTAGCTCACCAGCTCAAAAGCCTTGTGAACCGTCTTGTGAACGCGTCCGATTTCAGCCAATGCTTTGTGGATGCTGTTCTGTCGCGCGTAAGAGCCGAGCCGATGCAACACCAACGACGGTGAGACAATGCGTTGCTGCAGAGATGCGAT
>JBAUZZ010000303.1:0-12380 GCA_049585495.1 Chthoniobacterales bacterium | reverse complement strand
GCATTTAGGGATGGCGTTTGCGAAGTGTAAAGAAATTTGGTTTTACCGTCGAAGCGGTGGTTTCCGCTGCGGCGAAGCAGTTGAATAGGGCAAGTCGATACCTTTCAACTACCCACAAATGGTTTGGCGGAGTGCGCGCCGTGTTGCAAATCACAGGTAATTTTTTCAAAGCCAGCGCTCGCAATATGCCTGCTTCTCATCCATTCTTGGGCCGATTAGGATCGATCGATTGCCGGATCCGTAGTCGATACGCTTTCGTTATGCTTCGCTAGTTTTTAACTCGAATCCTTACCCAAGTCCTGATCCAATTGCGATCAGACGGGCTCACAGAGAAGGGTTTTGCTCTTGCTAATCCGGCGGCGGGGCGAATTTTTGGCTTACAAAATGTGCCAATGAAGGTGACGAGGTAGAATCGGACAGATTTTGGTTCGGCTCCTACATAAGGCGCAAATCGACTCTTAATCATCCACAGTTCCTCCGAAAATGAAGACCGACAAAATCACCAAGAAAGGCATGTTTGTCACTGACGACGGCCAGAATGTCCTGTTCACGTTCCTCCTCCTCATCTTGCTGTTTGCCCTTTGGGGATTCTGCAACGGCATGATTGACGTGATGGACAAGCACTTTCAGGAAGCACTGCACCTGGATTTGGCCCAATCTGCCTGGGTGCAATTTGCGCACTATTTAGGATATTTCCTGATGGCGCTCCCGGCGGGATGGCTGGCGGCGAAACTGGGTTACAAGGGCGGCATCATTTCGGGTCTCTTGTTGGTTGCGGTAGGTGGATTTTGGTTTGTCCCCGCGACGCACATTGGATCTTTTTGGGCATTTTTGCTCGGCGTCTGCATTATTGCTGCTGGTCTCACCTTCCTCGAAACTATCGCTAATCCGTACGCCACGGTTCTGGGGCCAGAGGAATATGGCGCCACCCGCATTAATCTCGCCCAATCCTGCAACGGCATCGGCTTGATTTTCGGCCCAATCGCGGGCGGCATGTTTTTCTATTCCAAGAATGCCGCAGGAGAGAGTACGGGCAGCGAGAATCTCTGGGTTCCTTACGCCGGTGTCGCTGTCGTGGTCATCATCCTTGCCATCATATTCTATTTCGCCAATGTCCCCGACATTAAAGCGAAGGACGACTTTCACATGGACGATTCGACGCCGGGGGTTTCGCACTCCATCTGGTCGCACCCACACTTCGCCATGGCCGTCATAGCCCAATTCTTATACGTCGCTGCCCAAGCCGGCATTTTCAGCTTCTTTATCAACTACATGACCTCTCAGGTTCCAGAAATTCCTGCCTCGTTGGACGCTGCCGTGCAAAACGGCCCCGACTTCTTTAAGCATTGGATGAACAGCTTGACTGAAATCCGCACGACCGGCGCTATTGCTTTCAACAACAAAGGCGCCTCCAATCTGGTATCGGTAGGTCTGCTTCTCTTTCTGGGCGGCCGGTTCATCGGCACCGCTCTCCTAAGAAAATTCGCCGCGGACAGACTTCTTGGTCTCTATGGGGCCATCAATACGGTGCTCTGTCTTCTAATCTTCTTCAAATTGGGCTGGCTGTCGGCGACTTGCGTTTTCGGGACTTATTTTTTCATGTCGATCATGTTCCCGACTATCTTTGCCCTGGGCATTTTCGGCCTCGGGCAGCGGGCAAAAAAGGCGTCCTCCTTTCTTGTGATGGCTATCATGGGCGGGGCGATTCTGCCAAAGGTGATGGGAGCTATTGCCGACATGTTCGATTTGTCTCGGGCATTTATCGTGCCGATGGTGTGTTTTGCGTTCATTGCGGTTTATGCGTATTTGTGGCCGAGACTCAGCGGTTCCGAGGGCCTGCGCGGGGTGTCGGCTACAGGCGGGCACTGATACTTGGTTGGTCGCTGATAGCGATCGTCCGTGGACGCGCGTCGTTCGTTCAACGGCTTAACCCGTTTGTGGCAGTGTTCATCGATCTTCGGGTGGCGAATCTGGGCCGATTGCCGAGATTCAGCTCCGACGTACGCATGAGCCTGGCCGCGCGTCCGCAAGTGTCCGGCGAGCTACCGTCCTTAACAGGATGAGCCAGTCAGGAGACCACGCCGTCCGGTTCGTAAATGAACACGAGGTCGTGGTCCATCCCCTTGGGGTCGATCGATCTCTCGAACACGAGCAGATTCTCCGTCCCGATCAGACAATGCTCCATTCCGGGCTTAAAATGAAACCGGTTCCCTGGCGAGATCGCCTCGACAGTAAGCGGCTGGCGGGCAGCCCTCCGTAACAAGATAAGCCCCGCGCCTTCCTTCACCTCCAGGTGTTCGTCCTTTTGCTCGTGCGCCTCGAGAGCGAGGTATCCGCCTTGGCGGATTACGAGATACTTGTCGACCCGCGGGTGCTCATGCAGAACGATGACCACACCTCCCCAAGGCGTTTGTATGGTCCCTTCGGCGCGCTGGTTGATGCGGTCGAGAAGCTCAGGAAAACGCGCGGTCGTTCCAACGGGCCCATTGCTGAAGTGCTCACTCCAGAGCAAGCATGCTTTTCGACAATAACGATTGAACGCGTCCCGGGAGTCGATGCGTGACTGGGTGCTCAGACTTCTCGCGATAGCTGCAAACTTGGAGTCCCCGGCCAGCCTATCGTGATTCAGATCAAAATTAGCACTCATCTGGAGAAAAAGAGTTTTGTTCTCTACTAACACATTTTAGCATAGGAACGCCAAGCGTTTGTCGCCTCTCGATCTTTCTACTCGTACCTGTTCCTCGACCGTTGGAGGCAAATGACGCGATCGCAACTGCCATCTCCATACTTTCCTCTGATGAACACTGAATTCTACACTTTTGGCGAAATACTCTGGGACTGCCTGCCCTCCGGCAGACACGCCGGTGGCGCTCCGTTTAACGTCGCCGCTCATCTCGCGCAATTAGGAGTCTCCGTGTCCTTACTCTCGGCGGTCGGCCAGGATTCTCTCGGCGATGAGATCCTCGAAGTTGCTAAGAACAAAGGGGTCAACGTCGAGAATGTGGGCCGCGCGCGAATCGGCCTTCCCACCGGGACGGTGATTGCGACCGTGGACGCCATGGGCAATGCGACCTACGAACTCGTTCAGCCGGTGGCATGGGATGAGATCATCATCTCCACGGAGGCCCTCGAGGCCGTGGCGAAAGCGGGCGCGTTTATCTTCGGTTCCCTGGCGACGCGTTCGCCGTACAATCTCCTCCAGTTGGATCGTCTGCTTGCGGTCAAGGGCCCGTTGAAATTCTTCGACGTTAATCTGCGTCCTCCATTCGCCGATCCGAAGCGAATCGTCGAACTGGCGGCCCGCGCTGATGTCATCAAGCTGAATCACGACGAAGTCGGCCAGATCGCTTCCTGGCTGCGAACCGGCGAGGCGACACCCAACCCGCCGGGCAATGCAGAGGCTGTCGCGGAAGCTTGTGCGGCTCTCGTGAAAGCAACCAACACCCCTCGGATTTGCGTCACAATGGCCGCAGCGGGCGCCGCGCTGTGGGATCGGGGCAACCTCCTTTCCGCGTCTGCTCCGAAAGTGGTCGTCAAGGATACGGTTGGCGCGGGGGACGCCTTCATGGCCGGCCTGATGGTCGGGCTGACACGAGAAGCCGACCCTCAAACCGTTCTGGAAACTGCTTGCCGTCTGGGCGCCATTGTCGCCTCGCATGATGGAGCGACGCCACTGCTGCCTCAAGAGATTATCCACGAGTTTAGGGTCAAACTGAAGGCGGATAAGCCTTCAGCGGAGGGCCGCAGTGCTTGAACCATTCCCCCGCATGTCTAACCCGGGTCATCCCTTCCTACTTGGTCCAGCCAGCGTACCGATCGACATTCTCCTTAGTAATGAGGCCGACAGGGATAAGGGTTAGCTCCTCCTTGGGCTTTTTACCCTCTATGATGTCGTGACCGATCTTGACGGCCTCTTCAGCCATTAAGTAAGGATCCTGCGCAGCGGTGGCCGCGATCAAGCTCGTGGGATCTTTCAGAAAAGGCACGATGTCCGGCGAACCGTCAACTCCTACGATAAAGAACTCTTTCCGCTGGGCTTGCTTGGCCGCCAAGTCACAGCCGATAGCGGTCGGATCGTTGATGGCGAAGACCGCATCGATTTGTTTAAAGGCCGTCAAGAGGTCGCTCATGACCCGCAGGCCTCCATCGCGGCTGCCGCCTGCGTTTTGGTCCTGGGACAGGATCTTGAGATCCGGATGTTTTTTTATCTCCTCCAGAAATCCGGCCACCCGATCGGTTACCGCCGTGACAGGTGGCCCATTGGCGATAACAATTTGACCCTTACCCTTAAGCCGCTCGGCTACGTATACGCCGTCCTTAGTGCCGGCCTGTTTGTTGTTTGAGGTGACCGTAGCATCCACCCCGCCTTCGGCCCCCACGTCAACGGCCACAATCGTGATGCCCGCCTGCTTCGCCCGCATGACCGCCGGGGCGATGCCCTTGCTGTCCGCCGCACCTAACAGGATCAGGTTTACGTTCGAAGAAATGAAGTTGTCAATTTGACTGGTTTGATTGTTTACATCGTAATTGCTCGATAGAGCCGTGAACTTCACTTTGCCGTTGATGTGCTTAGCCTCGTATTCCGCTCCATGGGCGATCTGTACAAAGAAGGGATTCCCGAGGTCACCTACTGTGAGGGCCACCGAATCAAGTTTTTTGGTCTCGGCAAAAGTCGGTGTCGCCAGGACGCCCGCCAAAAGCCAGCCGCTAGCGGTTAGACTTACATTCCGGAAGAAAGTGGTGATGCTCATGTTCGGGGAGTAATTAGGTTAAGTGCGGTTAAGATGGCTAATCGTAAGGTCGGGATAGAACTGGCTCAGGAGCCGTTAAGCTCTTCGCCGATCGTAAGATCGTCAAAAACTGAGAAAGGAATCGTTCCAAAAAACGAAGACGCCGGCCCCGTATTCGGCTGAAAAACCGTACACGTTCGACCCGATAGTACGAGAGGATACATTCGCAAGTTATCAAACTCGGAAAAACGGCCAAACGCAAGGACGACCTGATGCATCGCCGCGCTCGCAAGCGCGTGGGGCGCCGGGAAGAAACCGATCAAATCCTACCGGCAGTCGGCAGCGAAGTTGCTCTGACGCTTACGCTAGACCAGACTAGTGATACGCCGGCGAGCGGCAGCTAGCTAAGGACTTGGCCATTTATTTTCCGACTTTGCCGGGTCATAATTTGTCGGTGATTAAGCCGAAGAGACTAAAAGCAGGAGATCAAATCGCAGCAGTCACTCCATCATGGGGTGGGCCTGGAGCATTGCCTTGGGTTTACGAGCTTGGAAAGAGGCAAATTGAAGACGAGCTTTCCTTGAAAGTGGTGGACATGCCTCACACCCGCCGTGACCCGCAGTGGCTTTACCATAATCCCAAAGCGCGCGCAGAAGATCTGATGCAAGCGTTTGCGGATTCATCAATTAAAGCAATTTTTTCAACGGTTGGTGGCGACGAATCGATACGTATTCTTCCGCACCTGGATTTAGACATCATCAGAGATAACCCCAAAATTTTTCTAGGCTTCTCCGACATGACCACTATTCATATGGCTTGCTACCAAGCGGGACTAAGTTCTTTCTATGGCCCCTCAGTTATGCTCGAACTCGCCGAAATCGGGGGAATACTTCCGTATACAGTTGAGTCGATAAAACGTACCCTTTTCTCTCGCGAGACTATAGGAGAACTCCGCGCAAGCATGTCGGGCTGGACCGCCGAGTTTCCAGAATGGGCTCCTGAGAACCACCATAGGAAGAGAAAATTACAAGCTCCGATGCCATGGGAAATCCTTCAGGGATCTGGGACGGTTTCAGGACACCTCCTAGGGGATACTTTGAAACTCTCGAATTCCTTAAAGGAACGGACTATTGGCCGTCGTTAGATCAGTGGGATGGCGCTGTGTTGTTTGTAGATACTTATGATGCTCCGTCGACCGTCTATTGTGAACATTGGCTTCGTAACTATGCGTCTCAAGGAATCTTACAACGTATAAAAGGAATTCTGTTTGGGCGCCCAGGCGGGAGTCAAAATAGCGAACAAGACTTCGAAAAGTATGATGCCGCGTTTCTGAAAATAGCCGATGAATTCGGACTAACAGATTTGCCTATTTTAAGCCGCATAGATTTTGGCCATACGGATCCAAAGATTATTCTTCCTTCCGGAATCAACACAGAAATATCTTGTGATAATGCAAGCATCGTCATTGATGAGAATGCGGTCGAGTGAACTCAAGTCACGGCCTGAAACTTATTTGTGAAGCATCACGCCGCCGTTGAGGGTGTTGTTGAATGCTCTGCGCCATCCATGCGTATCGCTCGTCGTGCGACCTACGCGATGTTCTTCGCTGACGGGATCGCCTTCGGCATCTGGGCCGGCCATATTCCTGCGTTCAAACAGAAGTTCCAGCTGAGTGATTCATCGCTCAGCATCGTACTGCTCTCAGTCGCAGTTGGATCGATCTTTTCGATGCCGCTTGCCGGCCAAGCGGTGCGACATTTTGGAAGTAGGTACTGCATTGCCGTCAGCGTTGCTTGTCTTGGGGTGTGCCTCGCCTCTATTGCACTGGCGCCGAGTCTGATCCTGTTTATTGTAGCGGCGCTACTTTTCGGCGCGGCCAAAGGCGGCGTTGACGTTAGCATCAACGCCCAAGCTGTGGTTGTTGAGAAGTGTTACGGGCGACCGATCATGTCTTCTTTCCAGGCGCTCTGGAGCGTCGGCGGTCTTGCCGGAGGCTTTCTGACCAGCGCAGCCCTCGGTCTGGGCTCTACGCCGGTAGTCAATCTGGTGAGTATCAGCTCGCTGATTCTGCTGGTCGACCTGCTCTACTATTCTCACCTTTTGCACGATAGATCGTCGGACGAGGGGGAGCGCGAAAAGCGCTTTCGCCTGCCTGGCAAGGCACTGCTTTATGTCGCCATTCTAACGTTTATCGCCTTGTTCAGTGAAGGTGTGCTGCAAGATTGGGCGGCGGTTTACATGCGACAAGTGGTTGCCGTTCCCGTCTCGGTTGCTGCGATCGGCTACGCTGCCTACTCCACCGCGATGGCCTTGGGCCGGTTCCTCGGAGACCGCGTCATAGCCTTCTTTGGCGAGCGCTTTGTGATGCGCTTGAGCGGTGCGCTGATCATTGCCGGCTTAGCAGCCGCACTTCTGGTGCGGAGTCCGATCGTAGCCATTGCCGGCTTTGCTGTGGCCGGACTGGGCAATTCCAACCTCGTGCCTATCCTGTTTAGTGCGGCTGGGCGGGATCCGGTCCTTGGGCCTGGGCCCGGCATCGCCGCCGTTACCACGGTGGGCTTCTTTGGTTTTCTGATCGGACCGGCGGTGATCGGGCTGATGTCGACGTTTTTTGGTCTTCCCGTAGCCCTTAGCCTGGTGGCCGTGCTGGGGCTGATCACGGCCTTTTTTGGTCCGGCCGCTATCCGCTCGCATGCGTTGTCCACGAAACGTAATCGAGGATTGGAGTCCTGAGGATTAAGAGGATTGGTCCCGGAGTTGCTTTGCGACCCCTTAACGATCCAATCGGTCAACGAATCACTCAGTGCCTCCAGCACCTCGCTCGCGTGTCGACATTATCGGTTGGCGGTTCGCTCCTGTCCGGACTCCAGCGGCTCACCGCTCAACTCCTTAACGCCGCGAAGATTTTCTGTCATTACATCGCTGAGTTTGCACTGAGTCTCTGAGTCTGCCATGGATATTGATCAACATATGCATAGCATCTGCTCAGCGTTGGGCGAATTGGAGCTCCCAGGTGCTTTCCGGATGATTCCATTTAGTAGCGTGTTGGCGATGCGAGAGGAGACTCACGTGGGTGGCCACGTAGGTCACGATGCAAGAGGCGCCCACCTTCGTAATGCTAGATGTCATCCCCCCCGGCGGACAGCTTTTTGAAGCCGGCAAGCAGCAAGGCATTCAAGCGGAGCAAAGGCGAGTTTATCGGTTTTTTCACGAAAAGTTGAGCCCAGTGCTTATTGCAGCAATTTTCTTGATCAAAGACTTGGCTGAAGAAGCTATTCGCTCATACACCGAAATACTTCGAAGGGAAAAAGGCTGTTAATATCCTGCTCCGCGTCACCTGATGCGAGTTCGCTTCCGTTACGGCTTTCTTTTCCACGCGCCGCGATATGTGCGCTGACCGCCCAGCTTCGCCGGTGTCATCACGATTTACGGTGTCGTGCCCTGGCCTCGTGCCTGCGGGGGCGAGGCCACGGCAGACTTTCCGCCGTTTCATTCATCCACCCGGCGCAGCGGCACCGGCATGGACCCTTTTCAACGGAAGCCAGCCGATGCGTTCCGTGCTGCGAGCGGTCCGCGTTTTGCTTGGCAATTCCGCCATGGCGGACCGTCCTTTTTCCTCGGTTCGTTCTCGCTCTCTCTGGCGGCACCTCCAGCCGATCCGCCGCTGCGCGGACAGGAAGCATTCGGGTCCTCCTTGAAAGGAATCCCCCCAACCGTTCCCTCGTCCTGGCCGGCACCTCCGCTTTGGGGCGAGAGAGCAATCCCGCTCCTCACAAACAAAAAAGGAACTATATGCCCACAAAAAACGCTCAACCCGCCTCGCAGAACAAGAACGCCACCACCGGCCCCAAGCTTCCGGTGAAGACCTTCCGCCTCGGCCGCATCAAAGCCGCCGTGTGGGAGAACGAAGCCGACCAGAAGAAATTCTACAACGTGACCTTCGCCCGGACCTACCTGGACGAAGCTAGGAACTATCACGACACCGACAGCTTCGGTCGGGATGACCTGCCGCTGATCGCCAAGCTGGCCGATCAGGCGCACACGTTCATCTTCGAGCGGCTCGCGGAACTGAAAGCCGAACAGGGCGAGTGACCCTCGCCTCGAAGAGCGGCCGGTGATCCCGGCCGCTCTTTTTCTTGTCCTTCGGCGGCGCTACCTCCGGATCAGCGTAGAGTCCGCAGCCGCCACCCGCGCCGAAATACTGATTGGCCGTCAGATGATGGAAAGGAAATCCCCAGCAATCGCTGTCGTCCGTCCAAAAAACGCACCACCGGAGGCGTAACCTCTTCCCAGGCCGCCGAGCGCCGCGGTTTGGTGTACATCCGCTTAATAGCAGACGGCTCGGATTCTTGGGAACTACCGTTCACGGCCGATTTCCTTGTCCTGGGTTTGGGTTCTAGTCTGCGGCTGCTGGTAACGCTTAACGCTTTGGGCTCGGGCCGCCAGGCCCACACGGTATTGCGCAACGAGCTGGCCGATGCGCTGCTCCAGCCGCCTGGCTTGGGCCGGCGTGAGATTCGGGTACTTCGCGGCGAGCGTGGCCCGCAGCCGGGTCTCGTAAGTCTTAACCTGCATTTGCTGGAGACTACCAACGACCTGGGCCGCCGGCGCTTGAAGCTGCTTAGTCAAAAGCTCGCCGATTTTGCGTTGAGTTTTGGCCGCCTGCTCCGGTGTTGGATTCGGATACTGTTCGGCAAGTCTTTGGCGAAGGTCTCTTTCGTAGTTGGTCACGGTTTTCTTCTCTGCCTTTTTGGTTTGCGTGGTTCTGGACCGCCGAGCTATTGGCAGCGCAACGCGGCCGCCACGTTGCGCGCCTGCAATGACCCGTTGCAGCGTCGGTCCAAACTCCCTCAATTCATCCGGACTCAGCTTGGCCAAGAGCTCTTTAGCGGCGCGCAGCTTATCTGCTCTCCGGCCACCTGGTAGTCTGCCGCTGCGATAGAGCTTAGCGAGAATCGCTTTGTCAGCTTTCCGCTCGGCACGCCGTTGCGCTTCAAACTCTGCTTCTTTAAGTTCCAGGTCATCCCGCTTCGCCTCGAGCCTTTCTTTGCGGGCGGCGGCGCGCTCCTTTTCTTCGGCAGTTTGCGCCAGTTCATTCAGGAGTTCGGAAGCGCTGAGCCGGGTACCCAAGTTGTTTTCGATCGTCTCGAGCAGCGCCCCTTTCGAATCAGTGAACACGCGCGCTTGTTGTCTGCCACGCGAAACCGACACGTAAAACATGATGGCGTTGACCAGGTCAAAGCCGTTGACGGGCGCGCTGATCAGCACCTGGTCAACGGTCTTACCCTGGCTCGCGTGACTGGTCACGACGTGACCCTGGTCGATGTGTGCAAGCTCGTTAGCGCCCAAACTTTCGCCATTATCGAAACGAACTAGCCCGTCCCGAATCGCAACTACCTTGAGCAGATCATTGTTCACGAGATCCCGGCCTTCGATACTCGGGTGGGTCTTGGTAACCCGCACCGTATCGCCCACAGCGATTGAGATTTCTTCCTTCTCGAAAACCGAGAACGAGGAAGCTCTGGAGGTCGAAAGCGATCGGCGAACGCCGTCCCGCTCGAGCACAATTTTGCCTTCAGTCGCCGAAACTACCTCCCACTTTTCGCCGCGCTGGAAATATTCCCTGCTAGGGCCTTGAACCCAATCACGGAGGTCACCGTCGGAGCGCAGGGTGAGGGGAGAACGTCCAGTGGCTTCGGGCCGCTTCAATCCACTCCTTGGGGTGGCGGTGATCATGTACCGATCAGTTTTGACCACCGCTTGAGTCCTTTGGTGAAACTCTATTGTTTGGCCGGGAGCGTAGTTGATCGCGTCGCAGCGTTGCGCGTAGGTCCAGCCGGTGTTTTGCAGCCGGGTAAGTTTCACCTCTTCTCCGGTCAATAGTCCTTGTTCTCGCATCGCCGCGCGCAAAGATTCAGCGACGTGGCGGCCTTCGGCGTGGGTGGGGGAGACAATGACTGAGGTTTTTCCTTCTTTCAAAGCGTCCAGGTTAGCCTCGATTATCGCGTTGACCCTTTCGGAGTCGTCTTCAAGCTCGGTGATCCGGCCCTGGGCATCGAGCGCTTCGAATCCTTTTAATACATCGCCTTCGCTTAACGAGAAGACTGCCGCCCGCAACGCTGGGTCCTGCTGGCGCTGAATTTCGGTCAGCTGCGCAGTGCTCGCCGCTCCGGCCTTTTCCAGGATGCGAAGCATATCACCCCGCTCGACACTATGATGCTGGTGGGTATCACCGCTTAAGATGACCCGGTTACCATTTCGTTCGGCGAACTCGGCAAGCCAAAGCATCTGCTTCGCGGAAAGAAAGCCGGCTTCATCCACCCAAAGGACTTTCCCGGCGACTTCCTCCTGGAGCCTTTCGTTGTGCTGAAGCATCTGGAAGGTTTCAGCCCCCTCGAAACCGTCGCAGCGCAGCACGTCGGTCGCCGCGCTTGAGGGCGCAAAAACGGCCACATCGCGCTCCGCGAAAGCAGCAAGCGTCGGCACGGCCTCCTTCATCATGGTAGTCTTGCCGGTGCCAGCCGCGCCCCGGATAGCCACAAATTGGTCCGAAGAGCCAAGCAAATGGCGGATCGCCATTTGCTGCTGAAGGTTCAAATGCGGGTTGAGCGGCTGCCATGAGTTTAGGGGATCCAGGCGTTCGACGGCGCCTTTTCCTGCCTTTACCATTGCGATAATCCGGCGTTCTTCCTCCGCGACTGTGTGGGTGGTGACCTGCTTTGGCTTACCATGTAAAACCCGCGCATCCCGGTCCCCGAAACGTTCTGCATCGGCGATCCCGAGCGAACCAATCCCGCGCCGCAGCGCCTGAGCAACCAGGCGGCGCTTTGAACACGTCGAAGAGCGCTCGAAGATTTCTTCGATCGCCAAATCCTGGGCCGCCCGAGCATCCAATAAGTCCTTTGAGCCCGCCCCCTTGACAGCCTCGGGGGACAAGGCGCGGCGCTCGTCCTCAGTCAAAAGAGTGTCCCAGTGTTCCAAACGCTTGGCCTGGTCCATGGGACCCTTGTCTTTGGCCTCGCGCGTCTTAGCGCCCAGTTCGCCCTTGACTTGCGCAAAGGCCTCGCCAAAGGGCATCCCGGTCTTCGCCACCAAAGCTCGCGCTCGCTTCTCGAGCGCTTTAAGGTTCGCCTGAGCAAGCTTTTCAATTTCCTGTGTGCGCCGGGAAAACTTCTCTATCAGGTAGCGCTCGACGCTGGAGAGCTCAAAATCTCTCTCGGTTCGCCGGATGCCGTAGCCTGCCGCCAAGAGCTTTTCGGCTAGGCGCGTGTTAAACGATGCTTCCCAAAAGGGCGCATCAGCCTTGAGATCCCGGAAGAATCCTGCTTTCCACCGGTTTTCTTCTCGGTCAAAAGTCGCGTTCAGAACATAACAATGAATGTGAAAATGAGGATCCGGAATCCCATCCACCGGCCGGGAGGTATCATGAACAAAGGCTGCGTAGACAAGATTGCCCGTGACTCGTTCTTCGTGACGCTCTCTTCCATCAGCGCCGCGACCTCGCACTCGCGTTTTCATCTCGGCTTCGATCGAGGTCATGGTTTCCGAAAACGAATCCATGATCATCTGGCGAACTTCGCTGCCCGGATTGCGCGCTAGATAGAGCGAAACGGATTTAGGGACCGAGAACGTGAAATCGTACCCAGCTGT
>JBAUZZ010000302.1:0-9348 GCA_049585495.1 Chthoniobacterales bacterium | reverse complement strand
GCGATCGACTTCGCGCACGGCGCTCCAGTTCCTTCCGCTCGGGCGGAGCCAACACAACTCGACTTGAACTCATGCAGGCATCGTATCATAAACTGCTATACGAGTCACGGACTTAACGCACTAGTGATATCGGGAGCCCATAGGGCACATCGAATGGTATTTCGTCTGGGACGACATCAAGAAGTTTTTCGGACGTCGTGAGCCGTGTTTCATTGGCGATTTCTGTTTTGTCACTTGACATATATTTCCCTCCGATGGGTTAGGAAGTTACTTGAAAGAGCTGCGGTGCTCAACCCGGTTTGGCGACGGTAGAATTATTCTCGTCCGGCATGGACCCCTCCATCGCGGTGTGGTCGGCAAGCTAATAGTTTTGGGAAAATAGCCCCTGGAATTATGTCAGATCGCATATGAAAACCACCTTTCCTTGTTAGAACATGCCCCCTCAACGTGGAGAAGCGAGAAAGCCTCGGACTAATGCGGCAATCTCATCTGCAGCCGTGTCCAATGCGAAATGACCTGCATCGAGGACATGGACTTCGGCCTTCGGCACGTCGCGGCGATAGGCCTCCGGTTCCGAAAGCTCGAAAGACAAATCGTGTTTGCCCCACAGGACGAGAAGCCGAGGCTGCTTCTCGCGCATCCATGCCTGCCATTTCGGGTAGGCGTCCATGTTCGTGCGGTAGTCGTAGAAGAGGTCGCTTTGAATGTCGGCCTGGTCGGGCTGGTTCAGAAAGGCAAATTCATCAGTCCAGAGATCCGGGTCATAACGTTCTATGTTGGGATCGTTCCCGACATGTCGCGTCCGGGTCGTCGTCAGCGACAGGAGATTTGTGCGAAGCGTGCTTTCGTTGGCAGCGCGATCGGCCCAAAAGGCCCGTCGTGTTTTCCAATTCGCCCCCAGACCTTCGTTGTGCGCCACAGCGTCCTGGATGATGAGAGCCTCGATCCGGTCCGGATGGGCCAAGGCTATGCGAAAACCCACGGGGCCTCCGTAATCCTGCATGTAAAGCGCGTAGCGCGAGAGCCCGAGAGCTTGGGTGAAGTGATTCATGATCTCGGCGTAGTGATCGAAGGTGTACGCGAATGTTTTCGGGTCTGGCCAGTCGCTGTGTCCGAACCCCGGGTAATCGGGCGCGACAAGGTGATAGTGCTCGGAAAGCCGGGCGAACAGAGGCTCGAACATCCGCGATGATGAGGGAAGTCCGTGCAGCAGGAGAAGTGTCGGCGCGTCTTTCGGGCCGGCCTCTCTGTAAAAGATGGAAAGCCCATCGATTCGTGTCGTGCGGTAAAAAGTCGGTTGTTCCATGGGACGTTCCTTTCCTTGGGCTTGGCCCAGCGGTTGAAATGATGCGAGCATCGTAAAAATCATCAACGCTATGCGGGAGACCTGCAAGCATCGGGTCCAAAGGGGCGAGTTGAAAAAGTGCATTGTTTGGCTCCGCTTGTGCGGGCTCGTGTACTAACGCTCGCAGTGTTTCTCGATTGCGTTGTGGGCCAACTTCACATCGTCAGAACGACGCGGAACTGTGCGTCGCCGCCCATCATTCGCGCGTAAGCCTCTGGCGCTTTTTCGAGCGGATATGTTTCACAGGCTTGCACCTTGATGCGCACGTGTCCGATACCCGGCTCAGGAATCTCGCGCTCAACGATCTCGAAATCGGCTCGCGCCCTAGGAATCTGCGCCACCTTCATTGTTGCTACTGCCACTACTGTTGCCACAAATCTCCTTTGAATTTTCAGCTATTGTTGAAAAGCACTTACCCCTAAGCGGCCTTCTGCACCAGTAGCTTCAGAAGCGCTTGGGCTGCGGCGGTCGACGATGCGGGATTCCGCCCCGTAATGAGACGACCATCGACGATCGCAAAGCTCTGCCAGTCGGCTGCTTTTTCATAGAGGCCGCCCAGTTTCTTCAACTCATCCTCGACAAGGAACGGCACAACATTGGTGAGGTGAACTGCTTCCTCTTCACCGTTGGTGAAACCCGTCACGCGCTTACCCTTCACAATCGGAGCGCCCTGGTAGGTCACCCGATGGAGTACAGCGGGTGAATGGCAGACCGCAGCGACCGGCTTGCCGGAATTATAGAAAGACTCGATCAAGGCGATTGAATCGGTATTATCGACAAGGTTCCACATGGGACCGTGCCCACCTACATAGAATACGGTGTCGAAATCTTCGGCCTTCATCTCGGCAAGCCTGACCGTCTGGGCAAGCGCCTTTTGCGCCGCCTGGTCCTGCTTGAATCGCGACATCGCGGGGGTCTGATTTTCCGGCAAATCGCTCTTTGGATCTATCGGGGGCTGCCCGCCTTTCGGTGAGGCCAGCGTCAGGTCGACGCCAGCGTCCCTGAACACAAAGTAGGGGGCCGCGAATTCCTCAAGCCAGAAGCCGGTCTTGCGGCCAGTGTTGCCCAGTTGATCGTGGGATGTCAGTACCATAAGTATTCTCATGCTCTTTCTCCTTTGCTTAGTCATGGGTTTCCTTCTTGGACCTCAAACTGAGGCGATTCGATTTCAAATACGGTCTCGACCATGACCGGTGTGCCGATGGGCGCGCTGTACACGCCATACACAACGCGAACGTGCCCCGCTTGGGCGCCGAAAAGCTGCACAAAGAGGTTCGAGGCGCCATCGGCGACCGCGGCGTGTTCAACAAATTCTTCTGTCGTCGATACGAGGACGGAGAGTTTCACAAGCTTTTTAAGTCTATCTAAATCGCCGACGTGTTCTTGGGCCGCCGCCAAAGTATTTAACGCAGCCAGCCGAGCAGCCTCTTGGCCCTGATTGACCGAAAGGTTCGCGCCGAGGCGTCCAGAGATTGCCAGCTTCCCATCAACGAGCGGCAACGTGCCGCTCAAAAAAAGCAAGGATCCAACCTGGGACGTTTCGGCGTAAGCGCCCAAAGGTGATGGTGGCTTTGGGAGATCCACGCCAAGTTCGCGCAAACGCGAACCCGGTTTGGAAACAGTAGAATTGTTAGCGACCGACTTTTGCGTGCTGTTCACGCTATTGACTTTCCGATTGCAGCGAACCTGCCAATCTCCATAAACAGGTTGTGTGCCAAGCCTCGATTTCCAGCTGCTAGTTGCTGCCCATCAGGCTCTTAGGCATAGAACGGACTTGAGCCGATATCCGTACGAGTTTTTGTCCCTTGGTCGCGTAACAAAGGCGCTTAGTCCCTCGTCCCGCCCTGCTGGGAACGATTTTTGAAACGGGCCGGATTTCGTCCCGGGTTATTTCCATGATTTCGACGCCCGCAGTGTTGAAGGCCAAATGCGGGGCGCAGGGCGTAGCCCGCTTGGACCAAAGTCCAATAGAGTTCGGCTTACTTCAGGTCTTTGATTGGTAATACAAAGGAGTCACCGTGAAAGCAGGCTATCGACTAATCGTTGCGAACCGTTTACCAGCCTTCAGTGCGGTTCGAAATCTCAGCACTCGGCGTGAAGGAGAAAAGGAGGCGAACCGCCTTCGCACGTTTTTGGAGAGGGTAAATCCATGAATGAGAATAACTCTCTGAACTGTGTAATTGATGACGAATCGGTGTTCCGGGAAAGCCTTAGCTTTCTGCTCCGCTCCGCGGGGCTGAAGGTACAGGCGTTTTCCTCGGCGCAAGAGTTTTTGACCGATCCGCCGGTGGAGGCGCTCGGCTGCCTGGTAGTCGATGTACAACTTTCGGGAATCAGTGGTATTGATCTGGAAGAGGAACTGGTCCGTAGCGGTGCTCAAGTTCCCATTATTTTCATCACTGGCTACGGCGATATTCCAATTTGCGTGCGCGACATTAAAGCGGGCGCGATCGAGTTTCTGAGGAAGCCTTTCAGCGATGAAGACTTGCACGGAACAATTGACCAGCCGATGAAGTTTGGTCCCCGGATTAAGCAATCAAAAATTCCGTCGACTCAAAGGCCACCCTACCCTGAAGACAAACTGCCCAACGAAATCACCTTCTCGGGCATAGTGGGCAAGTGTGCAGCGTTGCGTCGGGTGCTGCAGCAGGTCGACACCATCGCCCCCACTGATGCGACAGTCTTGGTTTTGGGTGAAACCGGAACCGGAAAGGAACTGATCGCTCGCGCTGTTCACGAGCGCAGCCGGCGGAGAGACAAACCCTTGGTCCGGGTTAATTGCAGTTCAATCCCTAAGGAATTGTTTGAAAGCGAATTTTTCGGCCATGTGAAGGGAGCGTTCACCGGCGCCATCAAGGATCGGACAGGGCGCTTCGAGGCCGCCGCCGGTGGAACCCTGTTCCTGGATGAAATCGGCGAAATCCCTCTGGAACTGCAGAGCAAACTGCTGCGCGTTCTGCAGGAGAAGTCTTACGAGCGGATAGGAGAGGAGAGAACCCGGCACGCGGATGTGCGAATTGTTGCCGCCACTAATCGAGATTTACAGAAGGAGGTGGCCGAGGGCCGCTTTCGCGAAGACCTCTATTACCGTCTAAATGTTTTCCCGTTGAAAGTTGCTGCTCTAAGGGAGCGCAAAGAAGACATCCCTCTTCTGGCAACGCATTTCGTCGAGTCGTTGGTAAAAGAACTCGGATGTCCGAAACCGAGACTAACACGAGCCGGCATAGAAACCCTCCTAGGTTACGACTGGCCCGGCAACATCCGGGAACTGCGAAATGTTATCGAACGGGCCGTCATTTTTGCTCAGGGTGGCGCTTTGGACTTCGATGTTCCGGCGTTTGGTTCCTCAGTCGACCTAACTTCTTTTGCGCCACCGGATGTTGACCAGGCCGAACCGGAATACCTCACCGAAGTAGAATTGCGACGTCTCGAACGCCAGAACCTTTTTGCTGTGCTGCAGAAGGCTGGCTGGAAAATCAAAGGCACCGATGGAGCCGCGGAGCTTCTGGGGGTGAGTCCCACCACTTTGTTCGCCCGGATACAAAAGATGGGTTTGAAGCGACCGGCTTCAAATAGTGCACCAGTCACTAACTTGGTGCACTAAAATGCGCTTCAGTTCGCCAAGAAGTCTAGATCGACGAGCCAAAGTGCCCAATAGCTTCAACCTACCCGCCGCCCCGCTGGTTTGCATTGTGGACGACGATGCCTCAATGGCGAACTCGACCCGATACCTTGTTAGCTCTTTCGGTTTCAGGGCTGAAGCCTTTTTGTCTGCTCAGCAGTTTCTGGATTCAGGCCTGGTCGAAGAGACGAAGTGCTTGATTCTAATCCTCGACCTTCGGATGCCTGGAATGGACGGCTTGGAATTGCAACGACATCTGACGAGCACTCACAAACGGATTCCGATCATTTTTGTCTCCGCCCGTGCAAACGATGACGAGCGGACGCAGGCCATCACCGGAGGTGCGGTGGATTTCCTGCGGAAGCCTTACAGCGAAGATGCATTGCTCAACGCCCTCCAAGTGGCGCTGAATCAAGGATGATGCACCGTAGCAAATAGGAAATCTTTTGGGTAAGACGTGGAGAGAAGATTTCTATTTGGTTCTGCTATTTGCTATCCTGAGTGCTAAACATGAAAGCGCCGGGAAATCCATCGTTCGTTTTTGTCGTTGACGACGACACCTCTTTCCGCAGATCCACTGAGCTCTTGATTCGGTCGGCTGGTTTCGACGTCCAGACCTTCAGCTCGGCGGAGGAATTTTTGCGAAGTCATCGACCGGACGTGCCTTCGTGTCTAATACTCGATGTCCGTCTGCCGCATCTAAGTGGTCTCGACCTGCAGCGACAATTATTCAAGACCGACGCACAAATTCCGATCATTTTCATCACCGGGCACGGTGACATCCCGATGACGGTTCAAGCTATGAAGGCCGGCGCGGCTGAATTTCTGACTAAGCCGTTCCGGGAACAGGAACTCTTAGATGCAATCCATCGAGCCACCGGGGTCACATCATGCAGAAAATGGGTGCAAAGTCTTTGGCCGAACTCGTGCAGATGAGTGAAAGGCTCCTTAGATAACTTGGGACCGTGTACGCGTTTCGCGCATCGAAACCAGACCGATGCTGCGGATCTCGGAACAGACAGTGGGTTGACTGGGACTCGAACCCAGAACCAACGCCTTAAAAGGGCGCTAATCTACATTTGTAAGTGACTTATAAAAAGATACTTATAATAATGCGCTTATCTTGTTGCTATTTTGTTGCACAACCCGTTCCAAGAAAGCAGGCAAGATTCTGCCCTAGGTTTTCCAATTCCATGGCAACTGGCAAATGGCGGAATGCTGGATGCTTTTTAAGACTCATCCCGCAACCGGAGGTGCGATTGCAGATGCATTGCTTTAGATTGCTGTTCGGCCAAGCGAGGCAAAACCCTTGAGCCAAATCGGGGCGTCATCTAAGGTTCTTTTGTCATGGGTTCATACACAGCAATTGTTAAACAGGACGGAGATTGGTGGATCGGCTGGGTCGAAGAGGTCCCTGGCGTCAACGCCCAAGAACGGTCCCGCCAAGAGTTGCTGACGAGCCTTCGCATGATATTGACCGAAGCGCTGGAATTCAACCGCACGGAAGCACGAGCAGCTGCAGAGAGCGGCTTTGAAGAAGAGACTTTGTCAGTATGAAGCGGCGCGAGCTGCTTCGATATCTCAATAGCCATGGCTGCGTATTGCTTCGCGAGGGCAGTAATCATTCCTGGTGGTCGAACCCGCTGAAGAACAGACGATCAGCGATTCCAAGACACTCAGAGGTTCGGGACTTATTGGTCCGGAAGATTTGTAAAGATCTCGATATTTCGCCTCCATAGCTGAGTCTCTGCCGACGGGGCAAAGGCGTCGGGAGGCGCCAAGGAACAGCCCGCAACTACCAACAGGAGTCCATTCGAAGACATCCTTGACCGGATGGGATGGAATAGGACAGAGCCCCTGAGCGAAACACATCCTGCGTTGCCGCACGTCCCACGATTTCCGACCCTCCGCAGAATCGGCTCTCCGCCTTGGGCGATCGCCCAACGGTGCACCCAAAAGGGCGCACGTACGTAACCTCGCCCGGGGCAAGTTCCGTCGTGCGGGTCGCGCCGGTCCTCACGTTCGAACAGCACCAGCTTGGTAGATTCAGCGTGATTGCGCCTCCAGTGGTAATGGCCGCGAGTCAGGTGGCCCAGCCCTCGTTGCCGGTATTCACACACCTGTGCTGCTGCAAAGGCTTGATCAGTTCCGAGGGAAAATAGAACTCTATTTGAATGTCAGTTTCATCCCGTTCCCTCTCAAGAGTGCTGCTTACGAACGACGACGGGTTCGATGCTCCCGGGCTTCAGGCGTTGACGTAGGTGGCAGAGGAAGTGGCCGAGGAGGTGTGGGTCGTGGCACCGAATTACGACCAGAGCGGGACGTCGCATTCTCTCAGCCTGCAAGCCCCCTGCGCGTCTCGCAAAAAGCCGAGCGCAGATACTCAGTCTCCGGAACGCCGGGCGACTGTGTCGTCATGGCTGTCCGTCACCTGATGGTGTCAGGAACACCAGACCTGGTTCTGTCGGGCATTAACCGCGGCGCAAATCTGGGGATAGAAACGGTTTTGTCAGGAACGGTGGGAGCGGCCATGACGGGCATGTTCCTGGGGATCCCGTCGATGGCTCTTAGCCAGGCCTTCAGCGATCGCAATGCTGTGCGCTGGGATACGGCCCGAGCGGTTAGAGACGGTCGAACCTCCGCTGGTCCCGCAGAAACTAATGGCTGCGCGCGCAAGCTTAAAAAACTTATGCCTGCAATTAATCAGAATCCCGGGGCTTACTCTGGGAGCACTAATATCGAACCGCTTACGGACGATCAGATCGAGATCATGGAAGGGGTGAGGAGCCGGTTGGCAGCCCAGGGACTATTGATGACGAACTCCAAGGATCTTGGGGAGCGGAAGTCGGCCAAGAAAATGTGAACAATGAATTTTCGGCTACATCGCTGGGCTCGACGTCGGCCAGACAGAAGGCTGTCGAGGCTCGGCGAAGAGCGTCAACGGCGCTTCGCCCGGCCTGCTCTGAAATTGGTCAGATGATCTCAAGCAGTCGGAATCCTCGGCCTCCCGACCCGCTTGCTTTCTGACGACGATATTCCGCGTAGGCTTCGGCTGGCGCGTTGATATGCCGTGGTGTCAGAGCTCGAAGCCAATCGGGATGCTCCTTCTCTAAACTAAATAAGCGCGGACTTCAACCTAACTGCGCAAGTTGGTGGTCCTCGCTATAGGTGCGCGAACAGCAGGGCGATGAAAACCAAGAACGACAAGTTTGGCCCCTCGATCCGCAAATCAGACCTTACCGAAAATCGAACACAAGTCGGGCCCTGACTTGCCCCGTTTCTACCTCCTTAAATGCCTCGTTCACCTGTTCGAGTTTCCGTACTTCCGTGATCACTTTGGTTTTACCTGCCGCATGAAGCTCAAATGTCTCAGCCAGATCGGCTCTATTTCCCAGAGTTGATCCAACAATTTTGATATTGCCTCCCACGATGTCAATAATCGATAGCTGTACGCGGCTATCAGCAGGCATCCCGACGAACACAACGGTTCCACCTCGACGAAGAGATCCAAAGGCTTGTTCAAATGCTTTTGGCGAGACAGCCACACAAAGTGCAATATCTGCGCCACCCAGTTTCTTGATCTCCTCGATCGGATCGGCTTTCGAGGCGTTGACAGCGTAGGCGGCACCAAGGCCTTTAGCGAGATCGAGCTTCTCCTCAAATAGATCAACGGCAATCACAGTCGATCCTGCAATAGCAGCATATTGGACAGCCAAATGGCCAAGGCCACCTACGCCAAAAACCGCAACTAAATCAGACGACCGCGCACCGGAGACCTTAACTGCCTTATATGTGGTCAGTCCAGCACACGTAAGAGGAGCTGCCGCTACAGGATCGACACCAGGCGGTACTTTACCGACAAATTTAGCATTCGCTTTGGCGTATTCTGCATAGCCACCGTCCACGAAATAACCCGTCATTACCTGCTGCTCGCACAGGGTTTCCCAACCAGAGACGCAATAGCGACAAGAACCACAGGCGTAGCCCATCCACGGTATTGCAACCCGATCACCTTCCTTAACTTCCTTTACACCAGGACCAAGACTTTCGACGATACCTACCACTTCGTGTCCCGGAATTAAGGGAAGGTTGGGCTTGAACGGCCAATCCCCATGCGCTGCGTGGATATCGGAGTGACACAGCCCGCACGTTTCGACCTTTACGATAACTTCTCCCGAGCCTGCATTGGGTCTCGGGACATCCTCAATAGTCAGAGGTTTGTCGAATGAATGAATTACTGCTGCTTTCATAGGTTCTAGTGCGTTAAGTCCGTGACTCGTATAGCAGTTTATGATACGATGCCTGCATGAGTTCAAGTCGAGTTGTGTTGGCTCCGCCCGAGCGGAAGGAACTGGAGCGCCGTGCGCGAAGTCGATCGCTG
>JBAUZZ010000301.1:0-1882 GCA_049585495.1 Chthoniobacterales bacterium | reverse complement strand
CTCAAGGGGTGGTGATCCACACGACTACCCGGGCCCTCAAGAAATCCGACATAGTGATTCGCGATGGAGTCCGACTTACTGCGCCTGAGCGCTCGATCGTCGACGCGGCCGAGGCGGGAACCGCCCCCGAGCAGATACTGGCCGCGGTTGATCAAGCACTCGACCGGGGCATGGCAACTGAATCAAAGCTGCTTGCCGCCGCAAGGGCGCGTGGAGGCCGAGTCGAGCGCCTTGTTCAACAAGCTCTAGATAGGCGTCGCCGGCAATGAAGTATCGAACCGGAGCCGCATTTCGTCAGGCGCTTGAGCAGCGCCTGCTTATGCGATCGCGTGACACGGGCACTTCGCTCGTCCGCCTTCGAAAGGCGGTCGTTTTCGACCGTCTTCTCGTACGCCTCGCGGAGGTTGCGCGGGACCGCTGGGTTCTCAAGGGAGCCCTGGCCCTTGACTTCCGGCTGGGAGAACGAACGCGCACCACGAAAGACATGGATCTTGTTTGCCGCGACGATGAGGTGGGGGTCGCTTCCGCTCTCATCGCCGCCCAAGCTCTCGAGCTAGATGACTTTTTACCTTTGATATAGAGAAGGCCGGTGCGCCGGGTGAAACGGTTGAAGGCGTGGCGGTCAGATACCGCGTCCGGGCAGAACTCGCCGGCAGGCGATTCGAAGAAGTGATGGTCGACGTTGGATTCTCAGACCCGCTGGGGTGGAAACCCGAAATGATCCGGGGGCCGGACCTTCTGGCATTCGCCGATATCGAGCCAATCGAAGTGCCGGTCCTGCCGCTTGAACAACACGTCGCAGAGAAAGTCCACGCATACACAAGAACTTATGGACAAGGTCACAAGAGCAGCCGCGCAAAGGATCTGGTCGATCTTGTCCTCGTGAAACAGCTCATGGTGCTGGACGCAGGGCGTCTTCGCAGTGCATTGGTGGGAATCTTCGACGCAAGGTCTCAACAAGCTCTTCCGGTTCGCCTCCCTCCTCCACCAACAGACTGGGCGGTAGCATACAGGAAGCTAGCCAACTTGGTCGGCATCGAACCGGATGTACGCGCGGCCTACGCTGAAGCTGCTGCGCTGCTTGATCCCGTACTGGCGGACCGTGCGGCTGGCCGATGGGATCCAGGGACGGCTGCATGGAAATGATCTACCCAATTCCAAGCGCTAAAGCAGAAAGCGTCATGAAAATTCTCGAGTCTTGGCAGAATTAACTAATTTTTTGTTTGACAGGCTAGTTAGCTATTTTCGCCCCGAATCACCAGTGCAAGTCGGCACATTAAGGTACATAGAGGGTCACTGAGGTTCAAAAAAACGGCGAAAAGGGCGACCTAACGATTTTGCTATGTTAGCTTCATGCTAACTACAGAAATCCAGCAGGACACTCACACTGGTCCTGTGACGTTAAATCCGCGGTGGCTCAGAATACCTGGCGCGGTGAAATACTCGGGTCTCTCTCGTTCCCGGCTCTACGAGCTGCTGACGGAGAGACGAATTAAGTCAATCTGCGTCAAGTCACACAAGGGGGCAGAGTGTGGGGTTCGCCTCATCGATAGGGAATCAATCGACCTGTTTATGGAAAGCCAACGGGAAGCCGTGTGAACATGTCAGCTGCACGGATCGGCTACCATGCTGACCGGTAAACTTAGGTTCTGCCGTGAAATAAGCCATTCTTCTTTGCGTTTGACAGGTCGGTGCGAGGAACGAGCGACGAGCTGTCGAAGGCAAAGTACGGGTACCGCCCAAGAGCGCGAAACGTAGCCTGGTCAAGTGAGAAACGGAATAAATAGGAGGGTCCCGCGCCGAGGATAGGTGCGGGAGGCGCCTGTTTATGCCGGATTCGCACTTGAGAAGGCGTAGTGAAGCGCTGCAGGATCGGAGCTGC
>JBAUZZ010000300.1:0-19745 GCA_049585495.1 Chthoniobacterales bacterium | reverse complement strand
CAAGTGACGCGAAAAGATTTGGTAAATTTAGAGAGTGATATCGGCCTGCAAAACCGACCCGGCGTTTTGATTCTTAATTTGGCGTCCTTCGGCGTGTTCCGCGGGCTGTTATAGCCGGCACCTGAGGCCAGGCGCCCTACACGACCGGAAAACCGTTCCTACCTTTCGTGGACCAACGCTGCTTCTGGTTGTTTTTTGGGCTCTTTCGGTCCAAACAGCTTCATTACAACTGAGAAGAACACCGGGGTCAGGAATATTCCGAACAGCGTGACGCCGATCATTCCGCTGAAAACTGCGGTGCCGAGCGCCTGACGCATTTCGGCGCCGGGACCTTTGGCGATCACCAGCGGCAACACGCCAAGGGTGAAGGCAAACGAGGTCATCAGAATCGGTCGGAGCCGCAAGCGAGCCGCGTCGACCGCCGCATCCCGCCGATTATGTCCGGCGTCCATCTGTTGTTTGGCGAATTCAACGATTAAAATGGCATTCTTGCACGCCAACCCGACCAGGACGACAAAGCCGATCTGGGTAAAGATATTATTGTCCATGTGCCGGATAAAAACGCCGGATATGGCAGCTAACACACACATCGGCACAATCAGAATGATCGCCAGCGGCAGGGACCAGCTTTCGTACTGCGCAGCCAAAACAAGGAAGACGAATACGACGCAAAGCGGGAAAATGTAGACTGCCGTGTTTCCCGCCAGGATTTCCTGCAGCGATAGTTCTGTCCACTCGGTCCCGAATTGGGGCGGGAGTGTTTCCTGCGCCAACTGCTGCATCCATTGGATTGCTTGCCCGGAGCTGACGCCGGGAAGAGTGTTACCGTTGATCTCCGCCGAAGGGTAGAGGTTGTAATGCATCACTTTATCCGGGCCGGCAATCTCGTGGATATTCAGCAGCGTCCCGAGCGGCACCATACCGCCCTGATTGTTCCTCGCGTAGAGTCGTTGGATATCCGCCGGCCGGATGCGGAAATTGGGCTCCGCTTGCCCGGTAACCTGGTAGGTTCGGCCAAGAAAGTTGAAATCATTGACGTAGGTAGAACCGAGATAGGTTTGCAGCGTCGAGAACACCGAGCTGATTGGTACATTAAGCGTCTCGACTTTTTTTCGGTCGATGTCCAGGTAGAGCTGCGGGACATTCGACCGAAAACTGGTAAACAGCCCTCTCAGTCCGGGTTGCTGGCTGGCTTTGGCGATAAGATTGTCGGTTGCCTCTTGCAGAGCCCGTAGCCCGGCCGATCGACGATCTTCGATCTGAATCTTAAATCCGCCGGCATTTCCGATGCCGCGAACCGGCGGAGGCGGAAACACCAACACAAGACCGTCTTGAATCCCGAAAAGACGCTTCTGGAGCGCACCAAGAATTGCCAGCCCGCTTTGAGAGGGATCGTTCTGGCGTTCCGCGAACGGCTTAAGCGTGAAGAAGACCGTGGCCGCATTCGTTCGGTTGCTGCCATCAAGCCCGGAATAGCCAACAATTTGCACCGCATGCGCCACGCCCGGAACCTGCTGCGCGATTTGGCTCATCTGCAGTGCCACGGCTTCACTGCGCTGTAGAGAGGCGCCGTCCGGTAGTTGTGCTAGCGCAATGAGGTATCCCTGGTCCTGCTGGGGAATGAAGCCGCTCGGTACCACTTTGAATCCAAATCCGGTTAGAACCAGTAGTCCGGCATAGACCACTAACACTACGCCGGCAAAGCGTAGGAGCCTCACGACAAGCCAGCTGTAGCCTTTGACGGTCGCCGCAAACGTAGTGTTGAAGCCTCTGAAGAACCAACCCAGCAGCAGGTCGAACAGTCGAGTGAGCAGATCTTTTTTGGCATGGCGCGGTTTCAAAAGCAGCCCCGCCAGAGCCGGGCTGAGAGTCAGCGAGTTAAACGCCGAGATGAGCGTTGAAACCGCGATCGTCAAAGCAAACTGCCGATAAAACTGGCCCGTGATCCCGCTTACAAAAGCGGTTGGAATAAACACGGCACTCAGAACGACCGCAATCGCCACCACGGCCCCCCCGACTTCATCCATCGCCTTCCGGGTCGCATCTTTTGGCTCTAGTCCCTCCTCAATATTCCGCTCTACATTTTCGACGACTACGATCGCGTCGTCGACAACGATTCCGATAGCAAGAACCAAACCAAATAGAGATAGATTGTTGAGCGAAAATCCCAACCCCGCCATAACGGCGAACGTGCCCACCAGCGAGACCGGGACCGCGACCATCGGGATGATGGTAGCGCGCCAGGTCTGGAGAAAGACCAGGACGACGATCAAAACGAGAATAACCGCCTCAAATAGTGTGTGATAGACGGCCTCGATGGATTGCTCGATGAAGACGGTCGGGTCATACACGATTTCATATCGCAATCCTGCCGGAAATGAAGCGCTCAATTCCTGCATCTTCGCGCGAACAGCGTGCGCGGTAGCCAGGGCATTTGAGCCAGGGAGCTGAAAGATGCCAAGCGCCACGGCCGGTTTACCGTCCAAATAAGACTGGACGCTGTAGTCTTTGGCCCCTAGTTCGACTCTGGCGACATCGGCAAGATAAACAATTTGTCCGTTTTGCCCGGTCTTGACGATGATCTGCTTGAATTGTTCAGGGGTAATCAGACGTCCCTGCGTATTGATGGTAAGCGTAAAGTCGGTTCCGGCCGGTGCTGGCTCCGCCCCCAGTTGCCCCGCAGCCACCTGGACGTTTTGCGCCTGAATCGCGTTCGTGACATCATCAGCGGTCATGCCACGGGCGTACAGTTTTGTGGGATCGAGCCACGCCCGCATGCTGTAATCGCGCTGGCCGAAGATCGTCACGTTACCCACCCCGGAGACGCGAGCGAGGGGATCTCTGACCTGGATCAAAGCGAAATTGCTGGCGTACTCCTGGCTGTAAGAGTTATCCGGCGACACCAAATGAATGACCATCATCAGGTCAGGCGACTGTTTCTGAGTCGTCACACCCAGCCTCTGCACCTCCTCAGGCAGGCGCGGCAGAGCGATCGCCACTCGATTTTGGACCAGAACCTGAGCAGTATCGACGTTCATCCCGAGCTTGAACGTCACCGTTAGCGTCATCAGCCCGTTACTGGTGGACTGTGACGACATGTAAAGCATGTTGTCGACACCGTTGACCTGCTCCTCGATCGGTTCGGCGACAGTTGCCGCGATAACCGCGGGATCTGCCCCGGGGAAAGTGGCTTGAACCTGGATGGTCGGCGGTGCGATCTCTGGATACTGCGCGACCGGCAGGGTCAGATAAGCCACTGCGCCGCCCAAAAGGATCACGATCGACAACGCGATGGCAAAGATCGGTCGATCAATGAAAAAATGGGAGAATTTCATAAGCGCCCGGGGAGTTACTGCTTATCTTTGGGTTTGCCAGCTTGCGCCTCATCTTTCCCAGAAGGGGACGACCCTCCCGTCACGGATTTTGATTCTGGCGCGCCTGAGCTTTGTCGCCCGGCGGTCTCCGTCGTGGAACGGGTGCTGGCCTGCACCGCAAGTTGATCCGAGGCAAACTGGGCCATATCCGCCATTTGCGGCGTGACTTTGGAATTCGGCCGGATCTTGGATACGCCCTCGATCACGACCAACTCGTCTCCTTTCAGCCCCTCTCGGATGACCCTGAGGCCCTCGACGAGCGGACCGGTTACCACCCTTTGATATTTGGCGATGCCGTCGGGCTGAACTACGATAGCGTATCTCTGGTCCTGATCAGTACCGATCACACGGTCAGCAACGAGCACAGCCTGGTATTTCGGGGTACCAGCAATTCGAATGGTTCCGAAGGATCCCGCGATTATAAATCCAGTCGGATTCGGGAATAGGCCTCGGGTCTGCAAGGTTCCAGTCGAAGGATCGAAAGTATTATTCACAAAATCGATGACGCCTTCGTGAGGGAACCCTTTTTCGCCCTCGAGCTGGAGATAGACCGGAATTTTCGCCGCCTCAGTCTCCGTGGAATTTTGAGTTTTGCGTGCTTCCCGGTACCTCATCACGGAACGCTCATCCACGTTAAAGTAGGCGTAAATCGGATCGATACTCACCAGCGTCGTTAACTCTGTTTGATCGGTCTGCACGAGATTGCCCAAGGTCACTAGTTCGCGTCCAATTTGTCCGCGAAGAGGCGCCGTGATCTGGGTGAATCCCAGGTTGAGTCGGGCCGACTCGACGGCGGCCTCTGTTGCAATCACCTGAGCGTCAGACACGTTCTTTTGCGCTACCGCGTTATCGTAATCCTGCTTGGCAATAACGTGCCTCTGGAACAAGTCTTCCGCTCTGGCCAGGTTGGCGTCATTGAGCTTCTGCTGAGCCTGAGCCTGACGCAGCTGCCCCGAGGCCTGATCGAGCGCAGCTTGATAAGGGCGGGGATCGATCACAAACAAAAGTTCGCCCTGGTCCACGACCGAACCTGCTCGAAACGTAATGTTGTCTATGTAACCGGAGACCCGCGGCCGGATGCTAACATTGTCCACCGCCTGTGTCTGCGCGGTGAAGTAGTCCCACTCCACAATCCCCTTCAAGATCGGCTTGCCCACGGTGACAACTGGCGGAGGCAGCGCCGGCGGCGGAGCCTGCTGGTTACAACCGGCGAAGACCAAAGCGGCAAGCAACAGGAGCATCGAGCTTCGCCGCCTAATCTCGGATCGTTTCATGATGTTTTTCCTTGCGGTCGCGAAAACGCCCGGGAGATCTGTCCGACCGCAATGAAGAATCAGGCTCCATTGCTAAAGCGTCGTCAAGCGGAATTGGCGCCAAACCACACGCCGCCTCCGCGCACGTAGGACGGCACGGGTAGGGCGAGCCTCCCGGCGAGCCGCATTCCGGGTGAGGCCCTCTTTTACATACGATTGCTGCAAAAGAAAAATTAGGTATAACGACGTTAATGAACGGTAGCTTCGATCCCTCCGCGTTGGGCAAAGATTTTGTCTGGGGCGCTTCTACGTCTTCGTATCAAATCGAGGGCGCTGTATTGGAAGATGGTCGCGGAGCAAGCATCTGGGACGTCTTCTGCCGAACTCCCGGCAAAGTTGAAAATGGTGAGAGCGGAGACATCGCTTGTGACCATTACCATCGCTACTCGGAGGACGTTGCACTTATGCGGGAGCTTGGCGTCGCCGCGTACCGATTTTCAGTCGCGTGGCCCCGCATCTTTCCCGAAGGCAAAGGGAAGCTTAACTCCGCCGGCCTGGACTTTTACCAGCGACTCGTCGACGAACTGTTGAAGAACCAGATCGATCCTTGGATCTGCCTTTATCATTGGGACCTTCCCCAGGCCTTGCAGGATAAAGGCGGTTGGACCAATCGAGACATTGCTTCCTGGTTCACGGACTACGCAATCGCGGTCTCCGACCGCCTCGGCGATCGAGTACATCATTGGGTGATGCTCAATGAGCCGATGGTAGTTTCTTACCTCGGCTGTTTTCTGGGAGTGCACGCACCGGGATTAAAGGACCGAAGCGCGTTTTTTGGCGCGATGCACCATCTCAATCTTGCCCTTGGCCTGGGATTGACCGCGCTCCGCACCCAAGGAGGAGATTGGCGGCTTGGCACTGTTGTAAACTTTTCACCTGGAATCCCGGAAGGCGAAAAGGCTACGGAGCTCGCACAAAGGCACGACGCGATTCTGTACTGGTCATTCCTGGACCCCGTTCTTAAAGGAGAATACCCCGAGGCGGTTCGCGAATATGTGGAGCCGTTTATTCAATCCGGCGACCTCGCAGCGATCCGCCATCCTTTGGATTTCGTTGGGCTCAACTATTATTTCCCGTCCCGGTTACAGCCCAGCGCCGTTGCACCATTCGGTTTCGAAGAGGTCGAAGCCCCGGTGTCCCGGCCCAAGACGGCGATGGGTTGGGAAATTCGACCCGAGAGTTTGACCGATCTTCTGGTCCGGATGAAACAGCGATATGCGCTCCCTCCCCTGTTTATCACCGAGAACGGGGCAGCGTTTAATGACTGTCCTCAGGCTGATGGCTCGTTCAACGATCAGGATCGCATTGACTACATCGCCGATCACCTGGCGGCCGTAGTCAAAGCGAAACAGCGCGGCGTTGACGTCCGAGGGTATTTCGTTTGGTCGCTGTTGGACAATTTCGAGTGGGCCTATGGATATTGGCCGCGGTTCGGCATCGTCCGGGTCGAATTCGACACGCTGCAAAGGCTTCCTAAGGCGTCCTTCAGGTGGCTGGCGAAGTCGATCCGAGCGTGTCGGAATGTGTAGCTCGATTTAGGACACAGCAAAGCTCGTCGCTACCTGCCGGTCAGTCGCCCGAGAACCCAGCTTCTACCCGCAGCTGTTTAGCCGCTTCGACCATGTTGGTGAGAGCAGGCCACACCTCCTCTTCGCGGCGGGTCTTGAGACCACAATCCGGATTTACCCACAGACGCACTGGAGGAATCGAAAATAGAGCTTTCCGGAGCAGTCCGACCATTTCTTCAGTCGAAGGAATGCGGGGAGAATGAATGTCGTAAACACCGGGACCGATATCGTTAGGGTATTGATAACTCTTAAAGGCTTCTAACAAGTCCATGTTGGATCTCGATGCCTCGATCGAAATGACATCCGCGTCCATTTCAGCGATCCAGGGAAGGATGGACTTGAATTCCGAATAGCACATGTGCGTATGGATCTGGGTCTCCGGATTTACTGCGCTACAGCACAATCGGAAAAGACCGACCGCAGTCTCCAGGTAGGCCCTCTGGTCTTCAGGGCGCAGCGGCAGCCCTTCTCGAAACGCTGCCTCATCAATTTGGATGATTCGAATGCCGCAGCGTTCCAAGTCCAGGACTTCTTGTCGGATAGCCTGCGCAACTTCTTTGGCGGTTTGTTCCCACGGTTGATCCTCCCGGACAAAGCTCCATTCCAGCATGGTAACCGGGCCGGTTAGCATGCCTTTGACCGGCTTAGCCGTTTGCGACTGAGCGTAGACGGCGAGTCCAACCGTCATCGGAGCAGGGCGTCGCACCGAACCGAACAAAATCGGCGGTTTGACGCACCGGCTCCCATAGCTCTGAACCCAGCCATTGGCAGTCGTTGCGAATCCTTCCAGGCGTTCCGCAAAAAATTCTACCATGTCCGTGCGTTCGCACTCACCGTGAACCAGAACGTCTAAGCCCAATTCTTCCTGCTTTTGAATCGCCTTCCGAATCCACCGCTTTAAGCTCTCTTCGTATTCTGCGTCCGTCAGCTTTCCGGACTTCCATTGTCGGCGCACAGAGCGCACCTCGGCGGTCTGCGGCAACGAGCCGATCGTGGTTGTGGGGAATCTCGGCAGTCTTAGCTTCGCCTTTTGCAGTTCCTGTCGTCTCGGGAAGGGAACATCTCGGGGGAAAGCTTCCTTCTCTGCGATGCCGGTGCTATGGCGGCCACGAGCCGCCAGGATACCCCCGACATGGTCCGGCGTCCCCGGACCATGTCGGGCCTCAGTCGTAGTACGGAGGCGCTCTCTGAGCTCAACCAACTCCTGAAGCTTTTCCTCCGCGAAGGCCAAACGCTGCCGGATTTCGTCCGGAAGATGCTTTTCCTCACCAAGCGAAAGCGGAACATGAAGCAGGTTAGTTGAAGGAGCGAGCATGATGCGCTCGCTGCCGAGAGCTCTAAGGGCGGCTTGCGCTAAATTTAAGGCTTCGTCAGTGCCTGTTTTCCATATGTTGCGCCCATTAAGAATTCCGAGCGACAGGGACTTTTCGTCGGGAAAGTTCTCCAGGATCGCCCCAAATTCGTTCCGGCCTGAAACCAGATCAAAATGGAGGGCGTCGACTCGCAATGCTAACGCCACAGGCAGGTTCGACCGTAACTCCCCGAAGTAAGTCGCAACAAGCGTTCGGGCCTTAGGCGATGGTCTTTGCTCCAAAAATTCGTAAGTCTCTCTCAAACCAAGCTTCTCGTGTTCTCTCAGCTCCAGAGAAAAGATCGGTTCATCCAATTGGATCCACTGGGCGCCGAGATCTTCCAAACGGCGTATGATCTCAGCATAAGTATTCAAAAGGGGGATGAGTTGCGCTTTGAAGAGAGACCGATCGTTGACTTCCGAAAGGCGAAGAAAAGTAACGGGTCCGACCAGCACCGGCTTGGTCAGGATGCCAAGTTCCCGGGCTTCCGCGAATTCCTCAAAAGGTTTGTTTGACCGAATCACAAACTTCGTTTCGGAGCTGACCAGCGGAACAAGATAATGGTAGTTAGTATTGAACCACTTCACCATCTCCAGTGGCCTCGGCGAGGCCGGGCCACTGTGAGCTGAAGCTCCTCGCGCGAGTAGGAAATAGGTTTCCAGATCTACGATTTGATCATCAGCCAGCGCTGTCGGAGGCAAGGCCCCGACAAGACACGCGGTGTCGAGAACGTGGTCATATAGGCTGAAATCGTTGGATGGAATGAGGTCGATTCCATACCGTTGTTGAAGACGCCAATTCTCAGACCGAATCTGCCGGCCAGTTGCCACAAGATCAGAGCCGCCGATCTTTCCGGACCAGTACCCCTCAAGGGCGTGTTTGAGCTCGCGCCTCTTTCCAATGCGAGGATAACCGAGGTTGTTAAGGGTAATCGTAGAAGACATTTTAGAGTAGGTAGAAAGCCCCGGCTTTTACCACCACGATATGTAGTGGCATTTGGAAGGAACGAATTCAACGACTAGCGGTCCGGCACTCAGTTTGTCAAGTGGTTGTGCGATTTTCCAAGGGACGCGGATGCCCCTACGCTGATCGGTAGGGCGAATTCGTCCGGCGCCTGCCGGACAAATGAGCCGCCTGAAGATTGCGGCGTCTGCGGTCGAGGCTCGGCAAGAATCGCCTCCCGTTGCATCGCGTGAACCAAGCATCAGGTTCGGAATTTGGCTCTACCGGCGACGCAATTCATGAGCTAGAGATAGAACCTGTGAGCTCACGAACGCTAGCGGGCAAAACAGTGTTCATCACTGGCGCCAGCCGAGGCATCGGCTTGGCGATCGCTCTCCGCGCGGCCCAGGACGGCGCAAAAATCGCCATTGCCGCTAAGACAACAGAGCCTCATCCGCGTTTGCCGGGCACAATTTACAGCGCCGCCGCCGCGATCGAGAAAGCCGGTGGTAAAGCGTTACCGGTTGCGACCGACATCCGTTTTGAAGATCAGATCGAGTCCGCGATCGCCAAAACGGTGTCGAAGTTCGGGGCGATCGATATCCTCGTCAACAACGCCAGCGCGATCCAGCTTAGTTCTACCGAAGCCACGGCGCCCAAGCGTTTCGACTTGATGCATCAAATCAACGCGCGCGGAACGTTCCTCTGCTCGAAGTACTGCGTTCCTTACCTGAAGAATGCCTCGAACCCTCAGGTTCTGACGCTCGCTCCACCGATCTCGCTGGCACCGCGTTGGTTTTTCGCCCACACGGCATACACCGTGTCCAAATATTCGATGGCAATGCTTACCTTTGGCATGGCCGCCGAGTTCAAAGGGAGCAAGATCGCGTTTAATTGTCTCTGGCCGAAAACAGTAATTCAAACCGCCGCCTTGGCCATGATACCGGGAATCGATCCAGCGCAATGCCGCAAACCCGAAATCGTCGCCGACGCGGCGCACATAGTTCTGACCAGACCTTCCATTGAGTTCACTGGCCGGTTTTACATCGACGAAGAGGTGCTTCGCGAAGAAGGTGTCACCGACTTCGGCAAATATGCGATCGAGCCCGGCGGAAACCTCCTTCATGATCTGTTTTTAGACTAGCCTCGATGCGAGGGCTGCAGCGGCTTTGATCCAGCCGTATTCGGAACGAAAGGCCAAGGTGCCCGCCCGCATCCGCCTAAGGCGGAAGCGTTGCGGGTGGGAAACTTGGCCCTACGGCCGGCGGGCTGGAGCATTTCCCGCCTTTTTGTCTTTAATGGACGCCTACTATCGACTAACAAATGCATCCGTCACGTCCGAACGTGCGGGAGGAGCAGATTGAAAGGAGATCAGTGATTGACGAGCAGGAAAGGCAACTTCAGCAAGAGGCGCCTAAGAGAATTTCCGGCATCACAGCCACTAATATCGTGGTTGCAAATATGATCGGGACCGGAGTCTTCACCAGTCTGGGATTTCAAGTTGCTTCGATTCCGTCCGATTTCGCGCTTATATCCTTGTGGGTGATCGGCGGCGTGGCGGCGCTGTGCGGTGCTCTCTGTTACGCGGAGTTAGCAGCAGCCCTTCCACGGTCCGGTGGCGAATATCATTTTCTCTCGCGAATCTTTCATCCGGCCCTGGGATTCATGGCTGGTTGGGTTTCCGCCACGGTTGGCTTTGCCGCCCCAATCGCGCTAGCGGCGATGGCTTTTGGTACCTATTCCCAGGCTTTTGGTACCGGGCTCTCGCCGGTGCTGCTGTCGCTAATCCTCGTGTGCCTTGTCAACGGTGTGCAGCTTGCCGGAATCCGCGCCGGTGAAATTTTCCAGAACCTCTGGACAGTGGTGAAACTTCTTCTGATCCTGGTCCTGGTCGTTGCCGGACTTGTGGTGTCAAATCCGCAGCCGCTCCACTTGGCACCCGGCCCAGGCGACATAAAATCCCTTTTTGCTGGGCCGTTCGCCGTGAGTCTGGTTTATGTGATGTATTCTTACTCAGGATGGAACGCGGCCACTTACATCACCGAGGAAGTCCGTAACCCATCCCGGAACGTACCTTGGTCACTCCTCTTGGGGACGGTGATCGTGACCGTGTTCTACGTCGCATTGAACTACGTCTTCCTCCTCAGCACGCCGAAGTCAGTGTTAGCGGGCCAGTTGCAGGTCGGTCTACTCGCTGGGCAATCGATCTTCGGACGGCTCGGAGGAAAGATCGTAAGCGCGCTGATCAGCCTCGGGCTGATTGCATCTGTCAGCGCCATGACCTGGCTGGGACCTCGAGTGACGAAACGGATGGCGGAAGACCTTCCCGTTCTTCGATTATTCGGCCGTGTCTCAACCAAGGGCATCCCGTATGTTGCTATGCTGTTTCAGCTTGCCGTCGTAGTGGTCCTGCTCCTGACAGCGAGCTTTGAGACCGTTCTCATTTACATTCAATTCAGCCTGCTGCTTTGCTCATTTCTGACCGTGCTCGGTGTTATCGCTCTGCGTATCCGGGAGCCTGGACTTGAACGACCCTACAAGGTCTGGGGATACCCGGTGACGCCTGTGATTTTTCTCCTGATCACGCTGCATATGATGAGCTACGTGATCAAAGAGAAGCCTGCTGAGTCGCTGTTCGGACTTGGCACGGTCGTGGCGGGTCTGGTTGTTTATTTTTTCTCCCGCGGTAAGTCCGGCAACCTAACTTGAAATTTCGTTGAACGGCGGTGCGGAGCCGCATTCCGAGTGAGGATCGGTTTTTTAGTGGAACAGAGACAGATATGAACCCGGGAAACGCTCTTAGAAGCACTGTGTTAGTTGCCGCCTTGGCCATCGGCCGTCTCCAGGCCCAGGATGTGGCCCGGCCGCCAATCCCGTTGACACCGCGCGAAATACCCCAGGAACCGCAGCAACAGCAACAGCCCGTGCCCCAGCCAGCTCAACAACTTTCTCAACAGCCTGGTCAAGTGCCAGTCCAGCAACCGGTCTTGGAACGCTCCACCGCTACCGACACTGCTCGATATCTCGCCGGTATGCCGGTATCGGAGGGATCCCCGCTGGTTGCCTTGACCAGAGTCGCGCGATGGCTGGCACACTCCAGAGCGATGGACGCGTCGTTTTCGACACTGGAGCAGCGCCAACTGAGCAATATTCGTACTTGGCGAACCGCCTTTTTGGCCCCGGTAACCCAGGTCAGTCACACGTGCCTGTATTTCTTTAGCGGACCCGATTTCCTGTACGCGGACGCGTTTTTTCCAGATTGCACAACCTATGTCCTCGTGGGCCTGGAACCGGTCGAGTTGATCCCCGATCTTCAATCCGTCCCACCGGTCCTGTTGGAGAACACGCTGCAGAACATCGAACTGACGCTGAACACCCTCGTTAACTTCAGCTTCTTCAAGACGAAGGACATGCGCGAGGACTTGCAGCGTACGCAACTCAAGGGTGTGTTACCCATTCTCTTTGTTTTTCTTGCTCGCTCGGGAAAAGAGATTTCGAACGTGGACTACATCTCGCCTGGCAAAGCAGGCGCCCGCGGCGTCAAAGTCTCGTTCACCGATCCCGCAACGAACAGTGAGAAGGTATTGTACTATTTCTCGGCGGATCTCTCAGACGATGGTCTGAAGAAGAACCCGGCGGTGCTCCGGTTTATCGACCAACTGGCGCCGACGAACAGTTTCCTGAAAGCCGCCTCCTATCTTCTTCACGAAAATGGTTTCAATATTGCCCGCAACTATCTGCTTCAGGTCAGCGCCTTGGTTCTCCAGGATGACTCCGGGATCCCCATCCGTTACTTCGCGCCGGAGAAATGGACTTTGCGCTTTTTCGGCTCCTATACCGGTCCAATCAATTTGTTCAAGAATTTCTACCAACCAGAGCTTCGTCAGTATTATCAGTCGAGCTTACCGAAGGCATTGACGTTCGGCATCGGTTATCAATGGAACCGGCACAACTCGACACTGATTCTGGCGGTGCGGAAGTAATCAAACACGTATCGGCGTGTCGGCGACTGGGGAGCACGTATCGGCGTGTGGGCGTATCGGCGTGGAACTGCTCAGATAGCGTCAACACTCGAATCTTGCCTCGTGCTGTGCTGTGAGATTGACGATTTCTAACCGAGCACACCACGCCGACACGCCCATACGCCGACACGCCGATACGTCTTCCCCATACGCCCACACGCCGATACATCTCCCCCCCTACCCCGCGTTCGCGAAAATCAGGCGCAGGAAATGCGCATCGGAAAAGGGGGCATCGCGGCCCTGCCGAACGATGATAAGGTCCATCGACGGAATGATGAACATCCGCTGATAGCCGGACCCGATTGCGGCAATCAGATCGCGGGGCGCGTCTTTGCAAAGGCAGGTGTGCCGCCAACTCTGGCGTTGCCAGGGGATCTCCAACATTTTCTCCACATCGACCTCCTGAGCACTCGGGTCCGAGGCGCCGCGATTGAGCCAAAATCCCATGCCGAACATCGGATTCGCCCTGGTGCCACGAAAGCACTGATCCAGTAGATCTGACTCCACAAATTTGTGACGCCTGTATTTCCCATCATTCAGGATCAACTCGCCAAGATCAGCCCACTGCCGCGCCGTCAATTTAAAGCCGCTTGCGAGCAAGGGGTTACCCTTCGCATCCTCGCGGAAATCGACGTAGCCGATGCCCAAGGGCCGCAGGATACGCCGGGAAAGATATTCTTCCGGGGTGATTCTCCGGCGAGCCAATTTTCTCTTCAAGACTTCGCTGAAGATTTGCAACTGGCTCGGGCCGTACATAAATGACTCGCCCCGGGGTTGTACTGCCGAGAGACGAATGCTGTATCCGTTGCGATCTGGGATCGATTTACCATGCAGCGAAAAAATGGGCTCGATACCGGCGGTGAAACTGAGTAGGTCCCGAATTCGGATTCCCTCCTTGTCCGGCCTCGACTGCCACTCGGTGATGGTATCCTTAACCGGTTCGTCTAAATCGAGGATGCCATCCTGCTGGGCAGCGGTGGCCGCCACACACCAAAATCCTTTGGTGCCACTGAAAATCGAAGCGATGCGGTCTCGGCCGAACCCGTTTTCGTAGTCTTCGAAAATGGGACGGTTACGTTCTAAGACCAGCATCGACAAACCGCCCCGCCTCGCCGAGTAGGCTGCTGCTGCTTTGAGCGCCGCTCGATTAAGTTCAATCGCTTGACCCGACACAACGCCGGTTACCAGCACACTCCACGCGACGATAGAAACAAAAAACGGTCTCATTCGAGGCGAACCATTTCTAGCGCGGGAAAACAGAAAAGCAAACTTTTCAGATCCAGGGTCATCATGGAGTAGATGGTCCGGATGCTGGTGCGCCTTCAGCAATAGGCAGATCACAATAAAACTCGGTCAGCTTGTTTAATTCGCTATTCACGCCGATTCGGCCATCGTGGGCCTGAACGATCTGCCGGGCAATGGTGAGACCCAAGCCGGCGCCCTCCCCTCGCTGCTTGTCCGACCGATAGAATTTGTCGAACACCCGGGCTCGTTCCTCCTCAGCCAAACCCGGGCCTTCGTTCACCACCGAAAATCGCACGTACTCGGATCCGGCAGAGCTGGCACGAAGGAGAATGGCCGACTTCGGCGCACTGTACTTTAGGGCATTAGAGATAAAATTGGACATCACCAAGCTGAGACGATCCCGATCGGCGGCAATGCTCGGCAACGCCGCCTGAAGCTCGACCTGCAGGGGATGCATGGCAGCTTCGGCTTGGTCGCGAAAGGTCGTAAAAGCGTCTTCCAGAATTTCCTGAGGCGAAATTGGTTTAATGTTTAGCTGGGCCTTTCCGCTTTCCATTCGGGCCAGATCCAGAATGCTGCTCAGCGTTTTTAGAAGTCTCTCACAATCATTGCAGGCCGAACTGACCAGTTCCTCTTGCGCAGACGAAAGCGGCCCCATCCTTTTCTCCAGCAGCAAATGAAGCACTAGCCTGATTCCGGTCAGCGGTGTCCGAATCTCGTGGCTCAAGGTGGAAAGCATATCGGACTTCATTTCATCCAGCCATCGGAACCGCGTTACATCGATCAGCATCAATGCCCGCCCGGAAACAGTCCCGTCCTCTAGAGCGATCGAAAAGATACGGGGTAGAAAATAAATCTCTTGCTCATCAATGCGAAACAGAAGCGCCTGTTTCAGATCATCCAGCCGATAATCGGGCCCGGTGATGGAGGCTTGAGCGAGATGTTTTCGAATCTGACCCGGAAGACGGTCTTTAGCCTTCAACGAAGCCATGAGTTTTTCAGCGGCCGGATTCATTCGTGCCACCTTGTCCGCCTCATCGAGGATGAAGAGCGGGTATGGCAACGTCGTCATCATGGCGCGAATGACTTGATTGAGCTCGATAAACTTGCGGTCCGTTTCGCGATAAAAACTTCGGAGTTCCTGCGCCATGGTATTGAACTCTCCGGTGAGCTCACCGAGCTCATCGTGGGCCCCGACCGGCAGCGACCGATCAAAGTCCCGCGAACGTAAATACCGGATCGATTGAGTCAGATTCCGGATCGGCGTAATAATGGAGTGGCCGAGTCGGCTGTAGGTGAAGATAAAAACGATTACAGCGCTCGTCATGGCAATGATCAGGAGTCTGATCGAATCTTTTGCCTGCTGATTCGCAGTGCGATTAGCAATGAGCATTTGCTGCTCGTTTCGCTGCAGGATCGCTTCACTCAGATTCGTGATTCGCAGGGTGAGTTCGGGGATACGGAACCTCGCCTCGCGAATTGCGGGATCGTTAGCTTTGAACAGGGTGAAGATTTTGCGCCAATTTTGGATGTATTCGGTCGCTGCCGCTTTCAATTCGTCGACCAACTTCTCCTCCTCCGGTCTTTTGGCGTTTCGCTCCAGGATCGGCAGCTGGTGCTGAAACTGGCGTTCAGCCTCGTCCAGTGTTTCCGTCTGGTCATAGGGAGGCGCGGGGCGATCCCCTTTCGCGTAGAACGTATTTACCCGCGCCGTCGCGACGCGCATGAAATGGCACACCTTAATACTGTCGTAGTTGTGCCGCAGCACGCGATCGACCGCACGGCCGAGATCCTGGTAGAGCCAGACGCCGTACACCCCCACCAGCAACAGAATTATCAAGGTCGCCAGGAGACCTAGCGTCAGTCTCCACCGCAGCATGTCGGGCACCCCATCTCTAAAATCATAAGCTCAGACGTTTCCGCTTCCGGTAAAGCGTCGCTGGATCAATCCCGAGGGTTTTGGCAGCCGCGTCGAGACTGGACGCCTTTTCTAAAATCTTCCGGATGTGCGCCTCCTCTAACTCCTCGATGGTAATTTCGGCGCCGACGCTCGTGTGGTCACCCGAGTCCGGCGGAACGATAACCGGAAAATACTCGTCATCGATAACGTCCTCACGCGCCAGAATCACGCTGCGCTCCACGGTGTTTCTAAGTTCACGAATATTCCCCGGCCAAGGATAGGATCTGATCCTCGCCAGGGCCGAGTCAGAGAACCGGAGCTCACCCCGGCCGAGCTGCTTCGAAAAGAATTGTAGAAATGACTGCGCTAACGATTCAAGGTCGTGGACTCGTTCCCGGAGAGGCGGGATCTTTACGGAAATGACGTCCAGACGGTAATAAAGATCTTCCCGAAAGGTTCCGCGCCTAACGGATTCTTTCAGATCCTTGTTGCTGGCAGCGACGATTCGCGCGTTGGTCAGCCTCGTCTTATGTTCGCCCACGCGTTCGTATTGGCGCTCTTGTAACAGGCGCAACAGCTTCGGCTGAATTTCAAGCGGAAGCTCTCCAATCTCGTCCAAGAACAAGGTTCCCGACTCTGCCGCCGCTACCTTTCCCCAGGTATCGCGAACGGCCCCAGTAAATGCACCTTTGACATGCCCGAACAACTCGCTTTCCAACAATTCTCGAGAAAGACTTGGGCAACTAACCGTAACAAATGGACCCTCTTTGGAAACACTCCGTTCATGGACGGCACGCGCCAGAACGCTTTTCCCAGTGCCGCTCTCGCCCAAAAGCAGAACAGCCGCCTGCGTCGGGGCCGCGCGAAACAGTACATCGAGTATCCGGACCATCTGCGGGTCGCTGGGGACGAGCTCGATACTCGGATTCTGGTGGGTGATTTGTTCCTCCAAATCGACAATCTTTTTCTCGAGTCTGCGCTGTTTCTCCACCCGGGCAATGATCTGGCGCAGGTGTTCGGGAGTGAAGGGCTTTTCCAAATAGTCAAACGCGCCCTGCTGAATCGCCGCAACTGCGGAAGAAATTGATGCGTAGGCGGTGAAAACAACCACGGGCAACTGTGGCGCGGTTTTTTTTATCTGACCGAGTACGTTCAACCCGTCTTCATCGCCGAGGCGCAGATCGAGAAATGCGAGGTCGTAAGCCTCATCGGAAAGCTTCATCAGACAGACTTGGGCACTGTCGGCAGTGTCAACCTGGTGGCCTTCCGCGTGAATCGCTGCAGACGTGGAAGTTCGGATGGATTTCTCGTCATCAACGATCAGGACGCGCATGTCGGTAGATTAATGAAGTTCGGCTCCAACCGAAGAGCAAATCGAGTTTGATGAGTGCAATTCTCAGCAATATTCGGGCCGAGCAATCACTGAAATTCATCCTGCTGAAAGACGACGGTGGCTCAGCCGCCACGGCACGTCCGATAGGGTTTGCATCTCACCAACGTCGCTTCCATCGGAATAAGAGGAGGGAGCGAGGAGAAAATCCGCTTTGGGTGGCAACGACGTCATGCAGAATGCGCGAGGCGGTTGCAGAACTCCCTGCGTCCATTCCTTGAGTTCTCGACAGGTTCGGGTAGTTACCCCTCATGCCTATTCTTTACCTCGACTGCTTTTCCGGGATCAGCGGCGATATGATGGTGGGTGCGCTCATCGATCTTGGCGTAAGTCCCTCGACGTTTGAATGGGAGCTCAGCAAGCTTGAAGTCGAGGATTACCATCTGCATTTTGCGCGACAGGAACGACGAGGCATCGCCGGCGTAAAATTCGATGTTCATACGGGCGCCACCCACAACGACCCTGGCGACCCTCAGGGCGCACCCAAACGTGCGCACGCCCACTCACATTCGACTCCCCTCCCGTCCAGCAGGGGTCGAGAACACGCTGAGATCCGAGCGCTAATCGAGCAAAGCGGTCTTTCCGAGTTTGTGAAGACCCGGAGCATCGCCATCTTTCGCAGGATTGCAGAGGCCGAAGCAAAGATTCACGGCGTTCCGATCGATCGGGTTCACTTTCACGAAATCGGTGCTCTCGACTCGATCGTCGACATTGTTCTGACCTGCGTCGGGATTGAAACTCTGGGAGTAAGCCAAATTTATGTCTCTTCTCTCGTAGACGGAGACGGGTCGACCCATTGTGCGCATGGGGAATATCCGATTCCCGCACCAGCAACGCTGGAGATCCTGAGGGGTATACCCGTGCGGCAAATCGCAGTTCCCTTCGAGCTGATAACGCCAACCGGCGCGGCGATCATCGCCGAATTCCAACACCATGTTGGCCTGATGCCGCCGCTTCGAACGATCAAGATCGGCTACGGCTTGGGCGCTCGGGACAGTTCTCCGCGTCCAAACGCTCTCCGGGCGATTCTGGGCGAACTCGAACAAACGGCCGGGACTGAAATGGTGGTAGAAATCCAGGCGAACATCGACGACCTCTCACCAGAGATCCTGGCAGCCTCGCAGGAGCGCTTGCTGCAAGCCGGAGCCCTAGACGTATTTTTCACTCCCGCTCAGATGAAGAAGAACCGACCCGGAACCCTGTTAACGGTTCTCTGCGACCACGACCATCTCGACCAGATCGAGCGCATTATTTTTCATGAAACCACCACCTTCGGAATCCGGTTCTGGGAAGCTTTTCGACGGGTTCTTGGTCGGGAGCTGCGAAGTGTCGACACCGAGCTCGGCGTGATCCGCGTGAAAATCGGCCGATTGGGGACCCAGATCGTTCAGGTGTCGCCAGAATACGAAGACTGCCACTCCATCGCCAAGAGCACCTCGACGCCGCTAAAGCGAGTTTACGAAATCGCGATCGCCGCCTTCTGGAGGCAGAAAATATAAGTTGAACTCCGAGGCTAACCGGAGTTCGGTTCTAACTGTTATGAGCACCGCTACAATGGAAAAAGTCTCCCAGCTCGATCAGCTTAAAAAATTTACCAAGGTCGTCGCTGATACCGGTGACTTTGAGTCCATGCGAGCCTATAAGCCGCAAGACGCTACTACCAACCCAAGCCTTATTTTCGCGGCTGTGCAGAAGAAGGAATACGCCCCTCTTCTCGATAAGGCTGTCGCCGATCTTAAGAAATCGCCGCTAAGCGGTCCTGCAAAGGTCGAGGCCGTGATCGACGATCTATTAGTGAATTTCGGATTGGAGATCCTCAAAATCGTGCCCGGCCGTGTCTCGACCGAGACGGACGCGAGGCTATCCTTTGATCGCGAAGGCTCGATCAACAAGGGACGTCAATTGATCGCCTTATACGAGAAGCATAACATCTCGCGCGAGCGTATCTTAATCAAGATCGCGTCAACCTGGGAAGGTATCCGAGCCGCGGAGCAGTTGCGGAAAGAGGGAATCAACTGCAATCTCACCCTGCTTTTTTCTTTCCCGCAAGCTGTTGCCTGCGCCGAAGCAGGAGTAAGATTGATCTCCCCGTTCGTTGGCCGGATCTATGATTGGTACAAAGCAAGTACCGGCAAAGACTACAAGGGAGCGGATGACCCCGGGGCCCAGTCTGTCACTAAGATTTACAATTATTTCAAGAAATTCGACTACGAGACACAGGTCATGGGCGCCAGCTTCCGCAATACGGGTCAGATCATTGAGCTGGCGGGGTGTGACCTGCTTACCATCAGCCCGAATTTGCTGGAGGAGCTAAGCAAATCCACTGAACCGATTGAACAAAAGCTTTCTGTTGAAACAGCAAAGAAATCCGGGGCCGAGCGCGTCACTTTCGACGAGAAGAAATTCCGGTTCGAGTTCAACGAAGATCCAATGGCAGTGGAGAAGACGGCCGAAGGAATCCGAAAGTTCTCGGCTGATATAGTCAAGCTCGAGAAGATGGTAGCCGAAAAATTAGCGTAGCTACCAGCAAGCCTATTGGCCCTACCCGATCTTGGCCCAGCGTTCGGGCCTTGCGGCCCGGGCTGTAATCTCGTCATTCAACTTGATTAACGAGCTCGCCGATGGGCGGGATATTGATC
>JBAUZZ010000299.1:0-34984 GCA_049585495.1 Chthoniobacterales bacterium | reverse complement strand
GGCAAAGCGCAAAAAATGACGAAAGCCAATTTCGGAATTGCTTTAATTCGGGTCGCGGAACTATCTTTCGCGCTTTCAGCGCTCGGCCGCGTTTTTATTGCTAACCTGGGCCCGCAGCCCAGGCTGTAATCTAGCGGCGCTTTCAGCGCCTGGACCGATCTTGAAATACCTTTCTTGCCCTAGCCCGCAAATCTCGCGCTTCATATGCAGCCATACGCTTATTGCGGGCTCTTAAACAGACGCCGCGCGTCTGCTTAAGAGCCTTTTTGAAATAAACGAATCGAAAACAAACTGTTTCAAAACTCTTGCCTCGGAAAAGCCGCAGAATTTTCCGGAGGGACGCGTTTCGCGGGTAAGGTGTTGTAGGGCGGCTGGCTCAGCCGCCAAGACAGCCGATGCGGTTTGTCCCTCGGCGCCTGAGCCAGGCGCCCTACAAAGCCCCTTCAGGCCCATCCGCCGCGGCGGATTCGCCCCGTCGTTCCTTAATTACGCCGACCCCCGATCACCTCGTTTCACACGAACCACCTTTGCTTGCGGCTCCGCCGCGCTAGGAGCGATGCGGGCTAGCGTAAGACCAGGCATCCGTTCGTCGAATCGTAGTAGAATTTTCCTTCGACCGGACTTCGGCTGGTCAACGCCCACTCGAGACAGGCGGAGTTGAACTGGCGATCAACCTCCTGACGTAACATTCGTACGCCCTGAGCCTTGTTGTAACCGACCCGCAAAAGGAAAGCCAGGACGGGACCCCGCTCGATCGAGAGGGGAACCTGGAAATAGTTCTGCAAGACTCGCAACTTAGTTTCGGCCAGGGCTTCAATAATCGACTTTTGAACCTCCAATCCGAGCGGGCGGAACACTATGCGTTCGGTAATTCGCGCGAACAGCTCAGGACGCAATGATTGGCTTGCGGCGTCAAGTGCGACGCGCTCCAATGTCGAGTATGGCGCATTTTCCATCTTGGCCAGATTACCACTCCCGAGGTTACTGGTTAGGACCAGATAGAACTCTGCGGCAGATAGGCGCTCGCCAGAAAGCGTAGTTAGTTGTCCTTCGCCGAGTAACGAGAGCAACACGTCAATAACGCATGGATGCGCTTTTTCGATCTCGTCGAACAGGATCGTCGTTCCATCGGCTCTCCGCCGTACCGCGGCTTCTGCTCTTTCGAGAAACTCACACAGCCTGGAATCCGAAGAATATTCGTTCATGAAAATCATTTCGAGAGCACTCCGCGCACCGAACAGGTACTCGGTAAAACATCTTGCGGATTCGGTCTTCCCTACCCCGGTCGGACCCAGCAGCAGAAAGGTGCCTTTCGGCCGACCGGACCTTTCATTGAAGCCCAATTCCGATGACTGAACCGCCCGGCAAATTCGACCGAGAGCCGTGCTTTGACCGAGAATGTGCCGCTCCAGGTAATTGCGCAGGCCAGCCAGGTAAAACTTCCAGCGAGTTTCGAGATCCGCTGTGGACTGGGAAAATCCAGGGCAAGACACGCTGGCTCGAACCGGCGCTGCTTGGTGCATAGTCAATCAGCGCCGCGAGCTCCACTATCTGAGCCGCTGGGTTGGATTCTCTTCGGATCGGTCGCCAGGTCGGTTGCTGTACCGTTGTCGCCTTCGAGACGTTTTACTCGTTCATTCAGGACCGAGACGATCGTGGTCAATTTCTGCTGCACCTCCGCCGTTCGCTTGGCCAGCGATTCAACACTTCCGGCCAGTTTTTCCTGGTTTTCTCGCACCGCCCGAACTCCCTTGTTTGCTTCCTCGAGACCGCGGTGCGTCTCAACCAGATCGCGCGCCGTCTCGCCGGGAAGCGGCTCCGGAGCATACTCAGCCTTGCGGAGACCTAAGATCGGACCCAACAGAACTTCGGCCTGATTCTGCGCGGACCTTGTCACCCACTCCGGCTTCTGCTCGACCCGATAGATCGCATGCCTCTCGTGCATGATAGCAGGATCGGCGGGATCGACATAACGATTCACTCCGTACACTTTGACCAACTCGCCTTGGCGAATGCCGGCGACCGAGCCCGGAGAGACAGGTTTCGAGGGCTGATAATCGCCTGCCGGAGACGTCCGCGAGGTGCGTTTGGTTGGCACCATGACGGTTTGTTCGGATCGGCAAGCCGCGATTCCGGCGGTGAGAGCCGCGAAAGAAACTAAAGTTATATACACTTTCATTTTTTGTTTTGATTCATCAGCCCCAATGCAGGCAACAATGGATTGATCAATTCGGCGGCGTCTACCGGTAAGGCCCGACGAACTTCCTCCCTTTGTCTTTGCAACTCCGAATCTGTCCGCTGGCGACCGAGCCTCTCTTCATCGCCGGCGAGCGTCGCTTTGCTAAGGTCGATCGCTTCTGTGCAGTAAACGTAAAACTGCTTGCCGGCCGGGACCCGGACAAAAAAGCCATCGCGCGCGATTGATGAAGCGATCTGCTCGGCGTATCGGTCCAGCACGCCTTGGGTGCCTCCGGCAACCGGGCCGATTACTCCGCCCTGCAATGCGCTTAGGCCGAGGGAGTTGCTGTTGGTGTAGACGCGATTTCCAAGGATACCGGAACCGCCGCCCGAGAACGCACCTGCAACGCCGTTGATCAAGGAGGCGGCATAAAGCTTAATCACGTCACTGTTGGCGGTACGGATCACGTCGCCCCGCAGGCCGGCACTTCCATCCGTGATACCGTAGGTGTCAAATTCCTCGCCGCGCTCCATGTCGAGTGCCAAACCACGGATCACCAGCTCGCGTCCGAGGCCGTCAGGTTCGTTGAGAACGAAAGTAAAGTCGCCCTTGCTGGCGATTCGTTCACGCACCGGATCAACGCTGGCAACTCCATGAACCTCTGAGTTAGCCCGAATTATAAGTTTCCCGTTCCACCACAAATCATCCGTTACCAGGCCGATGATCGGTGTCGTGAGGATGCTCGAATCGACTGTATTTACGAGTTGGCATTTCACCAGGCGGAAAGCGGGCGCGTAATCACCCTTCGGACCCCGTGAGGGAGGTTTTTCCGGGCGCGGATCGGCGGCGAAAATCGTCAACGAGGTCGCAGGAGGTCTGGGCGTCTGATCGTACTCGGTAGCGCGATTGACGGTGACGAGGGCTGGGCGATCTGTTTTCGGTCTGGGCTGCGTCGGAAGGACCGGGTTAAAATTTCGTAGCGAAGTGGTCATCGCTTCTGTCACCTTCCCAATCTCGTGCGCGACCTGGTCCTGCCTTCGAGCCACTTTGCGTTGCCCGCCCTTTTGGAAGAGGGCGTAGATGAATACCCCGCCAATGAGCAAGAGACCGAAGCTTCCGACCAGTAATGTGCGTCTACTCATCATGCTGAGCGACCATTTTATCGTTCTGGTCTCGGTTAGGCTGCGACTGAGATTGTGACTGGACCGAGGGCGCTAGCTTTTTGCCCTTGGAATGTGCCCTTCCTTTCTTGTGTTTGACGACCTTCGGCGAATTGCCCTCGCCATCGCCGTTCGGCAACGCCGGCTCCTGCCAACCGGACGTAGCCGTCGGAATGGTATTTGGGGGTTCTTCCCACTCAGCTGAGGCTTTGCGTTGCGGATCCATCTCACCGGTTATCTGGCGCATCACAATCTCGAATTTATTGGTGACAGCGAGATCATTTCGACCCCCAGTCGCCGTACCCGTCACCACAAAAAAAGCCGTCTCGGTTTTACCGGCAGGCACCATTCCGCCCGCATCCGAAATAGACTGGGCATACACTTCGTCTCCAACCCGAACCGCGAAGCCCTCGGGATCATAGAGAAAATCGGCGTCTGACTTATTAACCAGCTGGATTTCGAACCCGACCGAATCAAGAGCATCGTCGCGGATCACCCTGCGAAGGACAACATCGACGCCCTTCAAGCCCGAGTGGGAATCCGGTTCTGCGAAGTCCATATTTTTGAAGATTTCCGGCGCGCTATTCCTCAGGGTTGGAAATCCCTTCACCTTATCGAGGAATCCCATCAATCGCGCCGGAGATGCCGCCTTGGTCTTAGCCATGACATCGGGCGGACTGTCATGCGATTTGCTCGCGCCATCCTCAAAGATCACCACAAAACTGGGATCTGTGGCTTCCCTGCAGAAGAGCGAGTAAACTTTCCCATCCAGCACGACCGTCAAATTACCTTCCACGCCGGGTCGGACCGCCTTTAGCGAGAGGAAGTTGGTCCCTTTATTGAACGAAATCTGGAACAGGTCCGGGCCATCTGGAGCAGGATTCACGCTAAATCCAAAACCGTCGAGAGCTTCGATTTTCGTCGGGAATTCAATGGTTGTAATTCCGTGCGAACCGACTTTGATCGCCGCCGGCTGGTTTTGATTGAGAGGCAATCTCACGACCTTGGATTCGAGATTCTCCTGCGCCCAAAGGACTATGGGCACGGAACTGAGGAGTGCGATAAGAGCAATGCGCATACTACTTGCGATCTCCGGATTGAACCTGGAGCGGTTCCGGCTGGGCAAAGGAATAGTCGGCCACCGCATAGGGGAACCGCTTGTTCCGTCCCAGGTAAGGGTTGCGAATAAGTTTCAAATTCAGTGTAACAGGATGCGGCTCGGTCACCTGCTCACCCCCGATCTGTGCCAGGTCAAGGAGCTGACCTACCGCATGGCTGAGAACAACACCGTCGCCCAAGCGCTGCAGGTCAATGCGACTAATCTCCAGTTTCTGGTGGATATTTTTCTTGGCGAATTCTCCGGCAACCGCCTGGAAATCGGCCTTTGCTTTATCGAAAGCTTGGGGCAAGAAGACCCGCTCCAGCGTATCAGGCGCGTCAAATCCTTGAGGCCCACGGTCGAGCAATGATTTAGCTGCCCAAAAAGAAATCGTTTCCATTACCTCCCGGCTTTGCTCCACCGGCACGAGCGACGATATAATCAGAGACTCCGTTCCGTCCATCAGGGCGACCTTCTCAGGCATCTTCATCGTCGTGACGATGTAGGCGGGGACGAGCAGGTGAGCAAGCAGAGAAATGATCAGCGCGATCCACAACAGGCGAGCCGTCCGTCGGGCCGACGCTAAGCTGTTGACTGCGCGATTCCTGTGATTCGAGAGCGAATTTAATGGATCCCGGCGAACTTCAATTTCCGTCAACTGTTGATTGCCCGGCCAATCTTCATCTACAGATCTCTGCGTGGCAGCAGTGTCGACCGCCTCCGCGACCGACATCTGCTCGGTACGAGCTGTTCTCTCCGGCTCTAGATTAGTAACCGATATTTGCATTGGCGGCCTTTAATCCAAGTAGTGACGGGCTCGTTGCGAAGAGTCTTTTTTGAACCTGCTTCTTGACGAGCCGTAAAAACGTGAAGAACGAAACGGTTTCACCAGTTGATACTCGCGGCTCACCGGATCACCAGCCGCTTCAGCCATTTCATCGCCGACCATTTTTCCGACTTCACCGGCGTAATCGATCATCCGTGCGCCGATCTCTGGGGCCCGTTCGATCGCGGTTTTTCCCAGCTGCCTGGCGCCATTCCAAAGACTTTTCCGTTCGAATCGACCAGTGCCACCTCGCGATGCACCTCCCTCGCCGCCGGCAAAACCTGGCAGGTAGTTCGCGAAGCTCGATTCAGTTGCCTGATTTCCCAGCTTACCGGCGCCATCCGAGAGACTTCTTAGTTCGAATTCACCAGCCCTATCCTGCGATGCATCTCGGTCACCGGCCGCAGAACTTGACACATTATTCCCGAAACTCGATACGCCGGCTGAGCCCGCCGGTGGTGCGGCTCTTCCTTTCGGATTCAAGCCGTAGTCTCCAAGTTTCGAGCCACCCCGAAGGAGACCGCTGTATACATTGGCTGTACCCAGGGTCATCACGCCAACCATTGCACCTGCCATCGCTTGAATGGCGGCTCCCCCACGTATAACAATCTTCTGCGCGAAGGTAGGACACAAGACGTGGCCGACAAATACCCACAACAAGATGGGAACTGAGGCAACAATCGCCACGATCAAGGTCGGGTAACTCTGGTTTTGCGGCGCTGGAAGAGCTTGGAATAACTCCAAGGTAACAGCGTTGACAAAACTCCATCCGATGGGCCAGCAAAGCAGGCCGACAAAGGTCAAAAAGAAACCCTGCCCTTTGTGTTTAAAGGAGGGGATCGACAACTCGGCAAAACCAATCGGCGCATACAAACCAAAAAGGACTACCAAGACACCCTGCAAGAAGGCCATCAATACAATCACAGCTTTGCACAAGAGGAGTGACAAAAGATAGACTCCAAACAAGACTTGCCAGACTACATTTTTCGCAGCGTCCCAAACCCAGTCAGCGGCCTGCTCGGCCGCCGCTTTAACCGTCTGTCCCGCGTTCACTGCTAAACCAATCACATTGATTCCGCCGAATGGTGAACTTCCGCCGTTATCGCCCGGCGGGGAGCTGTTTCCGCTCCCTTTGTTCTGCACGGTGAAAGAGCTCTGCGTCTTTTCTTGCAGAACCTCAAGGAGCTTTTCGATCACCGGCCGTTGCCCGGTCGTAAAGTTAACCTTGAAGGCGCCTAGACTTAGCTGACGAGTTACCGGCCAGGCTGCCAACCCATTGGCGGCGTTTTGGAAAAGTGTTATCAGACCATTCGTGTTGCCGATAAGGCAGACCAGAATCATCATCCGGAGTAAATTCTGGAAAAAGCGCTGGATATCACAGTGAAGAAATCCTCGCATTGCCCCAAAGACGAGAAGCACGAAGGCAATCATCATCGCGGCTGGACGATAGTCGTCGGCAATTGCGCGAATTTCATCGAGTAACGGAGTCAGATTGAGAAAGCCATCGAGGCTTTTCTCGAAGTTGTTATAGGTCTGAATGAGGTCCATGCAGCTGTCGCCTTTAGCTTCCGCTGCCCGGCCCCAGAAGCCGGAAACCCGCGTTGCGCAGATGTTGATTCTCCGTCATCATTTCTTGGGATTTCATTTGGCGATACGCTTCTGCCCTCCGAGCCTCGTCATTCCGATTGACCGCCTCCTGTACCAGTATTTTCTCACCAGCGGCGTTGACCCGGGCGGCTATATTATCAATGGTCCCTTGAACGGCCTCGAGTTTCCCTTTCCATTTCTGGGTTTCCACCAACGATCCAGCGGCATTCAATTGGCGTAGCGTGTCTTCTTTTTCGTTCTGCAGTCGAGCGATGGACCTGTTGGCTAGATTCATTTCGTTGTTATAATCGCCATACATGTCCTGGACGACTCCGAATTTCTTGAAACTATCTGTATCAAACTGCACTTTCTGATCGAATTTATCCGGCAACGAGCTCAGGTCCTGGTAGAGTCCTTGCCCTGTTTCCTTCAGGGCAGCGACGCCATTGGCCGTCGCTCTGAAGTTGTCAATTGTCTGACCCACCCCTGAGCTTATTTGGTTAACTTCCCTGAATAGTTCGTTCAGACCCAGCATGTTAGTGTACGTGTCCGGGCTGCCGATGCGCCTTAGTTCCTCAACATTCTGATTGACCATGGTGGTCAACTCACGAATTTGCTGGATTTGTTTGTTAATCATCTCCGTGTATCTGGCCATATCTTGACTGTGATAAGTCGCGTCCTTTATTTGCCCGATCGTCTGCTGCAGAATGTTAAGGGTTGTGTGGACCGGGTCATGGACCACCTCGGTTGCCCGGCCCCCGAGGCCAAGGAGCCAGAGCGCTCCGGTCACCAGGGAGATTGTCTTCTTCATATTATTCGATGATAGGGATCGTGACTTCCCGCGTGACCCGCAAGACACCTGTGGAATCTTCGTGTTCGGGAATGGTGGCGTTGTAGTAGTGGATTCTGCCCGCGACGTCTTCCTGCTTGCTGCGCTGATTTTCCTGCTGGGCCCAGTAAGCCCTCTTGACCTGGTCGGCGATCCCTTTGGTATAACCTTTGGCAAACTCCAGGGACACCTTGCGGGCGCCAGCCTGGTCGTTCATTAGTGGATCACCGTTGTTAGTCAAAGCTTCAGCGCCTCTTCCCTGGACAGTAATTTGCCCTTTGGGGACGGTGGGGCCGACCGTACAACCTATAAGTGAAAATGCCAGACAGAGAACCATACGCTTCATAGGATCGAATCCGTCGCTGATTCTTCCGCCGCGCAGGCGATCTTTTCTGATTCGTGGATGATCCCGGTGACAATATTCTTATAGGTCGTGAGCTTTGCTGTTCGTTCATCGAATGTTTCATTGTCGCTGGAGGCCGCGTATAGTAGCTCACGGGATGCTACGTTCTTCACCGTCCCGACTAACCTTCGCACCTTGTCGTTTGCCACATAGGTAAAAGCGCTGAATCGGTCCTTCGGATCCATCAGTTCGGGAAGCGGGTAATTCTGAATTGTATCGATTGTCTTATCGGAGAGGCCCAGTGCTTCACCGATATCCTTGACGTCCTCCCGGCTCTGCTGAGCAGTAATCAAATACATTTTCGAGTTGCCGATCATGGCGCCACGAACCGGTGAGTTTTTCACGATCTCATATTGCTGAATAACAGCTAGAATCGTGCAACCGAACTTGCGCATTTGCCGGTAATACTCCTGAATCATTTTCACTCCGCCAGGAATGTCCAGGCTCCGTGCCGCCTCTTCGAAGATTGCAATTTTCGGGATCGAGCGCGGCATAGAGATGATTTTTTGACGGCCGAAGTTCGCCACAAGAAAGTTGGCGGCGGCGCGCAATTCGACCGCATGCTCCGGGATCTGACCGAGTTCGAAGTGGGCCACTCGGCCATCGACCCGGATATTGCTCACGCCATCGAAAAGCTTACCGCGCTCGCCCTCCCGACCCCAGGCTTGGAGCAGTTTTCCGACTCGGTCACTCTCTTCCCGTTCCCGCTCGCTGCCCCGTGGACTGTAAAGCATCTGCTCGACCAGCGCCGAATGCGTGGGAAACTGCTCCGGACGGAAGTACGCAAAGGAGAGGTCACGGACCAGATTCGCGGTGGCAGGGTTCTTATCGAACTCTGCCACCGCCTCTTCTCCGAGTTCCCGGATGAACGCCTGCGCGTCATCCGGACTTTGCGCTTCCCAATCCCGGAATGCTGCAAAAGCATCGACAAAGTTGAACTGCGAACCTTTCAACTTCGTTCGAAGGTACTTGTCAACGGCACAGGCTCGCCACCGTAACTCCTCTGCAGCCTGTTCGTTAGCCACGATCCAGTCATTAAAGACGTCGGTGTACAGTTGTTGCAGATTCTCGACGATGAGCGCGTTCCGAAGAGCCTTCCGTTCGCCGTCCAGATCGTCGTTGCCGCAAAAGTGTAGGCAGAGTCCAGCGCTGAAGGCGAGATGCATGGGCGAAAGAGGCGATTCGCCGGTGTCGAGATAGTTGATCGTTAAATTGTTATTCGGATTTACGATCAAGGGCTCGCACCCTTGGGTCTGCGTTAGAACACCGTGGGCAAGACCCTCTTCTACAATAAGACGGAACCCGTAGCGATGGCCGATCTGTGCCAGCAGATCACTGATGATCACTGATTTCCCCGCGCCAGTCATTCCAAAGATAACTCCGTGTTGCGGAGTGTTTCCTATCCGAGTTCTGATGCCGACGAGATTACCGCGCGCTCCGTTGTAGATTGCTTCCGCATCGTCGAAGTGTCCCGTAAAGGTCGCGGACCAAGGGATCATGTCAGCGAGATAGGAATCCTCGGCCGGCAGATCGAAAGCGCGATAGGTTCCACAAGTCCAGCCCGGCCAAGTCTGATAAAAGAGCTGACGAGCGCTTTCTGGGATCGTGGCATGGTGCACTATGGCGCCGCCCATCGCGGTGAAGGCGTTTTTCAGCGACGCGCAGCGCGTAACCAATGTCTCGGGATTTCGGCTCCAGAGCCGGACAACGTAAAGACAATCCAAGGGAATAACTTTACCTTGTTGAAGTTCGTGTACTTTGTCCTGCTTTGCGGCCATATCGGTGACCAGCGATTGTTTCCTCTCGGATACGGCATCGATCTGAAGCCGCTGGATGTGCCGTTCCTCTTGTTCGATTACCTTATCGATCCGCTTGGGATAGACGGTCATCGTGACCGCGTAGGCCTGGAACCCCATGCTGGTCAGAGCCGTAATTATTCCCGGAAAGGTCCGGCGTGGCCACTGCCGCACGGCAAAGATCGCGTGATAATAACAGTCGAGAGTGAAAGAGACTCCAGGTAGATTCGACAAGGTAATTCCATCCCCGTGCAAACAACTTTGCTGAATCGAGTACGCAGGATCAAATGACTCCAGGGGATCGACTTCCGTCATTTGTAAGTTGGTGTTAAGAAACCGGTAGTAGTAGAGGAAATGATCCCGATCCGTCATCGGACTGATCCGGCAATCTGGAAACAACCGGCAGAGAGTGCCAAGGCCGAACTCGAGCAGCGCGAGACTCTCTTTCTTCGCCAGCGTGTCGAAATATTCCGCCACTGCGGGTTGTCTAGCGATTGGCGGCTTGGTTTCAATCGTTCGAGTAAAGAAGATTGTTAGTCGTTCACGGCGGAGCCGGCCTTCCTCCATGGCGGCCCGGTAGCGTTCGTAGCGTTCCGCCCGGACGAGAACACCGAATTGGCCGTGCACGGGATCCCGGCGCCGGAGCTCCAACGTTTCCCGGCGATAGCGTTCCAACTCCTGGCAATAGTCGCTGTCTATGCTCCATTGAACCTGGAGGGTGTATTCCTCGCCCAAAATTCCGAGGAGGATTCGCAGCCGCTCATGAAGCTCGTTGAGTTGGCCGACACTACAGGCGTTAATTTCGCCTGGCTCGACCATAAAGCCGCGCGAAATCGTTGTCTTCTTCGCGACCCCATCGCCGAACCATAAGAGGTCGCGGAGAAAAAAGCCGTTCGGCATGCTGAGGCGGGAAATTCGTGAGGCTGGGCCGAGACCCTTTCCGCTGGCCAATCCTACCAGCGTTTCACAGGCGCCTAAGAAGGAATTGATCATCGGGGCGGCAGAAACGGATGAACTGGCTGGTTCCTCGGAGGCCCAAAGGCACGACCGTTGACCCATGAAGAGAACAGATCAAGGTCGAAGCGCGGCGGCTTGCGGTTCCGCAAAAGAATTATGTAGCCAGCCGTCAGGATCGTTGGAGTGAGAGCAAGCGCGAACTTCGCTACCATCGGCCAGGAGTTTTTCCCGCTGAACAGCATGGTAAGCAAGAAGACCGACACCAGTGCGGCAATAATCACTGGCATGCTCAGGTTACCTTCGAAGCCGAAAGCTTGCCCGGTCGACTTCGCCCGCGGCCTGCTATCGGTGTAAATCAATCCATCACTCATGGGGTCATTTCAGGACCAGACGGTCTAAAATCCCTGGATGGCACTTCCAGTCGCTGTACTACCGCTGAAGATGGCGAATAGCGCCTTCATCAGCACGACGGCCCCCGCCACGCCAATCCCGTAAATCACGGTCATCTTCCAGTTTTCATCCCGGCGGGCGTTGAGAAAGGCTCCCATCACCATCACGCACCCGGCGATAAAGCCGAAGATCGTAATTAGATTCAGGCCATCTTTCAGCGGGTTGATAAAATTGTTCAAGCCACCGTTACCGGCGGATTGCGCGAACGCGGACTCGGCATAGAGCCACGCGATCACGGCGGCGGTCACGAGTTTTTGCCAACTCGCGGCAGCTGGCCGGTTCGCAGAACGAGCGATCGTCTTCATATTAATAACTTTATTATTGTACGTTATTATGTGTCTGGCAACATGAAATTACGTAAATTTTGTATGTTGTTTTATCTGCCGGCTTGGCCTTGCCCCGAAGGGGCTACAGGACTTAGCCCGGGGTTTCAACCACGGGAACCCATTCCCCCATTGCGATGCGCCCTGAAAGAGCGCAACAATGAGCTCATCCCAAGATGAGTTCGCCCATCGGTTCTGAAAAAACATGGCCTTGGATTCGATGAGCGATACGTTTGAGATCGATCGCACAGACCTGGCGCCCTTACAGGGCGCGGCGCTATGTTGTGGGCCGGTCCCGGGGTTGAAACCCCGGGCTAAGTCCTGCAGCCCCTTCGGGGCCGGAATCGCGCCACTGGTTATCTTGGTACCCTTCCAGCAGAATGGTCCGGCGTAGCCGGAGGATTCTGCTGCCTGAGCCGGCATCGCTCAAAAATCTCTAAGGATTTATGACCGAGGCAGGCTAGCTTCCAGCCGTGGAACAAAACGACCCTGTTGCCGTGGCCCTGGCCGAGGACATTGGTACCGGCGACCTCACCTCGAAGTATTTTATTCCGGAGGACCAGCGCAACCGCGCTCGAATTTTTGCCAAAGAGCCAGCCGTCGTCGCTGGAACCACCACCGTGCAGCGCGTCTTCCACCTGCTTGACCCGGCGATTCAGGTCCGCATCGCGCAGCAGGATGGAACAGAAGTTGGTCCTGGCGATACCGTGCTCGAGATCAGTGGGCCCACCCGCACGATCCTGACGGGCGAACGGGTCGCCCTGAACTTTCTGCAACGCCTCTCTGGTATCGCCACGCTCACGCGTCGATTCGTGGAACAGGTACGAGGCACGGCTGTCGAGATCCTTGATACTCGAAAGACGACTCCGGGCCTTCGCCAGCTCGAGAAGGCAGCAGTAAAAGCCGGCGGCGGGGGCAACCACCGCATGGGACTTTACGATGGAGTGATGGTGAAGGACAACCATCTCCTGGCTCGGCCCTCTTTAAGGCGGGCGATCCGGGAATTCAGAGCTCAACATCTAAAGATCCCGCTCGAGATTGAGGCTGACTCCATCGAGCAGGTCCGAGCGTTTGTCGCTATTCCAGGTGTTGATGTAATCCTGCTGGACAACATGTCTCCAGGGGAGCTTCGGGCCTGTGTGGCGCTGCGGCAACCAGGCGTGAAATTTGAAGCCAGTGGCGGAATAACGCTGGACACAGTTCGAGCAATCGCTGAGACCGGCGTGGATTACATTTCGGTCGGTCAACTGACTCATTCGGCCCGGGCGATCGACTTCTCGCTAGAACTCCTGAACGATTCGAATTGATCGCGCTTCAATATTTGTGCTTAAAGGGTTGACACTCCTGCAGATGGTGGCAGGAGCGTTCGACATTTAACGCACGACCTGGTCTTCCCGAGTCCAGTCGGCAAGGAAAGGTACTGTGCCTCAAACCTTGACTTCGAATTCTTCGGCTAGGAACGATTTTCCGGTGGAGTACCACCGTGCTCTGATCAATGGTCTCATTCACAAGCTTAATAACCTCATCACCGTCATAGCTGGTCACACCGGCTTATTGCTTCTAGAGCCGAAGCTGAGCAGGAAGGTGCGCGAACCGTTGGAGCACATGGCGGTCGCGGCACAGTTGCTCTCTCGCTTTATTGACGAGGCAGCTATCCTCTCCAAGCCAACTCCTCTAAAGCTGGAACCCGTTGCCATCGCCCGACTCTTCCGAAGCTTGGAACTACCCGATGGCATCAGGTTCGTCTGCGACTTCCCCCGACACGCCTCGGTGCTTGCCGATCAAAAGAAAGTGAAGCGCATTCTGGAAGAAATCGGCCGGAATGCGCACGCAGCGGAGGCGAAAACGGTGAAGTGTACGGTACGCTCCCTGCGGAACCGCTATGCGATTCAGTTGCGAGATGACGGAACCGGGATCAAGCCTGAGGTACTGCACCGGATTTTCGACCCGTTCTTCACGACACGCAGAAGAGGCGACTTTCTTGGCGTAGGTCTCTTCAGAGCGCACGCCGAGCTTTCCAGAATGCACGGCCAAATTACCGTAACCAGCGACGGGGAATCCTATACGCAAGTGGTGATAACCTTGAGGAGAAGTAATCGGTAATCGGTAGTCAGTAACCAGTAGTCGGTAGTCAGTCAGGCAGGCAGCGGACGGGGGCGAGTCTCTAATTTTCGGGTGCTGCATTTGTAGGGCGCCTGGTCCAGGCGCCGAGCAGACCGGATGGGTGGATCCCGGCGGCTGAGCCAGCCGCCCTACAAACACGGGCGGTGCTTCGGGAGGAGTCTCTAATTTCGATTCTGCATTTGTAGGGCGCCTGGTCCAGGCGCCGAGCAGACCGGGAGCCGGATTGTAAAAGTCGCACCTGCGCCGGGAGTGCTCTCCAGGACCACTGATCCACCGTGGGCCTGGATTGTATGCTTTACGATAGAAAGTCCGAGGCCGGTTCCGCCTGCATCTCGAGAACGATCCTTATGGACCCGATAAAATCGCTCGAAAACGTGTGGCTGGTCACTCAAGGGAATCCCGGGGCCGTTATCCTTAAATCGAACGATTACGTCCCGGCCGTCACAAGTTGCAGATATCTCTAATTTAAGTCCGTTCGGACCGCCATATTTCAGGGCATTTTCGACGAGGTTGAAGATTACTTGTTCCAAGCGGAGCGGATCCGCTTCGAGTTTCGGCAGGCTCGCCGGGAGGTTGACTGAGACGATTGCACCGATTTCCTCAATCATGCTATCGAAACGCTCCAGAACCCGATCAACACATTCCCGGAGATCGATCGATTCGAAGTAAAGACTGAGTTGTTTTGATTCGAGCTGAGACAATGCCAGGAGGTCCTCCACGAGGAGATGCAGCCGTTGGGAATGTTTGTGCATGATTTTCAGGAATCGCCGGCTTGTCTCTTCGTCCTCGGCGCCTTCTAACAAGGTTTCCAGGTAGCCCGTGATAATGGATAGCGGAGTCCGGAGTTCATGAGAAACGTTTGCCACGAATTCTTTCCGGACGGATTCGAGCGATTTAAGCTGGGTTAGATCGTGGAATACAACAAGAGTCCCGGCTAAAGGTTCGTTTTCGCGGGGCCGCAATCCTACCGAGGTCACTTGAAAATGCCGCGCACTAAGCTGGTCCGGCCCGCGGATTTCGACTTCCTCGATTTGCGGCTGTTCGGTGCGCAGCGTTCGCTCAATCACCTGCTGAAGCAGATGGTTTCGAAAGACCTCCAGAACCGTTCGACCGACCGGGTCGCGTGAAAGCAGGAACATTTGCTGAAGCCTCTCGTTGGTGAGCCGGATCCGTAGGTCCGGGTTCGTGATAAGCACGCCCTCCACCATGCTGCTGAGGATGGCGCGAAGGCTGAATTCCTCTGCTGCGATCTGTTGCGTGATTACGCGCTGGCGAACCTCTATTCGACGCAGTTCCTGGTAGATCTCGCGGACCACAGACAGTCCGGCGACATCATCGACCAGCGTGCCCTCGTTTGCGAGATGCCGAACCGCTCTGCGCAGTCTCAGCAGGTGGCTCCAGAAGACGACCGCCAATACGGCAGCTGGAACAAAGAGGGCTACCGTCAAAATTGTCCAGGCAAGCGTCACGACTTGCGATTGCTGAGGAACCGGTAGCCTTCGCCTCGGACCGTTGCGATACGATCCGCCGCGGGGCCCAGCTTCTCCCGTAACCGGCGAACATGGGTATCAACCGTTCGAGTATCGATGGCGTTTTCGTAACCCCAGACATCACGAAGGAGCGTCTCGCGACTGAGGATCCGTCCACGCCGCTCAACCAGAACGGCGAGCAACTTGAATTCCGTTGTTGTCAGATCGAGTCGCTTCCCTTGCAGGCTGATTTCAAAATTACCTCTATCGAGGCAAAATTCGTCCACGGTAACAACCGAAGATGTCTGCACTGATCGTAGACGTCTGAGCAAGTTCTGAATCCGGAGAATCAGTTCCCTGGGACTGAATGGCTTGGTGATATAGTCGTCAACACCGAGCTCCAATCCGGCGATGCGTTCGGAGGGTGCCGCTTTGGCCGTAAGCATAAGGATGGGTATACCCGAGGTTTGAACGTTGCTCCTCAGCGCCTTGAAGACCTCGGTTCCACTCATTTGGGGGAGCATGAGATCAAGCACGATCGCGCTGGGGCGATTCTCTTGGGCCGCAGCAAGGCCGGCTGGCCCGGTTAGTGCGGATATCACATCGAATCCCGCCCGATGAAGGTGATATCGGACAAGATCGACGACATCCATTTCGTCGTCGACAACCAGGATAATGTCGCCCATCGGATCCGGAAATTATCGGATGGCAGGAACGCCATCAAGCTAGGGAAATAAAAAATGATCCGGGCTGCGCACGCCAAGGAGTAGAAGTCGAGAGAATTCGTGCGCAAACCCGAATCGCCTTAACCGGTTACTGTAGACATAGGGGGACGCACACGTGTTCAAAGTTTCTTCTCTTTCCTTCCGGTTTTTGTAGCTTACGAGATTCCAGCGAAATTGATCTCCTACTGGTTTCTCCCTGACAAGTGAGCACTAAATCGTTCATAGCATGTGACTTAGGCGCCGAAAGCGGAAGAGTGATCCTCGGAAATCTAGGGGGCAAGAAAATAACACTGAGGGAAATCTACCGCTTTGCGACCGGCCCGACGATTGTCCGCCGCTCCCTGCGGTGGGATATCCTAAAGTTTTACGACGAGATTAAAACCGGTCTTCGAAAAGTTAAAGCCGAGGCCGGCGCACCCTCCGGCATCAGCGTGGATAGCTGGGGAGTGGACTATGCGCTAATGTCTCAGTCCGAGCCGCTGCTCGGGTTGCCGTTTCACTACCGCGATAGCCGGACCGACCACTCCTTCCAGAAGTTCCTTGAACGCGCCGGACGGGATCTGATCTTCGCAGAGACGGGCATCCAGTTCATGCAGATCAATACCTTATACCAACTGTATGACGATGTCCTGAGCCGACCGCGCCTTTTGGAACAGGCCGATAATTTTCTGCCGATCGCAGACTATCTTCACTTTCTTCTGTCGGGCGCAGCGGCAGCCGAGATCAGCGTGGCAAGCACCACGCAGATTTTCAACCCGGCGACGGACTTATGGTCCAAGCCGCTGGTCTCAAAACTCGGCGCGCCAGAGACTCTCTTCCCGGCAGTGGTTAAGTCCGGCACCTTGCTCGGTCAATTCACCGATGAAATTGCGGAAGAGACGGGGTTGGGCAGGTGCCGCGTCTACGCCACCTGCTCGCATGATACCGGTGCAGCCGTAGCGGGTGTGCCGGCGACCGGCGACCATTGGGCTTTCATCAGCTCCGGCACCTGGTCACTACTTGGGGTCGAGGTAGACAGGCCGATTATCAACCGGGAGAGCTTGCAAGCGAACTTTACCAATGAGATCGGATTCGCCGGGAATATTCGTTTTCTGAAAAATATTCTGGGCCTCTGGCTCCTTCAAGAAACTAAGAGGGGACTTGCTGATCGCGGGTTGGACCTCGATTATGCAACGCTCGATCGGGAGGCCAGTATTAGCCTGCCGCTCCGCTCAATCGTCAACCCAAATCACAACGAGTTCTTGAAACCGGGGAAAATGATCGAAAAGATTCAAAGCTTTTGCCAGCGGAGCGGTCAGCCGATCCCGGAGAGTCCGGGCGCCCTGGCCCGGTGTACCCTCGAAAGCCTGGCTCTCTCTTACGCCTGCCAGATCGAGGTGATTCAGAAGAGTTTTGGGCAAAACGTGAACCTGATTCACGTCGTCGGTGGCGGAAGCAAGAGCCGGCTACTGAATCAATTTACTGCCGACGCGGCCGGACTACCGGTCCTTGCTGGACCAGTCGAGGCGACTGCGCTCGGTAACCTCCTCATCCAGGCGGTGGCCGCCGGCGAACTCGGGTCCCAAGCCGATATTCGAGAAGTCGTACGAAATTCCTTTGCGATTGAAGCATTTTCACCGCGGAACCGAGAACCGTGGATCGAAGCCTTGAATCGGTATAGGAGTTTGGAGCAATGAAATTTCGATTCGTGAATTATTTGTGGGATGACAACCAGGCAGGCAAGCTGGATCCTGTCGCTCGCCTGATCTACCGGTCAAATCTACTCGGCGCCGACCAACGAATTACCACCCCTGGCGGAGGGAACACCTCCTCAAAGATCATCGACAGCGATCCACTGACGGGTGAGCCAGTCGAAGTGCTGTGGGTAAAGGGATCCGGCGGAGACCTCCGGACATCTAAGAGGGAAAACTTCGCCAGCCTGACCATGCCCGGCCTGGAACGGCTCCGAACAATCTACGAAAATTCGGGCAAGAAGGGGCCGAAGACTGCGATCGAAGATTCCATGGTCGGAGCGTACCCGCACTGCACATTCAATCTGAATCCGCGAGCTTCGTCCATCGATACACCCTTACACGGGTTTGTTCCTTTCAAACATGTCGATCACACCCACCCTAACGCGGTTATAGCCGTGGCAGCGTCGCGACACGGCGAGCGCCTCACCAGGGAAATTTACGGAGAGGAAATAGCCTGGGTGCCGTGGCAGCGTCCAGGCTTCGATCTTGGACTGAAATTGAGAGATCTTTGCGCCAATTCCCCAAAAGCGAAAGGCGCCATCCTCGGACAGCATGGACTCATCAACTGGTCCAATAATGACAAGGAATGCTATGAGCTTGGCCTCGAACAAATCGAAAAAGCTGCGCGATTTATCGAATCCAAAGACAAAGGCACAAGAACTTTCGACGGAGAGCAGTATGAATCTATCGAGGAGGGTGCAAGAGAGGACGTTCTGGGGCAAATTCTGCCCTGGCTGCGCGGCCAGGTGAGTCGCCAGCACCGTTTTATCGCGACAATCCAGTCGGACCCGAAGACCCTCAAATTTGTAAATAGCCGTGACGCCGCGCGTCTGGCTGAGCTGGGCACCTCATGTCCCGATCATTTCTTACGCACCAAGATTAAACCGCTCTTTGTGGATTGGGATCCGGCGTCCCGGGACCTGTCCCAGCTGAAGGGTCTGATCTCGGAGGCTCTGGAGCAGTACCGTACCGATTATCGAGCCTACTACGACCGCTGCAAACATCCAGATTCGCCAGCTATGCGCGATCCGAACCCTACGGTCATTCTGATTCCGGGCCTAGGCCTGGTTGCCTGGGGTAAAGACAAGAGCGAGTCGCGGGTGACAGCCGAATTTTACAACTGCGCTATTGAAGTCATGCGAGGCGCCGAGGCGATCGATGAATACATCGCGCTGCCACAACAGGAAGCCTTTGACATCGAATATTGGCAGCTCGAAGAAGCCAAGTTGCGCCGTATGGCTCCGGAGCAGGAACTTGCTCGCAAGGTCTTCGTCGTAGTCGGAGCAGGAAGCGGGATTGGACGTGAAGTCGGTTTGCGTCTGGCTCGCGACGGCGCTCACGTCGTCAGCGTTGATCTCAAGGAAGACGCTGCGAAATCGACGGCGGAAGCGATCACACAAAAGTATGGCCAAGGCATCGGTGTCGCCGGGTCCGGCATTTCCAGGTGTGGGCCAGCGGTTGGAGTATCGGCTGATATTTGCACTCGGGAGAGCATTCGCGCTATGCTGCAGCAAGCCGTGCTCGCCTATGGTGGCATTGATGGGATTGCTGTCACGGCGGCTGTGTTCTTCCCTCCAGACGATACCGGGCATATCTCTGACGAGAAGTGGGCAACGACACTAAGTGTCAACGTGACCGGCTCCTATCTGGTAGCTGACGAAGCAGCGAAAATCTTCACAGAACAAGGTCTTCCGGCAACGTTGGTTCTAACCTCGAGTGCCAACGCCGTTGTGCCGAAAAAAGGCAGCCTGGCGTATGACGCAAGCAAGGCTGCACTCAACCATCTCCTGCGAGAACTAGCGATTGAAATGGCTCCTTTGGTCCGAGTTAACGGAATTGCGCCGGCTACCGTGGTGCAGGGAAGTTCGATGTTCCCGCGCGACCGAGTGATCGCTTCTCTTAAGAAGTATGGTATTCGGTTCGACGTTTCGGAATCGACAGAAGCGCTTACCGAAAAACTGGCGAAATTTTACGCCGACCGAACGCTAACACGGAGCCCGATTACTCCTGGCAATCAAGCTGAGGCGTATTTTGTGTTGTTATCGGATCGACTTAGCAAGACAACTGGGCAGATCGTGCCCGTTGATGGCGGACTGCACGAAGCATTCTTACGCTGAATTACTCGAGGCAAACTAACAAATACGCAGTTTGAGAGTGCCAGCTAAGCGGGATGACATAGTTTCGGATGTCGCTGGGAAAATCGAATGTGATCTGTTGACCGCTTGCCACCACCGGGATGGAAATCAGAAATTCGTTCCCGAACTCTTCCCTGGCATTGCCGCTGAGTGTATTGGCAATTTCACCGACAAGGTCGCGCTTCGCCGCCTCATCCAGCCGCTCATCTTTCAAGAGCGTCAAGATACTAAACAACATCGAGCTGCTCGCCGTAAAGCAAACGGCTCCGTGCGCTTTGCCCGAGATGCCGATGATGCCGGTGTACTCGAGGAAAGCGCGGTCTTTGATAAATGGCGGCTCAATAACCATGACGGGGCTGGCATCAATCGACTCAAAGTATCGCCGGGCGCCGGTGATGAAAACCTGAATATCAGCGTCGTTCATATCGCTTAGTCATTGAGCAAGAGCTGAAACGACTCCCTTAGCTCCTCGGGACTAATTGGCTTGCAGAGGAACCCGCTGGCGCCCCGCTTAATCGCATCGATCGCCGTTGCGCGATCCCGGAGCGCTGAAATGATTAATACTTTCGCCGCTGGATTGATCGCCATTATGCGATCAAGACAGGTGAGCCCGTCCATCTTTGGCATGGTGATATCTAAGGTGACAACATCATGCAGCTTGTCCGCGTAGAGACGAACGGCCTCTTCGCCGTTTGCGGCCTGGTCCACTTCAGCAATGTTACCCGACTCGAGATCCCGTTCGATCGCGCGCCGCACAACGCTGGAATCATCCACAATGAGAAGTTTCATTAACGCGGCAGCTCGATTCGAAATTCGCAAAAGGATCCTTCTCGCGAGGAAACGCGCAGAGACCCTCCGTATCGCGCCGCCAAATCTCTCACCGCATCCAGACCTACGCCACGTCCGCCATCCAGCGTCGGGCGATCAAGGGTGGTAAAGCCCGTCTTGTAAAGCAAGTCGACCAGCTGTTGCTGATTCCATTCCTGGATCTCTTGCGAATTCGCGTAGCCAAGCTCAACCGCCCGCTGCCGTAGCTGCTCATAACTAATGCCGCGCCCGTCATCGCGCACGGCTAAAACAAATATTTTGGCGGCTGCCCGATTCGCCGCGATCCGAATCGCACCGATCGGTTGCTTTTTCTTGGCCAGACGTTCGGACGGAAGTTCGATGCCATGGATTACAGCATTTCGGACCAGCTGTGTCATCATCGTTTGAATCGGTTCACGGAGATGATCCGGCAATCGACCCAGATCACTGGCGATCTCGAGGGTGACTCGTACCTGCTTGCCGTTTCGGGCCGCAATATCACCTGCAAGATCGACTAGCGGTGCGAAGTCACTGGCGTCGCGAAGTTTTTCACCCTTTCCGAAAACCTCCTGCATGTCACCCAAACGCTGGATTAGATCGCGGGTCATTTCGACCTGGTCGAGCAGGGAAGCCGTGCCCGTGGTAATTGGCAAAAAGTTTTCGCCTGAAACAAGACCATTAGTTCGTACCGCGGCGATCTTTTCCTCCAACTCATGCGCGAGATCCTCGAAGTAAGCGAGCCGGAGCATAGCGGCGTTCCCCTTCACCAGATGGATCGAGCGCGAAATTTTCTGCAAGAGCCGCTCGTAACGCGTCGATCTTTGCGATTCTGACTCGGGCTCGCAGCTGGCAAATTGCTCGGCCTCCAGCAGCCGCAAGATCTCAGCGATCTCGGCATCGGCATGATCAAGAAACTCCGACAAAACGGGCGGATCGACGTGCATAACTCCAAACACCGTCTCGATCTGAGACTTCGCCTTGGCTTCGTTTTCCTGGATCTGCCGGCTTAAGGAAATTCGCGATGTCGAATCGAGAACGGTGACCATGATTTGGGTGGTGCCGCCAGCCTCGATGACGCGATTGAAGCGGAACTCAAGAAACTTGCTGCGGATACGCCCCCCTTCGACGCGGCTCTGAAATTCGACCTCAATCAAGGGATTGGTCTGTTGGACGAGCTTCTCTTTGATGCGGGGATTCAGCAGCAGTTCTAAGTAGTGCTTGGAAGCGTCCAGGACTTCGTCGGAGATGTTCGGTTGCAGTCCCGGACCGGGATGAGGTTTTAAGAGGTCAGGAAAGCTTAATCCCTCGATTCTGCGCTGAAAAATCTCTTCGCTGGCTCGCGAAGACTCCGGCTGAATAATTAGATCGGGTCCCAAAAGAAAGAGCCCTTCGTTTACCGTCTCCAAAATTTTGCGAACCTGGCGATTTCGACCCTGCACCTGGTCGACCATGTTATTGAAGCGGTCGGCCAGGAAACCAATTTCGTCACTGCTGGAAATCGGGGCGCGGGCCGTGGGATCTCCCGATCCGATTGCTTCGGCCGTCGTCACCAGTTGCATAATCGGGCGGGACAAGAGATGCGCGAACAACAGGGTTGCCCCTATTGCGGCAGCCAGGATCGTAAGACCGCCGATCGCAATGAGGCGGGTCAAGTGGGCGGCCGGCGCAAACGCCTCTGCCGTATCGATCCGAATAACAAGACCCCAATCGAGATCAGGAATTGACAGCGGCGCGAAGACGCCAATCGATTCATGGCCGACCTCGTCATAAAAGGTTACCTCTCCTTCGTTTGTGAGATCGTCCGGCGAGAAGATTCGGTCGACCGCAGCGTTTCGAAGCGGGAAACTCAGGATCGAGGTGAGCGCACCGGGAGTTCCGCTACGGTCGAAGGTTCGCGACTTCATCTCAGCCGGAAGCTCCTTCAGAAAGCGCGATTCGGTCCTCAGTTTGCGGTCCGGACCGACAATGTACGCCTCTCCAGTCTTGCCGAGACCGACATCCGGCCAGTGCTGATCGAAAGTTACGATGTCAGTCAGCTGTTTACTTGAGATTGCGTGGACCAAAACCCCGACTCGACTCCCCAGGCGGTTTGTGATTGCGCAACCCATGAAAAGCGTTGGGGCATCATAGGCCGCCGGATAACGGGCCAAGTCGCTAACCATTACATGCTCGATGCTCGCATGGTCGGCGTCCGGCACCGGCACGTACAAGGCGCCAAGAAATACCTTTTTTAGCTGCGCCTGCCGTTGCCAGCCCTTGAAAACATTTGTACCGAAGTCCCAGGCCTTATTAAAGGTATATACAACAGTTCCTTCGTTATCGATCAGGATCAGATCCTCATAGCGGTTGCGCTGAACTATACTTTCAAACGAGGAGTGATAACGATCCAGGGCTCGGGCGTACATCGTTTTTGAGAAAGCAATCCGAAAGTCGGCCGGAAGATTCCCGTTGTTCGCGATGTCTGAGGACAGATTATTCAGATACTTGCGTCCGCGCGGTGCAGGGTTGCGCAAGATGTACACATACTGAAGAATTAACCCCTCCGTGCTCAGGTCGGTGAAGGATTCGAAACTTTCCGCTGGCCTCCCCAGGTCCTTTAGCGCCGACAGCACCGTCTTATCGTATTCCTCTCGCAACCCGTTGCGGATCTCAGCCAGGAACGGTTCGTCTACTTTGAAGCCGCCGGCTTCCAGATCTTCCAAGAGATGATCATATCCCGAGGAAAGCTCCGCTACCGCATAGCGAAGGGTTTGCAGCTCCGATTGGGTGGCGATGTCCCGGCGATTTTGGGCCAGGAAAGTATTAACAGCCTGCGAGAGAGATCGACGTAGTGTACGAAAGCCGTCTACCCGGACCTGGCGCAGCGAAACCGCGGAGAGAAAAAACGCGGTGGTCGCAAGCGCTGTCAAGATCAAGCAGCAGACCGCTATGATAAATAGCAGGAGCTTGACGCGAATCGTCAGCCCGCGGGATGGCCGCGCAGTAAACTTCTCCACCTGCGCTGCTGGATCCCCCTTTATCATAACGCTCCCGGATCTCAGCGCCCCGCGGGCGCTCGCGTTAAAGTATCTACCGGCTTCGCCACTCCAGCTTCGATCCGGGTTAGAAATACGGTGTGGGTTCCCTCGCGAGAGCTGCGACTAAATTTTATCTGAAATGGCCCGAACTCGAGCGAGACATTCTCGAGCGCTTCTTGAAACCCTTGCTGAGTCAGATCAGCGCCTGCCTGGCGGAGACCCGAAACCAGGATCAGAGCATCCAGGTATCCCTCCAGGCTCGCATAGTCAAATTGCGTATAGCCCGCCTGCCGCATATCCGTCTGATAGTTCCCCACAAACGGGAGCGATCGATCCTGCGGGGAGGGCAGAACCTGGGATACCACTACTCCGTCCCCGTCCGAATCCAGGAACTTGATCAGGGGTTCGGTTCCGACAAAGGATACGTTGCAGAAGACCGCGTTGCTAAGTCCGCGTTTCTTAGCCTTCTTAATAAATTCGGCACAGGGCTTGTATGCTCCGATGAGAATAACCGCCTCTGGCTTTACTCGCACAATCTGGTCCAGACCCGCTTCAATGTCCACCGAGTTGCGGATATAGGTTCCGTCGGTCACCAAATCCAGGCCTCGCTGGTGCAAGGCTTTGAGAACCCCGTCCTTTCCAGCCTGGCCATAGCTGTCGTTCTGGCGGAACAGAGCGACCCGGGTAATTCCCAGGTCGTTCGTGAGATGTTTGACCAGAACCTCAGTTTCGTCGGCATAGCTGGCCCGCGTATTGAATACCAAGGGCTGCCAAGGGTCTCTCAGGATTCCGGCTCCGGTAATGGGCCCGACGAGCACAATGTTGGCCTCGTTCAACATTGATAGCAATGCGCTGCAGGTCGGTGTACCAACGAAACCGAGCAGGGCAAAGACCCGGTCCTGATTGATCAGTTTTTCGGTGTTGGAAACGGCATTGAGCGGCTCATAGCCGTCATCATAGTCTACCAGCACCAAACGGCGGCCGTAGACCCCACCCTCACTATTGACTCGAGCAAAATATGCTTCGCAGCCCCGCTTGACTGACACGCCCACATATCCAAGCCTGCCTGACTGGGCGTTGGACATGCCGATTTTGATCGTACCGGCTTCAACCGGGCGATCGCGCGTCAATAACTGGGCGTTTGCCGTTACCGCAAAACGCGCTGCGCCCACGTGCAGCAACGCGAACAGCAAACCAAATCTCCAAAGAACTTTAGGGCGGAGGTCCACAACAAGAAAGAATTCGGAGCGCAATAATTCTATGTATATCGGATAGCAACCATAATTCCTGAGAAAATTGAATGCAACGGAGATACCTCGGGAGCGCTTGGGCAGGCTGCTCGGCTCAGGCTTGTTGTAGGGCGCCTGGCGCAGGCGCCTCGGCAACCTCTATCGATTGTCCCGGCGGCAGACCCAGTTGCCTTGGGTCGTTTCTCCGAAACGACTCCGGCGGCTGAGCCAGCCGCCCTACAATACCGGTCTTGCGCCATCCCGCGAAAATCCCCTTTGGCGAATAGTCAAGTTGAGCTACTCTAGAAATCCGCTCACAAATGGTGGTCGTAGCTCAATGGTAGAGCCCTGGATTGTGGTTCCAGTTGTTGCGGGTTCGAGTCCCGTCGGCCACCCAGGTTCCACCGTTCGTTTCGGGAGCTGTGGCAAGCAATGATTCAATTTTCAATCTGTCAGGTGCAAGCCATGAACGTCGTGCTGTTTCTTCTCCCGGCGCTGGTAACTCCGGTGTTCGGTCAGCTGAAGTGGGAAAATCCCGAACAGAGCTTTACCCCCAGACCGCTGGACAAATTCATCGACGCCAATTTCCGGTTCACTAACATCGGAAATACGCCAGTCAAAATTACTGATCTGCGCCCGTCGTGCGGATGCACGACTGCGACGCTGCAAAAGAAAGAGTACGCTCCTGGAGAATCCGGGGAAATTGCGGCGAGGTTTAAATTTGACGGGCGCATCGGCCGTCAAGAGAAGTGGATTGTCGTCACAACGGACTGGGTTCCGCCTCAACCGACAATTCTACGCATGGCGGTCAACATCCCCGAGGCGATCACCATCCGACCGGAGCTCGTCGTCTGGCGGGTCGGTGATGAGCTCAAACCCAAGACGATTCGGATTGCAGTCCCCGAAGAAATCCCGGCAAAGATCGTTTCGGTGCAGGCTGATAATCCAGCGGTCAAGCTCGAACTCCACGAAGTGCGCCCAGGCAAAGAAGTGGAGGTTAAAGTCACACCGGCGAGCACGAGCGGGCCAGGGAGCGCCACCCTGCTGATCAGAACCGATTATCCTCCGGAGAATCCTGCGACCCATTACGCATATGCACGGGTCAAATGAGTTAGTCTACAGTGCTCCGGAGGTCATTCCGCAGTAACGCAACGGTCTTGGTCCGGATCTGCCTGACTCGAGATTCGGTCAACCCGAAGCATGCAGCTATCTCTGATAGACGCACATTCTCGTAATAGTACATCGCTAAAACCTTTTTCGGCACTTCCGGAAGCCGCGCGATTCGCAACGCCAGCGACGCCACAGTCCTTTTCCGATCCATCCGGTCTAAGGCGGACGCGGTCCCGAGCCGCTTGATCTTAGAAGGGTTGGTCGTGCATATCTGATCAAATCGCCGAAGGTCCTCTAAAATAGACCTCTGTCTTCGCGTATGCGCGCAGCTTGCAGGATAATTCAACATATTCAGTCTCGAGCACTGCAAAGCACTTCCGATGCCACAGGGTCGACGAAGGAAAATCGTAGTACAGAAGTACCTTATCGTTAAGTATTTACACCTAAGAAAATGCACTTGGCGATCCGTCTTGAGTTCTCCCGACGGCGTTCAGCGCCCATTTCCGGGACGCGTCCGTATCGATAGTGGCACGACCAGTGCATCGCCCCCGCCGCGGGTGATTAAGTCCAAATTCCGAGATTCCGGCGGCTGACCCCCGCCCGCAATCCGCCGCGGTGGATCGCCTAGCGACTGCGGGCCGGGCAGCCGCCCTACAGCCAATTTCGGGATTTGCACTAAGCCGATATCTGGACATCGATTTTTCCGTTTTTCAATGCGCGCTAAACGAGCAATGGTGTCCTCACGCTATTACGCTTCCGGAGTATTGATCATGGACCCACTCATCAAGGAACGGTGTACCGCATGCCGCCGCGACTCGCCGCGAGTCACGGCGGCTGAGATTCAGGAACTGCAGCCCCAAATTCCGGACTGGACACTCGTAGAACGCGACGGCATAGAGCGGCTGGAACGCGTTTTCCGATTCGCAAATTTTGCCGAGGCACTAGACTTTACCAATCGGGTCGGCGCGCTCGCCGAAGAGGAAGGCCATCATCCAGCCATTCTCACCGAATGGGGCCGAGTGACTGTCGGTCTCTGGACGCACAAAATTCGCGGCTTGCACCGGAACGACTTCATCATCGCGGCGAAGATCGATTCGTTGAATGCGGCACGGTAGCCTGTTCGGTTTAAATTAACAGCCGAAATTCGGCGGCGACGGAGCGCCGCCCTCCAAGCTGTTGACTCGGATACGCCCGCTTTGCAAGGTGCCTCATGGCCGAGACTAAAGAATACCCGTACGAAACACGTTTGAATATTCTCTACCGTCCGCTCGAGTTAATCGATGAAAGGGCTTTGGCCGATGGCTGTACCTACAAATGGTACAACCAGACACTCTGTCAGGTTAATAGTTCGGTCGTTCGCTTAGGAGTCGTACAAGGGGAATATCACTGGCATAAGCATGCCGAGAATGATGAGTTCTTCTACGTCCTGGAAGGCAGGCTGTTTATCGATCTGGAAAACCAAACGTTAGAACTTAACCCCCGCCAAGGGGTGGTCGTCCCAAAAGGAGTAATTCATCGAACACGGGCAGAGGAACGAACGGTGATGTTGATGGTAGAGAATGTGGGGATTGTGCCGACTGGAGATTGATTCTGCTAAGAAACCACCCAGCAAAATCGCACTCCTCTTCCAGCAGGTCGCTCACCATCTCCTGGATTTGCGTCGGAGTAGCGATGTTTCTGGTTCTCTATCTCCAACTGTTGGCGGCTCTGCTGGCTGGCCTTCTCGTTTATGAGTTGGTTCATCTCCTGGCTCCCACTCTGCAGAAACGCTTCACAAGTGAACGATCCCGATTGTTGGCAGTTGCTGCGCTTGCGATTTTAACGGTCGCGATCCTAACCGTTCTGACCCTGAGTACGATCGCGTTTTTCAAGAGTGATATGGGGAGCCTGGCGGCATTGTTACGGAAAGTCGACCATATCCTCAATGATGCGCGCGCTAGGCTGCCAACCTGGATCGTCGACACTTTGCCGGGCAGTGCCGATGACCTGAAAGCACTTGCCATGAATTGGTTCGAGGACAGTGCCAAAGAGATTCAGCTGATCGGCACAAAGGCGTTGCATCTTTTTGTGCATATCTTGGTCGGCATGGTGATTGGTGCTCTGGTCTCTTTGAGGGTAGGCCCGCCTCTCAGCCAAATGCCACCAGTCGTCGCGGCCCTGGCCGAACAAGTGCAGCGGTTCGCCGACGCGTTTCGTCGAATTGTTTTTGCGCAAGTGAGGATTTCCGCTCTGAACACGATCTTCACGGGTATCTTTCTAATCCTGATCCTTCCGCTTTTCGGAGTGCACTTGCCGCTGACAAACGTGCTGGTCGCTGTTACTTTCCTGACCGGACTCCTTCCCATTGTTGGGAACCTGATCTCTAATACATTGATCGCGATTGTTGGCCTGTCTATTTCAATCTACGTGGGAATAGCGGCGTTGGTTTTTCTGGTCGTACTTCATAAGTTAGAATATTTTTTGAACGCGAGAATTGTGGGCTCGCAGATTCAGGCGCATGCCTGGCAGCTATTGCTGGTCATGATCGTGATGGAGGCAGGATTCGGCCTTCCTGGACTAATCGCCGCACCGATTTACTACGCATTTATTAGCAAAGAATTGTCGAACGCCGGCCTCATCTGAGCACGAGCAAAAAGAACATGAACCATTGACCCTCCGGACACCCCATCGAAACCTATGCCATGTCTCTATAACGCAAAATTGGTTCTGCCAGAGCAGATCGTGGACCGAGGTTGGGCGGTGTTTGAAAATGAGTTGATTGATGCTGCCGGTGAAGGCGATCCTCCAGCGGGGCAAGAGCAATTGGATGCAAGAGGATGTTATCTTGCTCCAGGCTTCATCGACCTGCACGTTCACGGTGGTAACGGTTCGGACTTTTTACACGCCACAGCGGATGCGTTCTTGTCTGCAGCTAACTTTCATCTCTCCGGAGGAACAACGGCTCTGTGTCCGACAGCGGCCACGGCTACTTATCACCGCTTCGATTCTATTCTAGACGCCTGGAAGACGGCAAAGATTAGATCAAAGACCCGCCTGTTGCCGGTTCATCTTGAGGGACCGCATCTCGCCCCATCCAAGGCCGGCGCACAGGACCCGAAATTAATGAGCGCTCAAGGAATCAAAGACCACGATTGGATTCGATCACGGGCTCGAAGCATTTCCCAGATGACGATCGCGCCGGAAATACCCGGCGCTTTGGAGCTCATAGACACTGCGACCCGCGCCGGATTGACCATGAGCGCCGGCCATACCGAAGCTTCAGACGAGGATATGCGTGCCGCCGCGGGCGTTGGGCTCAAGAAAGTAACACACCTGTTCAATGCCATGTCTGCTGCATCGAAGCGAGGTTTGTTCCGGCAGGCCGGCGCGCTGGAGTTCGCACTAGCAGAAGAAAAGGTTTTCTGCGAACTGGTCGCCGACGGATTTCATGTTTCGCCAACATTAATAAAACTGGCGTATCGGGCGAAGAGTGCTCAACGAATTGCCCTGGTGTCAGATTGCCTCGCAGGTGCTGGCCTGCCGGAGGGCACGAAATTCCAACTGGGCCGCGTCGCGTGCAAAGTCGGTCCGGGGTACGGCGTGCTCGAGGACGAGTCAGCTCTGGCAGGCAGTTTGGCTCAGATGATTGATCTGGTGCGGGTGGTAACGCAGCGAGGCGACATCCCCATGTTCGACGCGGTCCGGATGGCATCTCTTACCCCGGCGACAATTCTGGGCATCGACGATCGTTTTGGATCCATCCAGTCGGGCAAGACGGCAGATTTCGTACTCTTCGATGACGGGTTCGTGGTGCAGCGCGTTTGGATTGCCGGAAACCTGGTCTTCGATCGGTTGGCTCTGACTACCTGACTAACCTGCATTGCTCCTAGCCCGGCGTAGCCGCAAGGAATAAAGAATTTTTTCAGAAGCGCCGGAGGTGTGAAATATCGTAGCCTGGGGCGCAAGCCCTCATAAGCGCTAACTTAACTTAAGGTCTCAGTCTTTGCCCCAACGGGCGCCAAGGCTCAGCCCTGATATTAACTCAGGGGTACCAAGATACCAGTGGCGCGATTCCGGCCCCCGAAGGGGCTGCAGGACTTAGCCCGGGGTTTCAACCCCGGGGCCCGTCCCAAACTAAGCGCCGCGCCCTGTAAGGGCGCCAGGTCTGTGCGAGGAACCCGCGTTTGCCAATCGTCGCACCGCAGCTTAAAACCGGAGATAGTTATACAAATCCTATGAGATTTGTGAGCGATGCAGGCTCAGGCAGCGGAAATTCCGCTGTTTTTAGAGAGATAGTTTTCCTTCGGCTCGAATAAATTCTCGCCCTACCTAAGGGGACGACTATCACCTTACGTCGGTAAGGCGAAACTTTAGCCTAAATTCGAAATTCCGGCAGGGCTGATTTGTTTTTGCTTAGTCGGCGCACACGTTAAGCTGGCGGCAATGCAGCTCACCTATTTCTTTGATGTTTGTTCGATGTGGTGTGCACTGGCTGATGAAGTGCTCGCCGAGATTCAGAAGCGTTACGGAGAACGGGTTCCGATCTCTCGGAAAATTGCTCTGATCAACGACGGAGCGCCGATGGCGGATGGACTCGAGCAGGAACAGTGGTACTACCAACGGGCCGAAGCGACTACTGGACGTCGTTTCGATCACCGTTGGATTGAGAAGCGAGGGCAATCGACCTGGTTACCCAATGCGGTAATTTACGCGTCCGAAATGCTTGGGCACGGCGGCAAAGTACATGAGGCTCTGAAGATCGCCGGCCTGCTGAAGGGAGAGCCTATACTCCGTCGAGACGTTGCTTTGCATCTCGCCGTTTCCGTCAGCGGTGTCAGCCGGGCCGAACTTGAGCGTGCGGTGGATGATCCAGCAACCAGTCGGAGCATTTCAGCGTCTACCGCTGAGTTTAACTCATTCCCCGTTAATCAACGGCCAACCTTCGTGATCAGGAGCAAAATTGAGGACACGGCTATTTTTAGCGGCATCTACCGCGCAGAACCGGTTCTCGCCGCGCTCGATGCGATGATCGCGGACGAAAATGCCTACGCCGAGTTCGCCGCCACGCATCGTTCAATTCCAAAATGAAGTTGCGCAGTAGCCGGCGGAATTCGGCGGCGACGGAGCGCCACCCTCCAAGGTAATTTCGGAATTTGACTTAAAAGGTTGGGCAACGCGGAACACGCGACCCCTGCGGTCAAGCATTTCATCAGCCGAACCCCGAAGCGCCGCTCTGGCAAAGGTCAGAGCGGCGCCCCTATCCACCATGCGACGCGCGAAATCCCCCACGGATCAAGTCGACCTAGCCCGCGATGCGCTCGTCGATTCTCCACCGTATGATTTTTGCGGGCTAGGTTCCGAGGTCGGCAAAATCTATCACTGAACAGACGTCGGTGATGCCGCCGGTTCCGGCGATTCCGACGCGCTTGTGGCCGAACCGGCTCTGCCGGCGCGCAATCGGGCAAGACGCTGCGCCTTGATCGATGCCAGTTTCTGCTGTTGGTCAGTCGTGAGCACCCCGTCCAACTCATCGTTGTACCGGGCGCGCAGGGCGGCGAGCTGTTGCCGCTTCGTGCGCGAGTTCAGAGCTGGGTCATGCTTGGCTGCCTGCACGCTGTCCACAAACCGGTCGATGATCGGCTTAACCTTGGCTTCTTCTTCCCCGGTCAGGCCAACGTCTTTCTTTAAGTTGGTCAGCTTAGCTCGTTTAATCGCATCGGGACTCATCGTTCGTTTTGCTTTCGCCGGAGCCCCAACTCCCATAGATTCCGTCGGTGTCGACGAAACCGCCGACTGGGCGTGGACAGTGCCGTGCGCCGCCAAAATCGCCATTAACACAACAGTATATAATAATGTAGTTTTTCTCATTGGCGAACTTAATAACTGTATTTATACATGTTGTCAATATGGCTTTAAAAAAAATGAAGTCGCATTTCCTCCATCGTCGAAGATGACGCAAGGGCGAGGTGGCGTAGCTCTGAAGGAGCGGAAGAATCTATCAGAAGTGTCAGTGTCAGCCTGGATAAAGTGTCAGTTCGAGAGTTCCTGAGAACGGGCCGTTGCCCTGTCCGCAGGTTGAAATGCAAGTCTCATCGGCTGGCGCCGCCGTTAGTGCTCCAACTCGAGCACCGCAGCGCGGATTGACTGACACTGACACTCGCTTCTGTCTCCTCCGCTCAGGCAAATCCCGGTGGATGAAGCCGATGAAAACCAGTTGCTCGCTGGTAGACAGAGGCGAAGGCCAGCAGCGCGGCATCCTGGTAAAGGGCGCCGAGGAAGGTAAGGCTGACCGGGGTTCCGGGTCCGCCAATGCTATCGTCGTCGCCGGTATCAAGGCGTGGTGGGGGCGGTGCATCCTTGTCCCGGAGTCCGTTGGGGACTATCACCGCGGGGTGACCAGTGAGGTTCGTAAGAGCGAGCTGAGCTTCAGATGACGACGGCACCACGATGACGTCAACCCGCTGAAACAGTCTCGCCATTTGCCGCATTGCCAGGGTTCGGGCCCGATTCGCCTGAACGTATTCCACCGCCGGATAAAAGCGGGCCACGCGAAACAGGTTCGGCCAATCTTCAGGGCCTTGTTCAGTCAGCAGGTCGTCTCGATTCGTCAAAGTCAAGTCGTCGAAAGCTGCTGCAGCCTCCGCGTTCAACAAGAGCGCGATCGCGTCTAACGGGAGATCAGGTAACTCAACAACCTGCGGCTCTACGCCCATCCTTCTGAGCGCATCGAGTGCGGCGGCATCATATCGACGATCGTATTCGCGGCGCACTTTCGCGGCCTCGCGGTCCGGCCGCCGGCTTTCCCACTGCTTCACCTCCTCTGCCGAAGCGCCTTCCGGCGGCTTTTCCACCGTGGGCTCACCTTCAAATGCGCTTTTAACGTAGCCGAGGCGAAGCTGTTTCCAATCAAGGTTCTCATCCCAGCGAAATGGCGCCGCTCGTACCGTCGGATCAAAACCGTCCGGGCCGTAAATTGCCTGCATGACGAGAGCACAATCTTCCGCGGCACGACAGATCGGCCCCAGTTTGTCCATCGTCCACGCCAATGCCATAGCCCCGGTGCGGGGAACGAAGCCGAACGTTGGGCGAAACCCGGTCGCACCGCAACGCGTCGAGGGCGACGAGATGGAACCCAGCGTTTCGGAGCCGATGGCGAACGCTACGCAACCAGTCGCAGTCGCCGACGCAGACCCAGCGGATGAGCCGCTCGAGCCCTGGGCGGTGTTCCAGGGGTTTCTGGTCTGGCCCCCGAACCATTTGTCACCCAGGGCGAGTGCGCCCAGAGACAATTTCGCGACGAGTACCGCACCGGCTTCGTCGAGCCGGCGCACCAGAGTAGCGTCCTCATCGACGACCTGCTGCTGGAATCCTCCAGCACCCCAGGTCGTTGGGTACCCACGAACGGCCAGAAGATCCTTTGCTCCCCAGGGAATCCCATGCAGTGGTCCCCGATAGCGGCCTTTGCCCAGTTCGGCATCAGCCTCTCTAGCTTGAGCCCGGGCGCGCTCCTCGGTCAGCGTAATCAGAAAATTCAGCCGCGGATTATACCGTTTCAATCTGGCCAAATACATCTCGGTCAGATCGACTACAGATATCTTTCCCTGTTTAATCAAAACCCCAAGCTCGCGAACCGTAGCATAAGCCAGCTTTTCCAGATCTTTTGGGATTTCGGCGTCAGCGACAGCGGGCAGATCGCCGTATGCCAGCGGCGTTCGAACTGGTTCAAGCTCGGTCTGAGGTGCGGTACTGCCGGGTACCACCGGGTCGAATCGAAAAGCGGGCGGCACTTCATTTGGCAGGTGGAGCTGGCGGACTGCAACATACGCCTGGCGCTGCTCGTTTAGCTTGGAGAGCATCGCTTCGCGCTTGTCCGGCGGAATCGCAATTCCAGCCAGAGCGGCTGCCTCATCGATCATGTCCCCAGTAATTTTTTCGTCCCGTTTAGTGGCAGCGAGAGCGTAAAGCGCCCCGGCAAAGAAGCCTGAGGCAACACCGACGGCGGTACAGATCATTAAAAATTGTCGGCGACTCGCCGAAGAAAAGTATTCGCTCATCGGCCACGAGTATTCCGGAAAAGTCCGAAAAAGTCAGGCGAATCAATCGTGTCGGCTATTTGAGGATTTTCGGGAGGGCGCAATATTGGTAGGGTGAAATTCAGAAACGCCGGAATTTCAGTACGATCCGCCCTGGAGCCGCTCGACGATTTGAAGGAATTGAAGCTTTCGAAGAACCCCTGAAGGAACGCAACTTGGTTGGTTAAGAGGAATCGACAAATGAAAGGGCGGCCTTGCCGAGTTCAAACCGAGCTCCCCCATGATTACCGTGAGGCGCGTAACGTAGTCAGGCGGGCGATATGAAAGTGGTACTTTTGGTAATGATTGCCTTTTCCGCAGGCGGCCGGGTCCTCGCGACGGATCCTGCACCCGCGCCGGCTCAGCCGTTGGAGAAGGCCGAAGCCGCGGGCCTTGGCTTGCCTGAGAACGATGCATCAACCACGGGGGTTCCTGATCTGTTGCCGAAGGTGAATTTGTTGCCGCCCCCCCCGCGACGGCCCCGCCCTGAGGGGAAATTCCGTGGAACAAAACCGACGATGGCAAGCGCGCAGCAAGACGCAACCGAGGAGATCATCCGCCCGATCCGGGCGAGTGCGATGCGCAGCCCGATGGCTGTGAAGATACTGCTCGACGTGGAAAGCGCTTCCACTCCGGAACTGCGACGCTATCTCCTGCGGCTGTATGTTTCCACGATCTGTAAACGAATGCGCAGCCAGAAGCCCAACTTAGTACCGTTGATAACTACCTTTGAGAATGCACAAATCCAAATGATCTATCGATCGAAGTCTCCCCACCTCACGCGGAGTGGAACAATTGAGGACAACTCTTAGCCCGCAAAGCGAAGGTGGTCTTCGAGCTTCGGCGCGTCCGCAAAACAGGAGGGGCTGCGCCATAGCGGAGCGCCGGCGGGATTCTGCTGCCTGAGCCTGCATCGCTCACAAATTTCTAAGGATTTGTAGTTCTGAAATCGTGCATCTCCGCGAGGATTTTTGC
>JBAUZZ010000298.1:0-1874 GCA_049585495.1 Chthoniobacterales bacterium | reverse complement strand
CGACACTCAAGAGGAGCAAACGAACCAAAAAAAGGAACACCTGTATGGCACGCGGCTTTACGGGGGGGTCTGAGGATTGCATCATTTTACCCCGTGACATGCGACGGCGACTCCGGGTTTCTCGGAGTTACTCTCCCCGGCGGTCTGCGGCGCGGGCGTTTCCGTCCGGCTAAGAGGGGAACAGGCGCCACGCCCCATCTCTGAGGGTTCGGTACATAAGGCAGGTTAGAGCTCTAAATGGGGCCGTGTCTTACCGGCTGGTGAGGTGCGCTGAGTTCCCCGGTTGGTCAGGCTTTGGACTCGTGAAGGCGAGCGGTCTGGCCGCTTGCTGCTCGGCCCGGCAGCCGAACGCTGGCTTTTTGGCATCGTATTACGGCGCGGCCCACTGACGGCGGTCAAATTCAAGCGAAGGATGCGTTTCAACTCGCTGAGGGTCTGAGGAAGAGCAAAGGAACCGTGCGGACCGGGCACGATTAATTCCGACTGGGCGCCCGTAGGTGCGAACTCCAGTAGGCTACCACGCCGTCCGTACTGTTCGGCGTATCGCCCCTGCCACGATCACCAACGATACTGTAGTAAGGCGCCTGGATCGGCAGCGTGTCGAGCCCGTGAAGGACAGGGGATCGCGGGGAAAGGCCGTTGATCCCCGTTGGCATGCGTTTAAGGCCAACATCCCTCTGGAGCGGAGCGCTGACCACGTCCGCGGCTCCGCTTAAGAGTTTGCCCGGCAGGCTAACGAGACTGGTGCCGAGTGAACCGATCCAGTTGGTCGCCAGATCGCTGCCGCGATGGGGGACGCAAATGAAACCGATCCTGTGCACCCGCGGGTTCGCATCGAAGATCAGTGCTCGCTTAACCACATTGTCGGGCGGAAGCTTGGCGTAGAGCCGATCCGCATCACCCTTGAAAACATCGTCCCAGAGGACGCGCCTGGTCGTTACGGCTTGCATTTGGGAGAGCAGTCCACCCATGCTGTGGCTGATGAGCACCATGTCCTTGGTTTTGGGATAGAGTTGATAGACTCGCGCCAAACTTTCCCGGAGCTTGAGAGCGGACAGCGCAATCGGATCGCCCGTTGGATAAGCAAAAACCCAGAACTGGTAACGGCCACGTAGCTCCGGATCGGACTCGATGGCGCTGATCGTGGGAACCCACATCTGAGGTATCGACAGCAACCCGTGGATCAAAATCACCGGGATCCGGTCGGGATCATAGGGTTCAAGCATGTAAAGCCCCGCCCGTTCCTCGTATTTTTCCGGGCGAACCATCGCCATCAATCCCAGCAGCAAACCGGGCTCGGGATAGTAGGCAAGCGGAGCGCCGAAGTCGGCGGCCAGCCGCCGCTGGGCGCCCGCAACTCGGACCATGTCACGTCTAGTGGGATCATAGAGCGCGAGCGTAACGTCACGCACCCGCCCGGCTGCGGGACCTGAGGGGGTGAAATCGAGAGCGGCCGTGACCGGGACAGCCAAGCCTACCCGCGGCAAAAAGTACTTCCTGGGATCCGAGGGCTTGTAGACTCCCACTAGCACTCCGCCCCAATCGTTAATCCGCGCCTCTTGGTGCGCGACCTTTTCGTGTACTTGCTTGGGGGTACGCAAGAAGTCGAAGTAACCTGGATCCCAGGTGCCCTCCTTCCGCGAACCGGCCGTGAAGCGCAACTGGTAGCTGCCGTTGGCAGAGGGATCGTCTCGGTCCGATTCCACAGCTCAGCGGATGAGCGCAACAGGACCGCAACTTCCTGAGATGCGGCGTTGTAAATCGACCGGGCTTCTTCGGCCACCTCGTTCCCCGAGGAAACGCCCACCGACCGCACCGCCGAATCCGCCGCATCGAGGTAATGGCCCACCGCAGACCTTGGATCGGACTGTGTC
>JBAUZZ010000297.1:0-24116 GCA_049585495.1 Chthoniobacterales bacterium | reverse complement strand
ACCTTTCGGTCCCTTACCCTGCCCGATGATAGTCGCCTGGACCGTCACTGGCTTCGTCACACCATGGAGCGTCAAGTCTCCAGTCACGGTGTACTGCTGGTCACTGACCTTTTGGACGGAAGTGCTCTTGAAGGTAACCAGCGGGAATTGTTTCACATTCAGGAAATCGGGGCTCTTGATATCTTTATCTCGCTGCGCATACCCGGTGTCCAAGGTGTCAGTTTTGAGCTCGAGCGCCACCGCCGATTTCTCCGGAGCCGCCGGGTCAGTCGATACTGTGCCCGTAAGCCCGAGGGTGAAACGACCATAATCGTAGCCAACCCCTAAACGACTAACCTTGAACAACACGAACGAATTAATGGGAACCACCTCGAATGTTTCGGCGGCAACGGCCGAGTGGGCTATTAAGTATCCGAGGCAAAGAGCTGAAATGATAGATTTCTTCATAGGATTTGCTTGGTGGTTGCTAAATACTGAAGTCACTTTCCATGTCAACCCTTCCGAGATCCAAGGCAGCCTAACAAGAAGTTTGTGAAAAAATTCACTGCGAGCATCGTCGGAGGCGGGACCGGCGGCCGCCTGAGTCTGGCTGCCCTTGCAGCTTCGCAGTACTACGAACCGGTGGCCTTGGCCGATCTTCGTCCGGAAGTCTGCCGTGCGCTGCAAAAGACATATCCAGCACTTAAGACGTTTGCCGATTTCCGCGAAATGTTCCGTGCGTGTCCGACAGATCTCGTTTGCGTGAGCACCTATCCGCCTTCCCATGAAGAGGTGACGCTGGAAGCGCTTAAATTGCCGCTCAAGGCGATCCTGGTCGAAAAGCCACTCGGCCATAGCGTCAGCTCTGGACGCCGCATTTTGGAGTCGGTCAAAAAGAGAAAGCTTCCCCTGGCCACACCCCATGGGTTGATGGTGAAGCGTTGTCCGCTCGAAGTTATCGAAAGGGTGCAAAGCGGCGAGATTGGAGAATTAAGATTGGTTGAAATTCAATCGCCTGGCTGGGACATCATTAATGCCGGCATTCATTGGCTCCACTTCTCGATCAATCTTAATGGGTTGCAACTGGTCGACTCGGTTTTAGCCGCCTGCGATAAGAGTACGCGGACCTTTCGGGATGGTATGCAGGTGGAAACTGTGGCGATCACCTATGTGCAAATGGTAAATGGAGTCCGTATCATCATGCACACGGGCGACACCATCCGTTCAAACGGCCGGCGAGACGGTGTCACGTTCCGGATCGTTGGCACTGCGGGCCAAATCGAGTTCTGGGGCTGGCAGGCGGACTACTTTCTGGTGGATGCGCGCCATCCCGAAGGAAAACTGATCACGCCCGAGGAAGGACTCACCTCGCTCCACCAACGGCATCTGGAGAATTTGCTTCCGATGGTCGCTTCCGGTGAATTGGACTACTCAATCCCGGACACTTCGTTGAGCGCCCTCGAAATCTGCGAGGCTGCCTATCTCTCCGCCAGGCACGGAATCGAGATCAAATTTCCTTTAGACCGATTTGCATTGCCTGATCCAAATGACTGGCAGCCCGGCGAGCCCTATCTCGGCCAAGGGGGTGGCCGAGACGGCAGAAAGCTCTCGTGATCAGGCCCATCACGTTCGGAATCGTTGGCGCAGGTTGGCGGGCGGAATTTTATTTTCGCATCGCGCGAGCCTTGCCAGATCGATTCCATGTTGCTGGATGTCTCGCGAGGACCGAAGCCGCTCGCGCCCGGATCAATGCCGAGTGGAATATTCGTGTGGTTGAGACGCTTGACGAACTGCTGCAGGAGCATCTCGATTTCGTCGTCACCTCGGTGCCTTGGGTCGCATCTCCGCCTCTTCTTATCGAACTCACAACGCGGGGGGTGCCAGTCCTGGCCGAAACTCCGCCTGCGCCTGACTTAGAGGGATTGATTCAACTAAGGAAACACTTGCCCAAAAACGCTCGCATCCAAGTCGCCGAACAGTATCCATTCCAACCCTTGCACGCCGCCCGGCTTGCGCTCGCGCGCTCCGGAAAACTAGGAGAGGTCAATCAGGCACAGGTTTCCGTCGCCCATGGTTATCACGGTATCGCCCTGATTCGAAGATTTCTCGAGGTCGGCTACTCGAACGCTGCCGTACAGGCATTCGAATTCGGATCCCCGCTTATCGCCGGCCCAAATCGGACAGGCCCTCCGCGCGAAGAAAGGCAAGTCGAATCCGCTCAGCTCGTCGCTCATCTTCACTTTGGCCACAAGCTTGGGATCTTTGACTTCACGGCGGATCAGTATTTTTCCTGGATTCGTTCCCAGCGATTGCTGATTCGCGGAGAGCGCGGAGAGATCAATAACCTCGATGCGAGTTATCTTGCGGACTTCCGGACGCCCATGACGATACGGTTCGAGAGACAAGATTCCGGGGAGAGTGGAAATTTGGAGGGTTATTATCACAAGGGCTACACCGCGGGTGGTAACTGGTTGTATCAAAATCCATTTATCCCAGGACGTTTGGCCGATGACGAAATCGCTATCGCGACCTGTCTTCATTTAATGGCCCATTATCTGCAGACGGGCGAATCTTTCTACGATTTGGGCGAGGCATCCCAAGACCACTATCTGGGTCTGATGATCGGTGAGGCGGCCAGAACGGGCCAACGATTGGAAACCTCTAGCCAGATCTGGTGCCCAGCCGGCCAGCCATCTTGACTATCCCCTAATCCGTAGGGCCTCCCGGCGAGCCGTGGCCGGAGATGAGTTGAAGTCCCCTGGTCCGGTAGGGCGAGCCTCCCGGCGAGCCCCTGCCCTTTAACCGCAAAAGCATTCGCAAATCGCAACGTTGCCGGAACATATTGGCAATTGGCGATTGGCTATTGGCTATTTCCCATGCGCGTACCTTTCCGGATGCTGGTCGAATGTTTCCTTGCAGCCGGCACAACAGAAATAAAATACTTCCTCGCCATATTCAGACGTGCACTTCGCGCCCGCGGCGTCGATCACCATGCCGCACACCGGATCCCGGGCTTCGGCGACGGATGCGACGAGAGTTTCTGCTTTCCCGGCCAACGCCGCTTTGGATTTCCGCAGCTGGATGATCTCGACAAGAATACTGACCGCGATTTCCTCCGGCGATAAAGTACCGAAATCGAGCCCGGCGGGAGCTTTGACTCGGCCTAACAACTCAGCGGGTATCCCCTTCCCACCTAACGCATCAAGGATTTTCCGGGCTTTTGCCTGGCTGGCGACGAAGGCGACATAGGGCGTACTTGAGCGCAGGGCTTGCTCGAGCGCTTCCTCATCGCCCTCTCCCTGCGTCGATACTACGACGTAAGTTTCAGGCGCCAGCTTCACCTGATTAAAGTCCAGTTCTTCGTGGATGAAATCGGCGTCCGGGAAGCTCTCCCGGTCTCCCCGCGGAGCGATGACGGCAATAGTGTAGCCGACCGCTTTACCTAGTTTGGATAAAGTTCGAGCTACCAGAGAGCGACCGACGATCAATATTTGTGGCTTGGGGAGCACGGGCTCGATGAAAATATCGAGCGCGCCTCCACCTTGACAAGTCATTAGGTAGTTCACTACCCCCTCTTCATGCCCTTCAGATGGTGCGATTCGAACAAGCCTCGAACGCCTTTCCTCAATGGCTTTCAACGCCTCCCGGACAACCAGCGGCTGTACACAGCCGCCCCCGACCCAACCCCAGATGCTGCCGTCAGCGTGAATAATTGCTTTGTCACCAGCCTTGCTGGAGACGGGCGATTGATGTCTGACCACCGTCGCTACCGCGAAAGGGCGACCTTGCGAATGCGCCGCGCCGGCTTTGCTCAAAAACTCGTCGAACATCTTCGGTAGCTAAGAGGCTCCAGCTTTTGCGCAATGTCATCAAATTAAATCAAAAACTGCTCCTTACCCGGAATGCGGCTCGCCAGGAGGCTCTCCCTACCAACCGCATGTCAGGGACATATCGTCTGGTCGGGCGAAGCTCCTGCTGAGCCACCGGAACTGTTTTACTCGCCAGGAGGCTCTCCCTACCAACCGTATGCCAGGGACATATCGTCTGGTCGGGCGAAGCTCCTGCCGAGCCGCCGGAACTTCGGGAACTATGTTAAGTGCTTCTCCAGCTCCAGCAAGCTCTCCAAATTGTGCGCAGGTGCGAAAACATCAACGTACGGTAGTGCCGCGCTCATCGCGCGCGTAATGGGTTCGTAGCTATCAAGACCCAAAAGGGGGTTCAGCCAAATAAGCTTATTCACTCGGCGCTTGATTATCTTGAGCTCGCTAACCAAGGCTTCGGGCTGTCCAGTGTCCCATCCGTCGCTAAGGATAGTGAAGACGGTGCTGCGGGAAAGTAACCGGCGCGCGTGCAGGCGGTTGAATTCGCGAAGCGAATCGCCGATCCTTGTCCCCCCAGACCAACCCGTCTTTGTCTCGGAGAGTTTCTCCAGCGAATCGGATAGGTGCCGGGCTTTCATTAAGACGCTAATCTCCACGAGCCTCGTACTGAAAATGAATGACTCCACCTCGCGAAGGTGCCGGCCGAGCGCGTAGGCGAACTTCAAAAGGAACAAACTATAAAGGTTCATCGAATCGCTTACATCCAGGAGAAGGACAAGCCTGGGCTCCCGCCGCTTGCGCCCCTTATAGCGCAATTCAATCGGGTCTCCGCCATGGCCAACGCTCAGCCTTAGCGTCTTTCGCAAATCGACTATGCCTCGGCTTCTGCCGGCCTTGAGCCTTCTCGAAACTCTGTAGCTCATCCGCCGCAGAAGCCGGATCGAAATCCGTTCGAGTTCAGCTAAATCGGTTTGCGGGATCTTTGAGAAGTCGGTCTTGCTAAGCCGCTCGATGACGCTGGCGCCCGAGACAGCTTTGCCACGATCCTTCCCTGCTGATCCCAAATCGACATCTTCGCTCATCCGGAAAAGTGTTCGAGGGTCTGAGTTCCGGTAGGGCCAAGTTTCACCTTCGCCTGGTGCTCGACTTTGCCCGCGCAGACCGGCGCGCCGTAGCGTCGGCGAAGGAGGAAGCGAGGCCCTACCCGACCTCCAAAATGCTTCAAAAATTTTCGTAAAAAGATCCCACTCCTCCTTCGACGAGCACAGAACCGATCTTAGCCCAAACTTGACAGCCTCAAGATCGACTAACCTGGCGCCCCGGAGAATTTCTAGACAGCCGATCGTCTCTTTGGGTCCCGTGCTTAGCCCATTGGCTCGAGCAAATCGGCAGAATTCAACAATAGCCCGGACCAACTCGTTCGGAGGGCCTGGCAGATCCAGGCTTTCGTCCTCGCTGCTCCTCATCTTGCTTACGCTAACATGTTCCAACGGACCAAACGTGCGAAAAATGATCGCCTGGGGGCGCCAGCCCCTAAGCGCAAAGATAACGAAGGCCTCGATCCCGGTCCCGAAGGGGCTGCAGGGCTCAGCCCGCCTAAGCTAAAATGACGAATGACTCGATCCGGCCCCGGAAGGGGCGGCAGGACTGCGCCCGGGGTTTTCCAACCCTTAATTAAGCTGCTAAAAAAAACGAATGACGCGATCCGGCCCCGAAGGGGCGGCAGGACTCAGCCCGGGGTTTCAACCCCGGGAACCGATCCCCACCCAGGCGCCGCGCCCTGAAAGGGCGCCAGGTCTGGACGATCAATCCCAGATATAGCGCTCATCAAATCCGACGCCATGTTTTCTCGGAAACGATCGGAACTCATCTTGGAACGTCGCTTTGCGATAGTGGATTTCTTGATTGGCGATGTAGGCAACCACGCTCGCTTTGCTCGACTGGCTGACAGAGAAAGCACCATAACCGCTTTGCCAGGCGAAATTGTTCGGACCTCTGTTCTTGAAGTTTCTGGAAGAGCTGGTCTTGAGGTTCTTGACCAAATCGGCGAGCGAGGTATTCCGCGAAAGCCCGGAAAGGATGTGGACATGATCTTCGGTTCCACCGACCTGAAGAGGCTCGCACTCCAGATTGCGCAAGGTGCCGGTGAGATAGGCGTGCAGGTTGGAGCGGTTCCCGGGGTTGAAACCCCGGGCTGAGTCCTGCAGCCCCTGCGGGGCCGGATCGTCATTCAAAACGCCCGCGAAAGCAGCTTATGAACTCCCTCTGCTCTTATCTTCGTGAAGTCCTCGGAGGATTTCAGAATGCACCCTAACGTTTCCTCCGCAGCCTGCTCGTCCAGCTTTTCTTTCTCCAGGAATACCAGCGCTCTGGACAGATCCAGGGTCTCGGCAACACCGGGGGGTTTGGCGGGCCGAAGTTCTCTGACCGCATGGACGAACCGAACTGTCTGTGAGCTGAGTTGCTCGTCGATGCCTGGAAACCTGGCGCGAACAATTTTCATCTCCTTCTCGAGGCTCGGGTAATCGATCCAGTGATAGAGGCATCTCCTCTTGAGCGCATCGCTTAGCTCCCGGGTGCTGTTCGAGGTCAGAATCACATAAGGAGTACGCTTTGCCCGAATCGTTCCAAGCTCGGGAATGCTGATCTGAAACTCGGAGAGTAGCTCCAGCAGAAACGCTTCAAAGGCTTCATCCGCGCGATCAATTTCATCGACCAGCAAGACCGGCGCAGCTTGTTCGCACAAGATCGATTGCAGAAGTGGACGCTTTAGCAGGAAATCCGAACCGAAGATGTGCTCTTCCTTCTCCTCAATCGTTCTAGCGCTTCCTTCTTGAATCTTGATGGCCAGTAATTGCCTCTGGTAATTCCACTCGTACACGGCCGAATTGACGTCCAAGCCTTCATAGCACTGAAGCCTGATCAACTCGGCCCCGAGGAACGATGCCAAAACTTTGGCCACTTCTGTTTTGCCGACACCGGCATGCCCCTCAATGAGTAACGGTTTCTGAAGTTGGACCAACAAATAAACCGCTGTGGCCAATGCCCGGTCCGCAATATATCCCAACCGTTCGAAGCTGTTAGTCACAGCGTCGATGTCGCCGATCTCTTGAGTTTTTGTAGCGGTCCGCGCCATCGCTATTTCCCAAAGATTTGTCGAACGCGGCGAACAACCGCACTCGACAGTGCCGATACGACCAGCGGAATCGCCTTAATCGGTCGAGGCGCGGCTGTCGCACTCGCTGCCACCTCCTGCGCGGGGTCGGTAGCCCTGTCTTCTTGCAGCTGTCTTTGAAAATTCGCCGTGAACTCTTCGAACATCTTGTTCGACACTTCATTGATCATGCGTGCGCCGAATTGCGCGAGGATCCCAACCACGGTGATTTCAGACACGCTGACTACTTCGGTACCCCCGTCGGGGAGTGCGCGAACTTTCCCTGTCAGCTTCATGGAGGCGCTGCCCTTACCTCTGATATCCTGACCTTTGCCCACCATCTCGATCTCATGGTTCTGATCATCAAGACGTTCGATCCGTGCCTGACCCTTGTAGTCGGTAACGCTGGGACCCACTTGGACTTTAATCGACCCCCGGTAGGTCCTCTCATCGATCGCTTCGGTGATTTGGGCTCCGGGTACGCAACTGGCCACCTTCCTTGGGTCGCTGAGGAAGTTCCAGACTTTGTCTAAGGGCTCGTTAACCTGAAATGTCTTCTCGATCTTGATTGGCATAGACCCTATTCCGCTACACCCTTCTCCTTCAAGATCTGCCACACCTTCCAAGGTGCAATCGGCATATCAACGTGCCGCACTCCTAAATGCGAGAGGGCGTCCACCACCGCGTTCACAAAGGCCGCGGGAGAACCCACGTTCGGTGATTCTCCTACCCCCTTCGCCCCAAGCGGATGGTGCGGGGACGGTGTGCAGGTCTTATCCGTCTCCCAAGCCGGTGTCTCCACCGCGGTCGGGACCAGGTAATCCATGAAAGTTCCTCCCTGCACATTCCCGCTTTCGTCGTATCCAATTTCCTGCATAAAGGCTATCGCCAAGCCTTCGGTGAGACCACCGTGAATCTGACCCTCAACGATCATGGGATTGATGATGTTGCCGCAATCGTCCACAGCTACGAAGCGCCGGACCTTTACCTCGCCTGTTCCCTTGTCGATGTCCACGACACAAATGTAGGTCCCGAACGGGAATGTCAGATTGGGCGGATCATAATAGTGTACCGCCTCCAACCCGGCTTCAAGGCCGGGCGGGATGTTCGTGTAGGCCGCAAACGCAATTTCCTGAATCGTTTTGGCTTTGCCCGGCGCGCCTTTAACGAAAAACTTTCCCGGTTCCCAATCGAGATCTTCTTCGCTGACTTCAAGCAGGTGCGCCGCGATCTTTTTGGCCTTTTCGCGAATTTTTCGCGACGCCATCGCCGTGGCGGCTCCGGCGGTAGGTGTGCTGCGGCTGGCATACGTCCCGAGACCGTAAGGCGCGGTGTCTGTGTCACCCTCTTCTACGGTAACGTCTCCCGCGGGAATCCCCAGCTCCTGCGCCACGATTTGGGCAAACGTCGTCTCATGCCCCTGTCCCTGGGCTTTGGTTCCCATGCGGGCGGTCGCCTTGCCCGTGGGATGAACCCGGATTTCACAACTATCAAACATCTTTAGGCCTAAGATATCGAACGTATGCGCGGGGCCTGCTCCGACGATTTCCGTGAAGCTGGAGACCCCAATGCCCATCAACTCACCTCTCTTGCGCTTCTCCTCCTGTTCCTTACGGAGTTCCCGATACCCGATCCTCTCCAGCGCCAGGTTCATGGCCGCCTCGTAATTGCCACTGTCATAGCTCCATCCGAGCGGGGACTGATAGGGAAACTTGTCCGAAGGAATGAAGTTTTTTAGCCGGAGCTCAACCGGGTCCATTTTTAATTCAGCCGCGAGGACATCCATCACCCTTTCGATCAGATAGGCAGCTTCGGTGACTCGAAAAGAGCAGCGATACGCAATGCCCCCCGGGGCCTTGTTGGTGTAGACACCATCGACCTCGCAAAACGCTGCCGAAAAGTCATAGGAGCCGGTACAGATGCTGAACAGCCCGGCAGGAAACTTTGACGGTTGGGCAGCGGCGTTGAATGCTCCGTGGTCGGCCAGTGTCTTCACCCGTAAAGCTTTTACCTTCCCATCATGGTCCGCTGCGACCTCGGCAGTCATATGATAGTCCCGGGCGAATCCTGTCGACATCAGGTTCTCCGATCGCGTTTCAATCCATTTTACCGGGCGCCCCAGTTGGAGCGAAGCCACGACTGCGCACACGTAACCGGGATAAATCGGAACTTTGTTTCCGAATCCGCCTCCGATGTCAGGCGCAATAATCCGAATATTATTCTCAGGAAAGCCCGCGACCAGGGCAAAAAGGGTACGATGGGCATGCGGCGCCTGCGATGTCTCCCACACGGTCAATTTTCCAGTCGCCGGATTGTAGTCGGCCACGCATCCGCAGGTTTCCAAGGGCGCCGGGTGGCACCGCTGGAAAACAGCGTCCAGCGATGCCTTGACTTGCGCACTCTGAAAGACCTTCTCGGTTGCTTGCCGGTCGCCAACCTCCCAATGAAAGATGTGATTCGTCTTTTCATCCCGGTCCTCCCGGAGAATAGGAGCACCAGGTTCGAGAGCCCGGTGTGGATCCACCAGAACAGGCAACTCTTCATATTCCACTTCAATCAATTCGGCTGCGTCGGCCGCCACGTACCGATCTTCGGCAACCACAAACGCAACTTCCTGAGATTGAAAGAGCACCTTCCCTGTTGCCAGAACCATCTGCTTATCGTGAAACAGCGTGGGCATCCAGGATAACCCTGCCTTTTCGAGATCCTGTCCCGTAATTACCGCAAGCACGCCTGGGAGTTTCCTCGCTTCCTCAGTGCGGATGCCGACGATACGCGCGTGAGCATAAGGGCTTCGCACCATATGCCCGTAGACCATTCCTGGAAGACGTACATCATCGACGTAGGTACCCTTTCCCTGGACAAAGCGCAGATCTTCCTTGCGCTTCACCGAATGGCCCATTCCACCAATTTCTGGAGATGTCTTTTGCAGCATCGTGTCCTCCCGTCATCCCATTTTGTTTGCAGCATACTGAACCGCTTTGACGATGTTCTGGTAACCCGTACATCGACAGAGATTGCCGGAAATTCCCCAACGAATTTGCTCCTCGCTCGGGTGCGGGTTCTTCTCGAGTAGCGCGCATGCGGCCATGATCATACCTGGCGTACAGAAGCCGCATTGAAGCCCGTGCTCCTCCTTGAAGCCTTCTTGCAGCGCATGAAGCTTGCCATTGCTGGCCACGCCTTCGACCGTGCGAATCTCCCGACCGTCTGCTTGCACCGCGAAAGCTGTACAGGACTTGATCGCCCGACCATCGAGCAGGATGGTGCAAGCGCCACAACTGGTTGTGTCGCACCCAATATGAGTTCCGGTCAGTCCGAGGACATCACGAATGAAGTGGACCAACAGCAGCCGGGGCTCGATCTCGGCCTCATGGTTCTGTCCGTTCACTTTGACGCAAATAGGGTTTCTCTTCGTCATAGCTATTTCCTCTGTTAAACGCTGCACCCCCGGTTACGAAACGGCCCGCTCGCGAGCGCGGGTTAGCGCGCGCTTCGTCAGTTCCTTTACCATCGACGATTTGTATTCAGCTGGCCCACGCAGATCTGAGCTGGGTTCCGCGGCTTCAGCAGCGAGTTGAGCTGCCTGCTTGACATTGACCTCGTCAACCATTTTCCCGCGGAGGAATTCCTCAGCGCTCGTAGCTTTGAGCGGGGTCGGTCCGACGTTGGTGAGGCCAATACCTGCTTGCTGACAAATCCCTTCCGCACTCAAGGTTAGCTGCGCAGCTACCCCAACGGTCGCAAAGTCTCCGACCTTCCGCTCGAGTTTGACGTAGGCGCCCGCGCTCCTCGGTGATGGGATCGGAATGCGGATTTCGGTCAGAATCTCCTCGTGCTTGAGCGCGGTGGTAAAAACGGAGAGGAAGAAATCTTTCACGGGTATAGCCCTCTCCCCTTCCGGGCCCACCGCGATGACCTCCGCGCCCAGGGCTAACATTGTCGCGGGATGGTCGTTAGCCGGATCCCCGTGAGCCAGATTCCCTCCGACCGTAGCCAGGTTCCGTACCTGAGGGTCGGCGATGCAGGTTGCCGTATCAAAGATGATCGGATATTTCGTGCGAATCAGGTCGGAAGCTTCTAGATCAGCCTCTCGCGTTAGTCCGCCGATCTTCAAATAACGATTGTCTTCCTTGATGTATTGCAGACCCTCAATCTGATTGATGTCGATCAGGTAGCCCGGCCTTGCCAAGCGCACCTTCATCATGGGGATCAGGCTCTGGCCACCGCTCAATATCTTTGCAGTTTCACCATGCTGTTGCAATAAAGCGATGGCGTCGAGAATGGTCTTGGGCCGCACATATTCGAAAGGTGGAGGAATCATGTTTTTGGCCTCCTCTGGCGCACCTCATCCGGCGCCAAGCAGGGTTCGACACAATCGCCCTGGACCCGAGCGAGGCCTGAGAATGATAGCGTTTAGGGGGAAATGAAGTCAGACAAATAACATCCGTACGAGCAGTAACACGTATAGCCGGGATTGAATTTCAGGACAACATTAATTACGATTTTTGTCGCATCGCAGGAATCTGTGCGGCCAGTGATCCGTTTGCGCGAAAGTGCCGAAGCGCATTCACCAAGGCGACGGTTTGCAGGGCAGCACTCAGAAAAAAGCTTACCCCGACCCGCCAATCTGTGCGCGATAAATTGCCGACGCGGGCAAGGAGCGAAGTGCCGATCAAGGGAGCGACGACGATTGTGATGCTGCTGATGGCATTCAGCGTACCCATGGTGACGCCCTGCCGGCTCGGATCAACGGCTTTGGACACGATGCCTTGTAACGCAGGCCCTGCGGTGAAACCAAGCAGGTTGGCGAGGATTATCACGTACATCATCCAGCCGTGCTGAGCGAGCCCATATAGCACAAACGCGATAGCCGCTGAAGCCAGACCGAGGACAGTGGTGCGCTCCTCTCCAATCCGCTTCAACAGCGCTCCCAGCAGCCCACCCTGAGCAATTGCGGCAGCCACTCCGACCACAAAAAGGGAAATACCATTCTCCCGTGGTCCCCAGCCGAATCTGAAGCCGGTATAGAGCACCCAGGTCGTTTGAAGGATGCCCTGTGCTAACACGGTTAAGGTGTACACTCCGATCAAACCTCCGACTCCGCGAATTTTGGAAAGCGCGGCCAGAGCCGTGAAAGGATTGGCCTTCGCGATAGAAAATCTGGAGCGCTTTTCGCGGGGATGGGACTCCGGCAAGACGAAGAACCCATAAAGCCAGTTCAACAATGAAAGGCTCGCCGCGACGAAAAATGGAAGCCGCAGGTTGTAGGAACCCAGGAGTCCGCCGATCATGGGGCCACAGATAAACCCTAAACCAAACACCGCACCCAGCAGCCCGAAACTCTTACTCCGTTGCTCCGGCGATGTCACGTCAGCGATATACGCGCTCGCAACAGAAAAGCTCGCACCTGTGACTCCCCCGACCAAGCGCGCCGCCAGCAGCACCCAAACCGAGCGCGCCAATCCTTGCAGAAGCCAGTTACAGCCGAGACCAAAAATCGAAACCAGAAGAACGGGGCGCCGGCCAAAACGATCACTGAGCGCACCAAGCAATGGCGCCGATAAGAACTGCATAACGCCATAGCTCGCTACCAAGGCGCCATACCAATAAGATTGCAGGTCGCGACTTTTCGTGAATTCTCCAACCAGCACCGGCAAGATAGGGATCACGACACCGATTCCGAGCACATCCAGGAAAACAGTAATCAGAATGAAAGGCAGTGCGGCTCGGCGATCAGGTTTCATCGTGTCCCGAAGGATAGGCGGATCCAATCTCGCGAACCCTCAAACGCAAAACCAGGTGGACGCAAGCTCTTTCGCCAGATAGTTGCCAGCCGCTGACGATTACCGGTCCGATTCATGGCAAGTCGTTTGCGGTTTCAGCACCGGAGGTGCGAAATATTATAGCCCAGGGCGCAGCCCTGGGTTAGGCGTAAGAAAAAAGCGTTGCGCACTGAAGGTGCGCTAGAAAGGTGCTGCAAATCGTTCCCGCCTGCCGAAGACGAAAGGCGTTTAAACCCTACGGAGATGCCCGCGATGAAGTTCGCTCCTTTTCTCAAAGGTCTCGCCTTTGCTGGCGCTGGCACTTACCTGGCTTCGAGATATCTCAATTACCATCCGAGACCGATTGAGGACGAGGAGCCAGTGAATCTGGCGGGAGCGCCATTGCTCAACTCGGGCCAGTTCATCAAAGTTCTCACCTATAATGTCCAGTTTTTTGCGGGGACCGGCTATAATTTTTTTTTTGACGGCGGACCAGATACGCTGGTGGATACCCGCGATATCGAAACTACGATTAGAGACTTCGCAACTTTCATCACGGCTGAGAACCCAGATTTCGTTCTCCTCCAGGAAGTCGATCAGGGAGCGCGGCGAACCGCCTACCTGAACGAGGTTGATTTGGTTCGAACTGCTTTGCCGTCCGAGCTACGCAACTACGTCGCGAGCTACTACTGGCGTTCCAAGTTTGTTCCCCATCCGAAGATCATGGGTTCAGCTGGAACGCGGCTGGTGATTTTCTCGCGGTACCGGCTGGCGAATGCCCTGCGCTATCAGCTGGCGCTAGCGCCTGGCAATCCGATTGAACGCGATTTCAATTTTAAACGAGCCATTCTCGAAGTCGACGTTGCGCTGGCGAATGGGGGAACTTTTGTAATCCTGAACACTCATCTCGAGCCGTTTCCGAAAGGTACCAATGTTCTCGAGCGACAGATCGAAACGGTGCTGTGCCGTTTGAACACACTCGACCGGCTGGGTCGGCCTTGGATTATCGGAGGGGACTTTAATCTCCTACCTCCGGGACAATGGGCCCGCCTCCAGTCGGCCGCGCGAGGTATTCATACTGATCCGTCGGAGATCGCTCCGATCTTTCAGCGGTACGCTGGTGTTCCGATGGTCAGCGATGCCACTGGTGAAGAGATGATGAAATATTTCACTTTCACGCGACGATCGGGCGCGGACCGCATTCCCACCCGGACCCTTGATTATCTTTTCGCCGCGCCGACGGTTGCAGTGGAGCGATATACTGTACATCAGGAGGGTATGACAAAAGTCTCAGACCATCTACCCCTTGTCGGCGAATTCCGGCTTCCTGATTCGAACCTTTGAAAACCGCATGAAAACACGAAGACTTGGCAGTTCGGACTTGGATGTAACACTCATCGGCTTTGGGGCCTGGGCCGTCGGTGGCGGAGACTGGCAGTTTGGCTGGGGATCTCAGGAAGACTCCAACTCGATCGCCGCGATTCATCGCGCACTTGATCTCGGGGTGAACTGGATCGACACCGCCGCGGTCTACGGGCTTGGACATTCAGAGCAGATCGTCGCGAAGGCTGTGGCGCAGTGGTCTGGCCGCAGGCCGTATGTTTTTACCAAATGCGGAATGATCTGGAACGATGAGCGTAAGGTTGATTATTCACTGAAAAGCCGATCGATCCGTACGGAATGCGAGAACAGCCTGCGAAGGCTCGCCGTCGACGTAATCGACCTCTATCAGATCCATTGGCCAGCTGATGACTTGCCGGAAACCGAAGAAGGATGGAGCGAACTGGTCAAACTCCAGCAGGAGGGCAAGGTTCGCTGGATTGGTGTTTCCAACTTCAGCCTGGAGGAATTGCGACGTATTCAAGCGATTGCGCCCGTTACTTCCTTGCAACCGCCTTATTCGCTCATCCGCCGCGAGATCGAAGCCGGGATCCTCCCTTGGTGCAAACAGCAAAACATCGGAGTCATCGTCTACTCGCCAATGGGATCGGGGCTGCTCACCGGTGCGATGAATCAGAAACGGGTGGCAGCCTTCGCGCCCGACGATTGGCGCAGCCGTAGTCCGGAGTTTCAAGAGCCCAAGCTATCGAAGAATTTGGCTCTCGCGGAACGTCTCCGCGTTGTGGGGAAGCGTCGCGGGTATTCTGCCGGCGCTGTTGCCATTGCCTGGACACTGCGCCATCCCGCCGTCACCGGCGCTATCGTCGGTGCCCGAAACGCGAAACAGATCGACGATATTATCGGCGGGTCGGAACTTGAGCTCAGCTCCCAGGAAGTGGCTGAAATCGAGGCCTGAATTCCGAGCCGTTCTTCGTTTTGTTTTGTACTTGTGGAACTTGACCCTAGCGTATCCTGGCCCAGCGACAGGTAGGGACGCGCTTCGCCGCGTCCTGAATCGAAGAGGAGGCCAAGGTGGAACTTAGCCCTACCGCATCTTGCAGGGCGACGCTTCCGTCGTCGCCGTAGTTTCGGAATCCCGGCCAAATTTAGCCTTCAATCAGAATCACCGTCAATTCGCGCGGCCCGTGTGCCCCGAGCACGAGGATTCGTTCAATGTCCCCGGTGCGGCTCGGTCCAGTGATGAAGGTCGCAAAACTTGGGAAACCGGCGCCATACTGCCTGTGCAAATAGGCGAACGCTTCTGGTAAGTCCGGAACAAGTTGCCTCTTTTCGGCGAGGACGACATGGTGCGGAGGCAGGACAGAGATTCCGCGGCCGCCGGCGCTTCGGGACGTCAGCAAGATCGAACCGGTCTGGGCGACGAGGAGATCGCATGCCGTGATACCGACCGAACATTTTTCCAGGTCTTTGATCGAAGTCCCCTGCTCCACGAAGATGGTTGGTAACCCCAATGAAGTCACTAATGGTTCGACCAGGGGGTGCCGATGCGAAGCGGCACTGCTCCAGCCCTTGCTCTGCTTCAGCGTGTCCAGCCTTTGAGCCGCTTCGTTGGCGTCTCTGGCCAGGAAGAAATCAGTCTTCAATTCCACACAATTTTTGCAGAACAATTCGAGCCGTTGCTCCGGCTTTGAGGGAACCGCAGGAAGCCAGCTCTGAATTGGCGCAGGCACCGGCTCAGCCAACTTTGTACTATGCGGGCGCGGAGCTGGCGCGCGGAGCGCCTCTCGAATTCTGCCCAGAATCGTCTCGCGTTGGTCGGAGTTCATCGCTTTTTCCAATACTGCCGAAAACTTTGAGGAGCGATAGCTGGAATCTCGCGCGACTGTGTCCATGCCCGAACTGGGTCAAGAACTGTTCCTCGCACCCAGCGATGCAATGGCGATAAAATCCGCGCCAGGCGGCCCAGAGACTGGAAAAGGGCGGGATGCTTTGCCATCAGAACGAATGCCCGGAAGCCAAACTGCTCTACGGGATCCGGTTTTCTTGCTACGGCATTCCGCCGATTTTGCAGCAAATGGTGGTGTAAATCGATCTTCACCGGGCAGGCCTCGGTGCAGGCGCCACACAGGGACGAGGCTGCCGATAGATGTTTCCAATCCATCAGTCCTCTGAGATGGGGCGTAATTACCGAACCGATCGGTCCCTGGTAAGGGGTTCCGTAGGTGTGGCCACCCACATTCTTAAAGATCGGGCAAACGTTGAGGCAGGCGCCGCACCGGATGCAGTGGAGCGCGTCCCGCTGTTCGGCATCGGCGAGTAATTGGGTTCGGCGATTATCGAGGAGAATGACGTGAAACTCTTCCGGGCCATCCTTCTCGTCCGGCTGTCGAGGACCGCCGATCAAGCTGTTGTAGCAAGTCATCTGTTGCCCGGTCCCAGCCGTCGCGAGCATTGGCAGGAACAACGCGAGATCGCTGAGTTTTGGCAAAATCTTTTCGATTCCGACGAGTGCCACATGCACTTTCGGCAGAGTCGTCGTCAACCGCGCGTTTCCTTCGTTCTCGGTTATCGCGATCATCCCGGTCTCAGCGATGGCGAAATTCGCTCCGCTTATTCCAATGTCTGCCTCGCAATATTTCAGCCGAAGTTCTCGCCGCGCAATCATCGTCAGCTCTTCGGGCTCCTTGGTTGGCGCTGTCCCAAGCTTTTGCTGAAATAGGTCGCTGATTTCGTCTCGGGTCAGATGCATCGCCGGAAAAACGAGGTGGTACGGTGTCTCGTCGCGGAGTTGAACGATGAATTCGCCCAGATCCGACTCCACGACCTGATAGCCTGCATCTACGAGCGCTTCGTTCAGGTGGATCTCTTCCGAAGTCATCGTCTTTGATTTCACAATCGATTTAGCGCCCCTGGCTTTCGCGAGATCGACGACGTATTTGCGGGCTTCACCCCCATCGCTGGCCCAAAAGACCTGAGCCCCCCGGGCGGCAATTTTGTCCGCAAACTCAGTCACATAACGATCAAGATGATTTATTGCCTCTCTCTTCGTGGCCGAGGCAGCTTCGCGCGCCGCTTGCCAATCTTGGAACCGGGCTTTCTTATCGTCCCGCGCCTTTTCGTAGCCTTTCATGGCCTGCGCAATTAAGGATCGGTGCCGCAGGTTGGCCGTGACCTTGGCAGCGTTCTTCCTGAATTCCGAGGCGTAGGTGGTCATAAGGTTCGGACTAAGTGTGGCACGGGCGTCCCGCCCGTATAAGAAAAATTTCACGGAAGGTCAGCTCGCCGCCTTTCAAAAATTGGCCAACACCTCCGCTAAATGGATCGTCTTCAACGGCTTTCCCTGCCGGCGAAGCAATCCTTGCAAGTGCATCAGGCAGCTGGAATCATTCGACACAATATACTCCGCGCCGGTCTCAAGGGCTGCAGCACATTTCGCCTCCCCCATCGCTGTGGAGATCATTGGAAACTTGACCGCAAATGTACCGCCGAAGCCGCAGCAGTTCGTTTGATCCTCCATTTCAACGAGCGTCAGATCGCTCACTCGCTCGAGCAGCGCCCGGGGTTGTCTCCTAACGCCTAATTCCCGCAGACCGTGGCACCCGTCATGAAACGTCACGCGACCTGGGAATCGGCTCCCAAGGTCGGTGATGCCGAGTTCGTCAACCAGGAAAGTTGAAAATTCGAAAACCCTTTTGCCGATCGCGATAGCCGCATCAACGTTTGAGTATCCTGAAAACAGCTGCGAATAAAAAACTTTGAGCATTGCGGCGCACGATCCGGATGGAACAACAATCACCTCCGCCGATCGGACTTTTCTCACCACATCGGCAGCGATCTCTCGAGCCTCCTGCCAATACCCGGCGTTGAAGGCGGGTTGGCCACAGCAAATAATCGACTCGCAGAAATCGACCGTGTGCCCCAGCTTTTCGAAAATTCGAACCATGCTAGTTCCAACCGATGGAAATAGTTGGTCGACGTAGCACGGGATGAACAGAGTGATCTTCAACAGCGAAAGAAGAAATCTTAACCCAAATTTCGAAATTGTCTTGGAGGGCGACGCTCCCGACTTCGCAAAGCCTGGATTTTCCCGCTAAAGGCGGTAGGGCGAATTCGTCCTGCGAAGCGGGACAAATGAGCCTCAATGGGCTAGCAACATGTGCGGTTTAGGCTCATCCGCCGCGGCGGATTCGCCTTACCGTCATTCCTTAATTATCCCGACCCCTCTCACCTCTCACCTCTCACTTTCTCACGAATCACCTTTGGTTGCGGCTCCGCCGCGCTGGGAGCGATGCAGGCTAGAAGTCTGTGGCAAGCTTATTGACTGAAGAACGCGTCGGAGCTAGAACGTGGGTTTGTTGACTGAAGGTCCAGCCGACTCGCGCGAAATTTCCCGCAAATCACTAGCAACTTTGGATACGCAACTTTCGCAAATCTGGTGGGTATTTCTGCTCAAAGGGCTTGCAGGTATTATCCTGGGATTTTTTCTCCTCACCGAACCGGCGGCAACCATCGTTGCGCTTACGACACTGCTGGGCTTTTATTGGCTGATCCAGGGTGTGCTTTCGCTGGTGCAGGTCTTCGTCGACCGCTCAATTCCATGGATCTGGCCCCTTCTCAGCGGGATTGTTGGAATTGTTGCCGGATTGTTTGTGTTGAGACACCCTCTGATCGCGGCACTGACCGTACCCACCGTAATCGTGATTATCCTCGGCATACAGGGTCTGATCATCGGAGTCTTGGAGATCATCAGCGGATTCAGAGGAGGCGGTTTCGGGTCATTCGTTCTAGGAGCGATAAACCTCTTTATCGGGTTGCTGCTGCTCAGTTCGCCTATCGCGGCTGCCCTAGCCGTCCCAATTGTTTTCGGGGTGCTCCTCCTGATTGAGGGTGTGGCGCTTATTTTTCTGGCATTTCGGCTTCGGAAATGACGGGGCAAGTTGGTCGTTCGATGGCGACGACCTGCGGCATGTCAGCGAGTGCCGCGAGAAACTCGTGGTGATGTCGTTCCGGCAGTCGATACGGGATTGACCATCGCTCACGTTCGTTACCGGCATCAGCGCACCGCACCGTATCCGTGGGAATGGAAAATTCAGCGAGCACGCGCTCAAGCTTGATCGTCGTCTTCCCGTTGTCCGAGTTAAATACGATAGCGACGATTGTTTCGTGGCTACCACCAAAAAGGCTCTGCTCCCAGCGCCCGACCAGGGTAAGCACACCACGCGTTAGCAAAGCCAAGCCGAATCCGCCCCCGGCGTAGCCGGCGCCAATGGTCATCCCGATGGCGGCAACGACCCAAATGGTTGCTGCCGTTGTCATGCCCTGTACGCCGCTTGGACCACGCAGCAGCACTCCGGCACCGAGAAAGCCGATTCCAGTTACGATTTGCGCTGCAACCCGGCCGGAGTCGCCGGTATTGCTCGTGAACGAGTAGCCAACCAACGTGAACGCGCATGAACCCAGTGCCACCAGCGCCATCGTACGTAAGCCCGCGGGCTTTTCTTTGCGCTGCCTTTCCGTTCCTACCCAGGCACCGCTGATGATCGCCACAAAAGCCAGCAACGTTGCATCCCAGGGCTTGGCCAGGAGTAGATGCCAGTTTTCGATGAACCAGCGCATATGGCGTCATTAAGAATGTTTCGAGAACAGGTCAATAATCTTTGAACGCGTCCAGCATTCAAAGACAGGGACCCAAAAAGATCTTGTGATCAGATGCAGACCCGCGAAAAGTTATATGACGTCCTCAATTACCACTCACTCGAGGCCAAACTCGATGAATTATTTTCGAGAAGCAAAAATCGATATTCTGATCAACGAGACCAAATCCACCCGTTTACCGGAAATGATGGTAAACGGCAGTCTCCTGGCCGAAACGCGGCTCGCCGGGAGGCTCGCCCTACCAATCACCTGCCAGCGAAACGTCACCCGGTAGGGCGAAGCTCCTGCTGAGCCGCTGAACTCAACTATGTCTCGCCACGAACTGAGCAACGCTGCGCGCCCGGAACCGGATGCGCTCTTGCAGCAGATTGCTGACTACGTTTTGGCCACCGACAAATTAACCAGCGCCGAAGCCATCGAGACGGCGCGGCTCTGTTTGATGGACGCGCTCGGCTGCGCACTGCTTGCGCTCAGCTATCCGGCCTGCTTGAAGATGCTCGGCCCCGTCGTCCGAGGCGCCACCATGCGAGACGGAGCGCGCGTTCCCGGTACCTCCTACGAGCTTGATCCCGTTCAAGCCGCGTTCAACATCGGCACGATGATCAGGTGGCTCGACTTCAATGACACCTGGCTGGCGGCCGAGTGGGGCCATCCATCCGACAACCTGGGCGCGATCCTGGCGGTTTCCGACTATCTATCCCGCAACCGACATTCCACAGGCGAGCCGCCACTCACCCTGCGTGACGTCTTGCTCGCCATGATCCAGGCGCACGAGGTCCAGGGCGTCCTCGCGCTCGAGAACGGGCTTAACCGAGTCGGCCTCGATCACATTCTGCTCGTCCGCGTTGCCTCAACGGCCGTGGCCACGCGACTCCTCGGAGGCACGCGCGACGACGTGATTAACGCGCTCTCTAACGCCTTCATTGACGGCGGTTCTTTGCGGACTTACCGGCACGCGCCAAACACCGGGTCGCGCAAATCATGGGCAGCCGGCGACGCGACCAGCCGGGCGGTCCGCCTCGCGTTGCAGGCCTTGCGCGGCGAAATGGGCTACCCAAGCGCGCTCAGCGCAAAGACCTGGGGCTTTTATGACGTCGTTCTCAACGGCAACCAACTCCGCATTCCGCAGCAAGGGTTCGGCTCCTATGTCATGGAGAATGTGCTATTTAAGATCTCGTTTCCCGCGGAGTTCCACGCTCAGACCGCAGTGGAGGCCGCACTCAAGTTGCATCCGCAAGTCGCGCAACGACTCGACGAGATAGAGCATATCGTTATCGAAACTCAGGAAAGCGGAAAACGCATTATCGACAAGACCGGCCCGCTTCATAACCCGGCCGACCGCGACCACTGCATCCAATACATGGTAGCAGTCTCGCTAATCTTTGGCCGGCTGACCGCAAACGATTACGAAGATGAACTTGCCCGCGACCCGCGGATCGATTCGCTCCGCGCTAAAATGGAGGTCGTCGAGAATCAACAGTTCAGCGTTGACTATCTAGACGCGTCAAAGCGTTCGATCGGTAATAGCGTACAGATTTTTTTCAGGGACGGTGCACGGACCGAGCGCGTCGCTGTCGAATACCCGATCGGCCACCGTCGACGCCGCGAGGAAGGCCTACCGCTCCTGCTGGAAAAGTTCGAACGTAACCTGCGCGGTCGTATCCCGCCCCGGAATGCCGACGCGATCCTCGCGCTCTGCGCTGACCCTCGACGACTGGCAGCAACTCCGGTGCATCGCTTGATGGATCTGCTAATTGTATAGAGGCGAATGAATATACCGGTAAAACTCGACACACAATTCTATAGCGCATCGTCTGCGCTACTCTCCACCGCGCTGCTATAGTTCTGAATCGTGTATTTCCGCGACGATTTTTGCTCGTGAAAGGCGGGGGGGCGAATTCGTCCCGCGAAGCGACGCGAAGCGGGACAAATGAGCCTCAAGAGGTAACAACATTTGCGGTTTAGGCTAATCCGCCGCGGCGGATTCGCCCTACCGTCATTCCTTAGTTACGCTGACCCCCGACCACCTCATTTAACAGGAAACACGTTTGGTTGCGGCTCGGCCGCGCCGCGGCCGTCTCGCGATGTCGTCCATGGGCTGGAACGTGGATTCAGTTCGCGGAAACCTCGCGACGATGGCCTTCTTCGTCGTACTCGTAGGTCTTGCCTTCAGATTCGTCCCTGGTCTTTTTGTGTGAGCCGTCACAGAACGGTTGGTTTTTGGAAAGACCGCACATACAAATCCAAACGGATTTTTCCTGTGGCTTGATCTCGAGGGGACCCTGGGCTGATTTGATGACCTTGCGCATACCGAAAACGGTTTAAATCGGATTGAGAAGGAATGTCGAGTAGGTTCGATAAGATCGCATCTCCCATATGTTGCCACCTGCGCGAGCAAGGCTTTGGAGGGCGCTGCTCCGCCAGCGCCGCGGCGGCGGAGCAGCGCCGCCCTCCGATCAAGCCGCGTTGCCATTCCGAGCCCGCTGGAAGACCGCCTCCACGGCTCTGGCAAAATCTGATTCAGCAGGCCCTTCGGGCGGGACCAGTTTGGCTGCGGCTTTTGCCACGGCATTCCCGTTGCTCATGGCCACTCCCAGGCCGGCCCACCGCAGCATGGCAACGTCATTTTCACCGTCGCCAAAGGCCAGCACTGCCTCCGGTTTAATTTGTAGCTCGTCCGCAATCCGCGCCAGCGCCGTTGCTTTATTCACCCCTATGGGCATGAATTCCAGGTTCTCCATCTCGGTAGACAACACGTCGCACCGCCCCGCATATCTCGCGGTCATTTCCGCGCGGAGAATCGCAAGCTTGGATGGCTCGGCGTACCAGACGATTTTCAACGCCTCCTTTCCTGCCAGGAGATGCAGATCGGGTAACAGGTCGGGTTTTTCGCCAACTCGCGCCCCGTAGAGGTCAAGCCAGCGACTATGGCGCGCGCCGACGTACAGATGTTCGAGATGATAGTAGATCACATCCAGGCCGAGTGAGTCTCCTTCGCCAGCCAGCTGGTCAGCGATCTGTTCCGGGAGAAACCGGGCATAGAGTATCTCCCCGGTTTCACCGTTCCTGATCAATCCTCCCTGGCAGGCGATGATTGGCCCGTTGAGATGCAGCTCTTGGTGAAACCGCAGACTGTTCTGGTGCCGGCGGCCGGAGGCTATCATTACTTGAACGCCGGCATCTCGAAGCCGGCGCACGGCTTCGGTATTCGCCGAACTGATCTTCTTGTCCGGGCCAAGCAAGGTTCCATCAAGATCAATCGCCGCTAACCGAAACGGGAATTCGTTTAAGTCGTTCACTATTCTGATTCCTCCTCTGATCTCGCCCTATGTCCAGCGAAGGTTTCGAGAAATGTATGGGACGAACCGATAGATCTGGGCTAGAGTGGGGCCTTCGCGTTGGCAACCACGCGATAGCGACGGTTCTGCGCTTCCCACGATCTCTGACCTACCAGGTAAACCATGTTTTCACGAATCCCTTTCCAAAGAGTCAACTGGCTCATCAGTTCATTTCTCATCGGCACTTTGTTTCTCGCCCTCACCGCGGTCCCTGTATATATCTGGTTCTTCGGAATCGATGGGTTCCAGATCGCGCTCTTCCTTTTCATGTTCTTCGCGTGCGGATTTTCCGTGACGCTCGGCTATCATCGACTCTACTCGCACTTGACGTTCCAGGCGCATTGGGCCGTGCGGCTCTGCACGCTGATCTTTGGCGCCGGGGCTTTCGAAAACTCGGTGCTGCTCTGGGCCTGCGAGCACCGGACTCACCACAAGCATGTTGATCACGACGAAGACCCTTACAACGTTACCAAGGGCCTCTTTCACGCCCACATGGGCTGGTTGATGTTCAAGCTCGATCCACTTCCGCCCTTCGATAACGTGGCCGATTTGCAGAGGGATCCGCTCGTGATGTGGCAGCACCGCTATATCCACTGGATCGCCGCGACTGTTGCCTTCGTGTTCCCGGCGATCCTCGGCTTCGCCTGGGGTGGCTGGGTATCGGCCCTTGGCGCATTCCTCATTGCGGGGGTGGCGCGCGTGGTCATTCTGCAGCACTGTACTTTTTGCATTAATTCGCTGTGCCACTACCTCGGCACCCGGCCGTATTCCTCCAGATGCACTGCCCGTGACTCGTGGCTAATGGCGATTGTCACGCTGGGCGAGGGCTACCATAACTATCATCACGAATTTCAGCACGACTACCGCAATGGTGTGAAGCCGTGGCAGATCGACCCTACAAAGTGGATCATCTGGACCCTCTCAAAGCTCGGTCTCGTCAGCAAGCTTCGACGTGTCCCTACGGAAAAGATTCTCCTTTCAGAACTTGTCGAAGCACAGCGCCGGCTCGAGCGGAAGCTTAGCAGCCCCGGCCTCACCGACACCGCATCCGCTTACGTGGCGA
>JBAUZZ010000296.1:0-8103 GCA_049585495.1 Chthoniobacterales bacterium | reverse complement strand
TAAAGGAAGCAGCGTAGGCTACTTCGCCCTTTGCTTCGGTCAGCGGTTTGCCTTGTTCCGCCGTCATCAGCTTCCCTAAGTCATCGATGTTAGCCAACATCAAATCATGCCACCGACGTAGAAGTACGCTTCGGTCTTTAGCGGGTTTACGACTCCAGTCGGCAAAGGCGTTCTTTGCCGCTTCGATCGCGCGCCGGGTTTCCGCCTCGCCCATCATTGGCACCGTGCCCAAAACCTCACCGGTTGCCGGATTATTGACTTTCAACGTTGCGCCGTTGTCTGCTCGCACCACCGGCCGCCAATGTAGGCTTGGCGGCGGAAGAGGTCCTGATCTTGCAAAGAGAATGTCGTCATTTTTGTTTATGGTTTGTTAATATAACTGATTTCTGATTTGTGTTTCTGCGCGCGGATTTGGTCAAGCGCCTGATAAAATCCACTCGTGCGCCGGGTCGTTGCGAAAGTGCCAGACGCGTTTTGGACCTGCCATGACATTGAAGTAATAGGACTGGTAGCCGTGAGGGACGACAACCGGATGGTATCCACGAGGGACTAGGACGACATCCCGGTCTTCGACAGCCATCGACTCGTCGATGTCGCGCGAGTCGCTATAGACGCGTTGGAAAACAAAGCCCTGTGGTGGATCGATGTGATGGTAGTAGGTTTCCTCAAGCAGACTCTCTGCCGGAATGTTATCCACGTCGTGTTTGTGCGGTGGATAGCTTGAGGAATTTCCGCTTGGCGTCTTAACCTCGACCACGAGGAGGGATTCAGCGGGTTCATCCTGGGGCAGGATATCGCAGACGTAGCGCGTATTGGCGCTTTTCCCGCGCGCGCTAAGTCGCATGGTGGCGGGCTCGATGAGCCGAGCGGGAAGGTTACCTTTTGCAGGGGCACCGGCCAAGGCGAGTTCGGCATCGGTCTTGGCAGTGATGGTGAGCTTGGTGCGCGGGGGCACGTAGACAGCATAAGGGGCAGCGTCTTCAAAAACGCTCTTGCGCCCGCCGATCTCCTTCCACGCACGGCCGTCGGTCTTAGCGGAAACAATCCCGGTCAAAATGACAGCGCAAAGCTCCTTGGCGTCATCACAAAGAGTAAGCGACTCCCCAGGCGCCAATTGGTGAGCGCAAAAACTGACATAACGCCATCCCGCCGACTGAGGAGTCACACAGACGATTTCTTGGGAGTTCTTTTTGGGCTTAATGAGCAGATTCATAAATTCTCTTCTTGCTTACCGTCTCTGATTTTCCTTTCCGCGCAGGTAAGCGGCACGCGCTTGGCGGACAGATTCGCTGGGAGATTCCTCTGGGACTGCGACTTCCCACCACCAGCCACCTTCCTTAGTGGTGCGGGTATCATCGGTTTCGATGCAGATCAGGTAGGTGCGATTGGCCGCGCGGGCGCGCTGGAGGGCGGCCTCCAACTCAGCGATATTGGCCACCTTCTCAGAAAGAGCGCCCAGGGAGGCCGCATTAGCCGCGAAATCGATATTGGGTGCGCCCTCGCCAAACTGCAGACAATCTTCAAGCATGTTGTTGAACGGATTCCCTCCACAACTCTGCTGGAGACGGTTGATGCAACCGTACCCGCGATTGTCGAGAAGCACGATAATGAGCTTCTTGTCGAGCATCACCGAAGTGGCGATCTCGTTGTTGAGCATGAGGTAGCTGCCGTCACCGACCATCACAATGATCTCGCGATCGGGCCTGGCCATCTTGACTCCCAAGCCTCCGGCGATCTCATAGCCCATGCATGAATAGCCGTATTCCATGTGATAGCCTCCGGGCGTCGAAGTGCGCCAGAGCTTGTGCAACTCGGCGGGAAGCGTGCCAGCGGCGCACACCACGATGTCGTCGGTGGTGGACTTCGGACTCGAGCGCTGCACCGCTCCTATCACCTCGCCGTCATAGGGCAATTCTCCCGCGTTCAGATCGCAGCGCTGCGTGATACGGTCCACCGTCGAGCGCCACGCAGCGCCCTCGGATTTGGCCCGGTCGCTCCAAGCGACCTCGGCTTGCCAGTGCTGCAGCGCCTTGGTCAGAGCCTCCAAGCCGAGACGCGCATCCGCCTGCAATGGGATCGCGCGTGCCTTCGTTGCGTCAAAGGAATTCACGTTGAGAGAAACGAGCCGAGCCTTGGGGAAAAGCGAATTTGACCCGGTAGTAAAGTCCTGTAACCGGGTACCCACAGCGATGATCAAATCGGCTTCGCTTGCCAGGGCGTTGGCCGCCGTAGAGCCTGTTACGCCCACCGAGCCAAGCTGAAGGGGATGGTTCCACGGTAGTGAACTCTTACCCGCCTGCGTTTCGCAGACCGGGACGCCGTGACGCTCGGCAAACTCGCGGAGCGCCTCGCAGGCACCTCCGTAAAGCACACCTCCTCCGGCGATGATTACAGGCCGCTTGGCGGCAATCACCGCACGCACCGCCCCCGCCAGATCCCCCTCGCTGGGCGGCGCTGCCCGAAACTCGACTACCGGGCTCTCAAAAAACTCAACGGGATAATCAAACGCATCAGCCTGCACATCCTGGGGCAGCGCAAGAGTGACCGGTCCACACTGCACGGGATCGGTCAAGGTGAGCACAGCGCGTGGAAGCGATGTGAGTAATTGCGAGGAATGGACGATCCGATCGAAATAGCGAGAAACCGATCGGAAACAATCGTTGGCTGAGATCGTCCCGTCACTGAAATTCTCGACTTGCTGCAGCACAGGGTCCGGATCCCTGGAAACGAAGATGTCCCCCGGAAGGAAGAGCACAGGCAAACGATTGACGTGAGCAAGCGTTGCGGCCGTGAGGAGGTTCGTCGCCCCGGGGCCAATGGAAGTCGTGCACGCCATCATCCGTCTGCGAAAGTGCGCCTTCGAATACGCAATCGCTGCATGGGCCATGGCCTGTTCGTTGTGCGCCCGATAGGTAGGCAACCGGTCGCGGTACTGATACAGGGCTTCTCCGATACCCGCGACGTTTCCGTGGCCGAAGATTGCGAAGACTCCACCAAAAAGCGGAACGATTTCGTCGCCCTGCGGGCCTTCAATCCGTGTACGCAACCCGGACAGGTAGCGTACAAGGGCCTGTGCGGTCGTCAGCCGCACGGTCCTACGTTTGGCAATGCTTGGGTTCTCTGGAAGCGTTATCGTTTCATTCATGCTGGGTATTCCTCAAGGATGGGCTCGTTACCTTTGCCACCGGCACTAATGCGTCGTACAGAATCTCTGCGGGATGCTGCGCGGTGCGCCCTGTGCCGTCTTTTATTTGGTGTCGGCAGCTCGTGCCCGGTGCGGCGATGATTGTGTCGGCCGGAGCCGAGCGCACCGCTGGCAGGAGTACGAGTCCGCCAATTTTCATTGATATGTCGAAATGCTCTTTCTCGTAGCCGAACGAGCCGGCCATGCCGCAACATCCCGATGGAATGACTTGAACCTTGTAATTGACGGGCAGTTCAAGGGCTTTGACCGTGGGAGCCAGCGACGCCAGCGACTTCTGGTGGCAGTGGCCGTGGAGTTTGATATTGCGGGTCTCCTTTGTGAACGCCGCGCTCCGGATACGACCTCTATCCGCCTCGCGCGCAATGAACTCGTCGATCAAAAGCGTGTGCTGCGCCAGCGCATTTGCTCCTTCAATCAGACGTTCAGGGACCAGATCCGGCACTTCGTCCCGGAAGCCCAGGATCGCCGATGGCTCGATTCCCACAAGGGGACTTTCGGGGGTAACAACATTCGCTAGCAGTTCCACGTTGCGAATCGCCAATCTTTGCGCATCGCACAGCAGGCCTTTGGAAATTTGCGCGCGGCCGCTATCGACGTGCTTTGGAATGACGACCTCATAGCCCAGCCGGTTGAGCAATTGCACGGCCTTGATGCCGACTTCCTCGTCATTGAAATTCGTAAACTCGTCGCAGAAGAGAAGAACGCGTCCGTTTGGAAAGGGGCCATTCTTGTTAGCGTGCATTTGATGCCACCGGCGCAGCGGAATCTTGTTGAGCTTAGGCATCGAACGCCCCTGAGCAAAACCGGCAACTCTCTTGAACAGAGTCGCCGTCGCCGTATTCGTCACAATGAAATTGAAAACTCCGGGGGTGATCGAGGCCAAAGCCATGGCACGCGAGAAGCTACCAATAAGCCGCGCCCGCATCGGAATACCTCGAGCACTGTAGCGTTGCTGGAGCCATTCAGCTTTAAGGCGAGCCACGTCGACGTTGGAAGGGCATTCTGACTTGCAACCCTTGCACGAGAGGCACAGGTCCATAACGGGCCCGATCTCATCGCTGTCGAAAGGGTTGGCCTTTGTCGAACGCGTAAGAACCTCGCGCAAGATATTTGCCCGTGCGCGCGTCGTATCCCGCTCATTGCGCGTGGCCATGAAGCTTGGACACATTGTGCCTCCCATAAGATGGGACTTGCGGCAATCGCCGGATCCGTTGCACTGCTCTGTGGCGCGCAAGATACCCCGAGCTTCCGAGAATCTCAGCACAGTTTTAAATTGACGCACAGCCTGGTTTGACTCGTAGCGCAAGCTTGCGTCCATCGGCGGCGTGTCGGTGATCTTGCCCGGATTAAATATACCTGAGGGATCCCACGCGCGTTTGATCGCGCGGAAAAGAGCATAGTTCTTCTCGCCGACCATCAGAGGCAGAAATTCGCCTCGGAGGCGGCCGTCGCCGTGTTCGCCGCTAAGTGAGCCGCCATAGTGCTTCACCAGCTGCGCTATCTCGGTCGCAACAACGCGAAAGAGCCTGCGATGTTCTTGATCCTTGAGGTTCAGAATAGGCCGCAAATGCAATTCGCCCGAACCGGCGTGAGCATAGTGCACGGCAGATAGGCCATGACCACTCAGAATTTTATCGAATTGCTGCACAAACGCCGGAAGATCCTTCGGATCGATCGCAGTATCCTCTATAACAGCGACCGGTTTGGCGTCTCCCGGTAAGTTCGAAAGCAGGCCCAATGCGGCTTTGCGCAAGTTCCATACCCGGTTTTGGTCCGAGCCCCAGACAACCGCATAGTGATAACCAAGTCCGGCAGCACTTAATTCAGCTTCAAGCCGGGCCGCCATGGCGGCAACCACTTCACGTTTGGGTGCAGCTAGCTCCACTGCGAGGATGGCGCCGGGATCTCCTTGGACGAAGAAGCGATTCTGCCGCTGCTCGAGATTCGCCTTGGTGCACTCAAGGATATTGTGGTCCATCAACTCGCAAGCGCGTGGTGCATGGCGTAGCGCCACAATGTTAGCACGCAAAGCCTCGTCAATCGTCGCACAGTGGACGCAAACGAGCGCGCTTACTGGTGGAGGAAGCGGTTCGCACGCCAATGTGATTTCGGTTAAAAACGCCAATGTCCCTTCGGAGCCAGCTAAAACGCGGCAGAAATTAAAAGGAGGACCACCCGAGGTAAATGGCGCACAATCTGCGAGCAAGTCCAGGGCATAGCCCGTATTACGACGGTGGATAGATCGCTTCGGAAACTCGCGCGCGATCTCCGCGCGATTCCCGGCGGCAGCGAGCAGTTTCTTTATCTCGCGATAAATCGAAGCCTCAAGCGTATCGCCTGAACATTTCGCTTCGAATTCCTCCGGCAACAGTGGGCCAAAGTCGGCGATCGAGCCGTCACTCAAAACGGCACGCACGGATACGAGGTGGTCGCGCGTACTGCCATAGACAACGGAGTTGGCCCCACAGGCATTGTTGCCTACCATACCGCCGATCATACAACGGTTCTGGGTGGAGGTTTCGGGTGCAAAGAAAACTCCGTGTGGGGCAAGCGCGAGATTAAGCTCATTGCGCACGACACCGGGTTGCACCCGCACGCGGCGTCCCGTCGCGTCGATCTCTAGGATGCGAGTTAAGTGACGCGACACATCCACCACAATTCCTGCTCCAACGACTTGGCCGGCAAGCGAGGTGCCAGCTGTCCTATGAGCGAAGTGCCGCGTTCATGTGCAAAGCGAACGAGCTTGCGGATATCGCCCTCGGTCTTGGGGAGCGCGACAGCCTGCGGCGTCTCACGATAAACAGATGCATCGGTCGCATACAGCGTCCGCGTTGCTGCATCGAAATGAAGCGCGCCCTCGAGTTCGCCGGCAAGGTGTTGGAAATCGGTGAGACTTGGGGACATCATGAAGATTGCAGGCTATGGTCGCTCCAGTCACCGCAAATCATGCAACTAACTTTTGGATGCGCTCGCTTAGCCGCGGCGGGGACATTTTAAACGCCTCGAGCAGGTAATCGTTTGGCGCCGACTCACCCCAACGATCCTCGATCCCAAAACGAACCAGCCGCCGTGGCGATGCTTCGCAGAGGATTTCCGCCACCATGCCGCCCAGCCCACCAAAGATCGAATGCTCTTCCACTGTGACCACCACCTTGACCTTCTCGACTGCGTTCACGATCTCCTCCTTGTTCACCGGCTTGATCGACGGCACATGTAGAACCCCGGCGGAAATCCCTTGCCCCTGGAGCAGCTCGGCGGCTTGGAGACAGCGGGCACTTTGCGGACCGGTCGAAATCAGCAGTACGTCCCCTCCTTCCTTAAGTGAAATTGTCCTGCCAGCCACAAAGCGGTACTGCTGATCAAAAACATTCGAGCACGCATCCCGCGCCAAACGTACATAGACCGGCCCCTCATATTCAGTGGCCCACCGAATGATGGCTTCACCTTCAATCGCGTCTGCCGGAGCAAGCACCGTCAGGTCGGGCATCGCGCGCATGATCGCCAGATCCTGAACGTCCTGATGCGTCTTGCCCGTAAGTCCCGTCATCAATCCGGCATACGCCGCACCAATCTTCACATTCGCGTGGGTCTGGGCGACTAACATGCGGATTGGATCAATGGCCCGATGCGTAAAGAAAACGGTGAAAGACGAAAGCCAAGGCACAAACCCGAGTGATGCTAAACCAACCGCAACACCCACAAAATTTTGCTCCGCGATGCCCATTTGCAGAAATCTGCCCGGATATGCCATCGCGAACTTATCGGCCTTGGTCGAATTCGCTAAGTCCGCGTCTAAGACTACGACGTTTGGATTGGTTGAACCCAGCGAAACCAGCGTGTCGCCAAAAACATCTCGTAATGCCTTCATACTCCTGCCTCCACAACGCCAAGCTCCGCAGCGACAATTCTAAGCTCCTCTTTGGTCGCGACCTTGGAATGCCATTCATGTTTACCCTCCGTGAAGTGCACCCCCTTACCTTTGATCGTGTGGGCGATGATCATCGTTGGCTGATCGGAGTCTCCCGACGCCTTCGCGCTTTCCAAGGCCGGGACAATCTGCGAAAAGTCGTGGCCGTTGATCTCAAGGCAACGCCAGCCAAGCTTTTCGAATATTCCTCGCAGATCGATCCCCGACCAGGGATCACGGCGGTCGCCGCGATGCTGTTCATTGATTGCAAGCACCCAGCCGAACTGCTGCAGGCCATTCCAGTCCAGAATGGCGGTAAGATTTCCCAACTTGTATCTGGGAGCGACATGCAACGCTTCCCAAATCATTCCCTCCTGCAGTTCACCGTCGCCAATCATCACAAAGGTCTGAAACTTCTGCCCTCGCATTCGGGCGCCTAAGGCAAGGCCCAGCCCAACCGACAACCCCTGCCCTAGCGACCCGGTCGATGTCTCCAGGCCAGGAAGCCTCGTAACGTCCGGATGCCCCTGCAACCGCGATCCGCCCTTATCGAAGGTTTTGAGCTCTTCGATCGGCAGAAAGCCTCGCAGCGCCATCACCACATACTGCCCGATCGAAGAATGCCCTTTGGAAAGAATAAACCGGTCCCGCTCGGGCCACTTCGGTTCTTCCGGCCTGATCTTCATGACGCGAAAGTAAAGCGCCACCAGAATGTCCATGGCAGAGAATGGCCCGCCAACGTGCCCGGCACCGCTTCCCGCAACGGTGCTAATCGCCAGCCACCGTCCTTTTCGAGCTAGTGCCTCCAGCTCTTGATAATCTGTCGTGCTACTCATATTCCTTCTTCTGTTAACATTTTTTCGAGTATTCGGTTCCGCCTGCCGTTCTCCGTGGATCAAGCGGAGTGGCGTCTTATTCAATCACTAACCAGCTTCCATAGCACCTAACTAGCTTTGAGCGTCAAGGCTCTAACCTGAACGTCACACAAACT
>JBAUZZ010000295.1:0-22837 GCA_049585495.1 Chthoniobacterales bacterium | reverse complement strand
GCTCAAGGACTTTGCGAAGCACGCACAAGCTCTGACCGAGCGAGTCTGCCAATCTAGCCGCGGAACGGCCGAGCGGGCGGGGCGTCCTTACCTTTACCTACGTTCCAGCCAAGAGAGTAAGGAGGCTCTGATCGAGCAGATCGCCCAGCGTGATCGCATTAGCGAAGGCTTGATCGCCGTGTTAAGCGCGGTGGAACCCTGTGTGGTGATCAGCGTGCGTGGCGATGCACAGAAGAAGCGCTTGAGTCCCGTGTTACAACAGCGCAAGTGCTTGCATCTTTACCACTACTACGAGCACCCAGTGTTGGGGCGATGCCATTTACGTTTGCAGAGCTGGTATCCCTTTAGAGTGGATGTCTGTTTGAACGGGCGTGCCTGGCTGGCCAGACAGATGGATGCCGAGGGTCTAGCTTACTGCCGTGCCGACAATTGCTTCGTGGCGCTCAGAGATCCCGCGCGCGCCCAAGCCTTGGCCGAACGCTCAACTGCACGCCGACTGGCCTCGGCTGCTCGAAGAACTGCTTGAGCAGGCTCATCCACTCCATAGTGAGATCCTCGCCCCGCTACCGGCTCTCCGCTACTACTGGACTGTGACCCAAAGCGAATACGCCACGGATCTGATCTTTAAAAAAGCTGAAGCGCTCGAGCAGCACTATCCAGCTTTCCTCCATCACGCCATGCGCAACTTCCAAAGCTTGGATGTGATGCGCTTTCTAGGTCATCGGGTCCCCACAACCACCGGCAAGGTCAATGGCCGTTTCAAGGATCAGATCATCAGCGATTTGAAGCATCGAGCCGAAGGGCTGCGCATCAAGCACCGGGTGGGCGGTAATTCGGTCAAAGCTTATAACAAGCACTCTCGGCTCCTGCGTGTAGAGACCACCCTTAATCAGCCCGAAGTTTTCAAGGTCTACCGTCCCACCCACGGTCAGGCTCAGGCCGGATCCAAACCGCGGCAGTGGCAACGGCTCCGGCGCAGCATCATTGATCTACCACGTCGAGCCGAAGTTAGTCGGGCTGCCAACCACCGATATCTCCAGGCGATCGCCAGCACTCAGGGCAATATTCCGCTGGCGCAAGCCGCCCGCCGCTTGACTCTTCCCGTGCACTGGCAAGGCCGCCGTTACCGTGCCATTAATCCCCTTGAGCCCCATGATGGCGCTTTGCTCCAGGCCATCAGCCGTGGCGAATGGGTCCTTGTGGGCTTCCGCAACCGCGATATTCGTCGCGACCTTTACGGCGTAAAGCCAAGAGACGCCCGCCGCGCCCGGCGCCAATGTGCTGCCGTCGGCCGTCGCCTGCGTTTGCTGCGCGCCCACGGCATCATCCGCAAAATCCCTCGTACTCACCGCTATACCGTTTCCGAACAAGGCCGCAATCTCCTGACCGCGCTCATCGCTGCGCAACACGCCGACACTCAAAAACTTACCGCCCTCGCTGCTTAAGAATCGTCGCGCACCACATCAAAACTCACAGATAGTTATACAAATCCCGAGAGATTTGTGAGCGATGCAGGCTCAGGCAGTCGGAAAGCGATAGGTTGATTTCTTCCGTTGAACCGGTATAGTCGCCGCTCCACTTGGAAAGACCAAAAATGTCGCAGCATCGCAGTTTGAAAGGTTCAACGATTCAGGCGAAACGAAATGTTTTGAAGCGCTTCGAGAGAATCGAGCTCATGAAAAAGCGCGGCGTATTCAAGCCCGGCGACCGAGCGATCGGTCTACCGAAGACGAAGCCGGAAGTTTAGTGCTGGACTAAAGCAGCATAGGCTTCCAGACTGTCGACTCGGACCGGTCAATCGAATTCCACAGGCAAGATGCCTCTGCTACATTATCCCGCGGGCGTTTCGGGAGCAACCGCGCTGGCGACGAAGCCAGCGCTTTTTGATTTCTATGAGACTCAACCGGTTTCTCGCGCTAGCCGGTGTGGCCTCGCGCCGCGGAGCTGAAGGTATTATCCTGGACGGCCGGGTCTCAGTCAACGGTGCGACTTCTACCGATCTAGCGACTCAGGTATCACCAGACGACCAGGTACGTTTGGATGGGCGGATCGTGCGGACCAGGGAGTTCGTCTACATTCTGCTGAACAAGCCACGCAATTATCTGACCACACGGTCAGACGAACGCTCGCGCAGAACGATCTACGAATTACTACCGAGGCATGCCCTGAATCTTGCCCACGTTGGACGCCTGGACAAAGAGTCGGAAGGTCTCCTTCTGCTAACAAATGATGGCGGACTAGCTCTCAAGCTAACCCACCCGCGATTCAAGCTAGAGAAGGAATACCTCGTAACCCTGGATCGCGAATTCGATATGAACGACATGGGCAAAATTAAGAAAGGAATTTACCTGGCCGAAGGTCGGACCCGAGTAGCCAGCCTCTATAAGGTGAATCCACAGCAAATTCGGGTGGTACTAACTCAGGGCATGAAGCGGCAGGTACGCCGTATTTTCGCGGCACTCGGGTACTCAGTGAAGCGGCTGCAAAGAATCAGGATCGGACCCCTCACGGCGCGAGGATTGCCGCCGGGACGATTTCGCTTTCTCGAACCCGACGAAATCGACCTCTTAAAGGGGTTACGCTTGACGATGAGGCAAGGGCCAAAGCGCCGCAGGCGCGAAATATCATAGCCCCCCAGGGTACGGGATCTCTTTTTTGCGGGTACGCTCTGGAGGGCTACACTCTGTCGTAGCCGTTGTTTTCGTCGCGAGCTGTATCGCGGCGATGGCGGATCATCGCCCTCCATCCAGAAACAACGTTCGAGATCATGCGCGACTGTGGGTCAACGAAGAGGGACCGCCAGAGAACGGAAGTGGGGTCAATGGGACGCTGTCAGCTTGCTCTTGTTTCGCAGATAACTCGCAACTTCTTCGACTGGTGTATCCGCCTCGAGCGGCTCGTATGCCTGGGCTCGAAACCAGGTGATCTGGCGCCGAGCGAATTGCCGGGTCTGCGTTTGCACGGCCTCCAGGCAATCGCTGTATGACAAGTCGCCGACCAGGAATGCCTGGATTGGCTTGAAGCCAATCATTTGCGCGACGGTCCGGCTGACCTCCCCGGCAGACCGGACCTCTTCGATCGCACCTGAGGCAAACATTCGCTCTACGCGGCGGTTGATTCTGGCATATAAATCATCCCGGGACCGGGTAAGCAACACCGCCGAAACCGGATACAGTGAAGGTCCCCCAGTTCGAAAGTCAGAAAATCTTTGCCCGGTGAGGATACAAACCTCGACTGCGCGGATCACTCTTCGCCAATTCCGCCGATCGATATCGCGATAGGCAACCGGATCGCGCTGTTTGAGCTCTCCCAGCAGTAAAGTCCGGGGTCTTGCTTCCAAGTCTCTCCGTAGGTTGAGATCCGCCTTAGGGAGCGCCGGCAGCGGAGAGCTGAGTGCCCTCAGATAAAAGCCGGCGCCGCCGACCACCAAGGGTACGATTTGCTTTTGGTTTAATCGCAGGATTGCGCTACGGGCCAGGTCAGCAAAACGGGCAGCGTCGCAGAGTTCATTTGCGGGAAGGACACTCACGAGATGATGGGGCACGCAGCGCAACTGGTCCGGAGTTGGCTTACCGGATAGGACATCGAACCCTTTATAAATCTGAAAAGCGTCAGCGCTAACGATTTCAGTCTCGAGCCGTTGAGCTAGATCCACGGCGAAGTCGGTCTTTCCAACCCCGGTCGGTCCGGCAAGGATGTGAAAGTTCGCCTCTGGCATATTGTCAGCTGTTCATCGGAATCTTCTCGATTGAAGGCCCTGGGACGGCTCCCCGCCGTGGCGGATCGCCCTACCATAAATTCTCGCCGCGCCGACTGAGTGGCGGGAGTCCATCATCAGTAGGGCGAAGCTTTAGCTGATCCGCTTTCGCAAGATCTACGCAAGAAACCCGCGGTCAAAAATCTTGAGCGCGGGTTTTCGAAACTTCCAAAAGTATTTAAGCTGCTCGCTCCATGTCAGGCGTTTTGGCGCCACTGACGACCAACTTACGACCGAGGAATTCCTTATCATGGAGTTCCTGGACAGCGCGACGCGCTTCTTCGATCGTGGTCATCTGAACAAAAGCGAAGCCTTTGGAACGCTGAGTGTATTTATGGCAAACAACCTCTGCGTTTCGGACCTGGCCGACCCCGTTGAAGAGTTCGAATAGGTCACTTTCTGTGGCATCAAAAGAAAGATTGCCAACATACAGCTTCGGCGAGGTTACCTCCACGAGTTCAGGTTTGCGGCTGATTTTTTCTTTCGGACCGCCATTCTGGCTCGGCTTCTCGCTCGCTTTCGGAAGGGAGGCTTGAGGGCCTTTAAAGAAAGCAACAATTCGCTGCCAGAAGGAGAGTTTTGCTTTAGGACTAGAACTCTGACTTTGATTCTGACTAGGTGCTCGACCTGAACGTTTGCGGCGTCCTCGACGAGATCGTCGTCCTGAGTAGTGCATTGATTGGGATTTCATTTGGTGACAATTCTGAAGTTCATCAGGTGAAGGGCATGCACTATGCATACTGAGAAAGAACAGTCTGGGCGGCACTAAACCCTAAAACCCAAGGCCTTCACCGCAACTTCCAGGAGCTCGCGCATCAAGGCAGGTGAGCACCTCGTCCGGCTTACCCATTCATCGACCACCCAAATTTCCAAAATAAATGGGAACTGCCCGAATTTATGCGGTAATGCCCATTAGATTCTGGGCCCACTAACAACCTATCGCCCGGGATCTCCCGTGTTACGTGAGGATATATAATGGAAGGAACGGACTCGGGCAACTCTTTAGATGAAGGAGCTAGGATCTAGCATCTAGGAGGGGTCCGGGAGTCTGCTACGAGCGATCGCGTCGGAAACGCGCCCTGGCCCAAAGCTGGAATCCAGGGCTCTGAAGGGCGAAGCTCCGCCTTGGCCGGTGCTCTCGAAGGGGACTGACGGCGAAATTCTGCCTCGGTCAGCGGTTTGATCGATGCAAGGAGCTCAATTCCAGGCTCTTATGGCAGTTACGGAGAGGCCGCCCGCTCGGCAAATCCTTGGCCCGGAAGAGGCCGGCGAAGGCGGAGCTTCGCCCTCCCGACGGCGATTACTAGATTCTGGATTCTAGCTCCTAGCTCCTGACTCCTCGCTACGCTACCCGTCCGCAGCAATTCTTAAATTTCTTCCCGCTGCCGCAGGGGCAGGGATCGTTCCTTCCGACCTTCGGTGTTTCGCGGCGCGACGACGGAATCACCAATTCCAGGTCGCGTTCGCCATTTTCGTCGCCATCATGGCGGGTGAGCCCAAGAACCTCCCGACCAGGGATCGGTCCGGATTGGCTCCGCGGAGGGTGTTGTGTATTCAGTATCGGCAGGCCCTCAGGCGCTTGTGGGAGGTTGAAGGGAAGAGAGGCCAGGAAGTGCTCGAATGCCATCAGATTCGTCGTGCTCCGGAACAGGTTCGAGAGCACCTCGTTGTTTATGCTCGCCATGAGCTGACTGAACATCTCGAAGGCTTCGGTCTTGTATTCGACGAGCGGGTCCTTCTGGCCGTAGCTGCGCAGATAGATACCTTCTCGCAGGCCATCCATTGCATAGAGATGCTCTTGCCAGAGCCGATCGATCGCGTTGAGCACGACGTACCGTTCCAGGCCAGCGACAGCGTCTGATTCTTCATGGCTGACCTTCTGCTGATAAGATTGCTTAATCTTATCGACGAGGAATTGCGCGTTTTCCTCCACGTTCCGCGTATCGAGCTTCGCACCAACGCGAGTCAGTCCGAGCGGAAACGTTGTATTCACCCACTGCAGCAAGGCGTCGTAGTTAGGTTCGCCGCCGTCCGGGTTTTCAAGATGCTCCCGGACCCTTTCTGGCACGACCTGCTCAACAATCTCAAAGATTAGCTTTCGCGGTTCGCTGGTTTCGAGAGTTTCATTGCGCAGCGCATAGATGACTTCACGCTGCTTATTCATCACGTCGTCGAAATCCAGCGTTCGTTTTCGGATAAGGTAGTTGCGCTGTTCGACCCGTTTCTGTGCGGTCTCGACACTCTTATTCAGCCACGGGTGCTCCAATTCTTCGCCATCCTTTAGACCGAAGCGCTCCATCATGGCAGTCATCTTTTCCGACGCTCCAAAATTACGCATCAGGTCATCTTCGAAACTCACGTAGAAGCGTGAAGAACCCGGGTCTCCCTGGCGGGCGCAACGTCCACGGAGTTGACGATCGACGCGACGAGACTCATGCCGTTCGGTACCGAGAACGTGAAGTCCACCCAGTTCGGGCACACCATCACCGAGTTTGATGTCGGTCCCGCGGCCCGCCATGTTCGTTGAAATCGTCACGGTGCCGCTCAGGCCGGCGCGCGCCACGATTTCGGCTTCTTGCCGGTGATACTTTGCGTTCAGTACATTATGAGCAATCTTCTCGCGCTTCAGCATGCGGGAAAGGAGCTCGGAAGCTTCCACGCTTGCCGTACCGACCAGGACGGGTTGCCCTTTGGCGTAGCACCCTTTGATCTCGTCAAGGACTGCATTGTACTTCTCGCGGCGCGTTTTGTAGATTCGATCGTTGTTGTCCTTTCGGACACATGGTCGATTGGTTGGAATAACAACGACATCGAGCTTATAGATGTCGTGAAATTCGTTTGCTTCCGTTTCGGCGGTTCCGGTCATCCCGGCGAGTTTGTGATAGAGCCGGAAATAGTTCTGGATGGTTATGGTCGCCAAAGTCTGAGTTTCTCGGTCAATCTGCACCCCCTCCTTGGCTTCGACTGCCTGGTGCAAACCATCACTCCAACGCCGTCCCGGCATCTTGCGTCCGGTATGCTCGTCAACGATTAGAACCTTGTTTTCTTCGACGACGTAATCAACGTCCTTCTCAAACAAGCAATAGGCACGGAGCAGTTGGGCGATGTTGTGAATACGTTCGGCTTGACTATCACAATACTGTTGACGTAGCCGCTTCCTCTCATCTTTCTGGGCGGGGCTCAGAGTCGCATCAAGGTCAATTTCGGTAAATTCAGTGATGAGATCTGGCAGAACAAATGCGTTTGGATCGTCCGGATTAAGAAACGACCGACCCATTTCGGAAAGATCGGCGTCCTGATGCCTTTCGTCGATCGTGAAGAAGAGTTCCTCTTTGAGCGCGACGAGGTCATCCTTGCGCGAATCCTGGTAGAAAGAGAGCTCGGACTTGTCCAGCGCTTTCCGGTTCTCAGGATCCTCCATCATTCGCAACAGCCCTTTATTTCGTGGCTGGCCCAGTTTCACTTTGAACAGGAGGCGGCCTGCTGCTTCTGTATCGTTCGAATCGAGCGACTCCTTTGCGTCAGACACGAGGCGGTTGCAGAGCATGGTTTGCTTCCGCACCAGCTGTTCAACCAGCGGCTTGAACTTGTCGTATTGATGCGATGACACTGTCGCCGGTCCGCTAATGATCAGAGGGGTCCGAGCCTCATCGATCAAAATTGAATCGACCTCGTCGACGATGGCGAAATAGTGTCCACGCTGGACCTGCTGGTCCTTGGTTGTGGCCATGCCGTTGTCGCGCAGGTAATCAAAACCGAATTCGCTGTTGGTACCGTAAGTGATATCGCATTGATACTGCTCTCGGCGCACTGAGGGCGACTGGTCGTGCTGAATACAGCCCACGGTCAGCCCGAGGAATTTGTAAATCTCACCCATCCACTCGGCGTCGCGTCGTGCCAGATAATCGTTGACGGTAACTAGATGAACTCCGCGCCCGGTCAGCGCATTCAGATAAAGAGGGCAGGTTGCAACAAGGGTCTTCCCCTCGCCGGTGGCCATTTCCGCGATCTGGCCACGATGCAGCACCACGCCGCCGATAAGCTGAACATCGAAATGCACCATGTTCCACTCGATCGGCTGGTCGCTAACGAGCCAGGTTTTGCCCCACAGTCGTCGCGCGACATTTTTGACGCAGGCAAAAGCTTCGGGCAAAATTTCGTTAAGCCTGCGGGTCAGCGTTTCCGGATCATCGATCTGCGAGAGTTCAGCCTTCCATTCGGCAGTTTTTTCCCGAAGTTGGTTGTCGCTGAGCGCCTGATACTCCTGCTCAAGGCGGTTGATTTGCTCGGCGATTGGCCGTAATCGTCGCACCTCGCGCTGGTTTTTTGAACCCAGAGCCTTCCTTATAATCCAGCTTACCATAACGACTATTCTACTACTTGCTTCCGGGTCGGGCGACAGGAATGGCTGCAAGATCGGGCGGAAGCTTATCCGGTTCGAATGTCTCCACCTGCAACCGAAGCAGGCTTTCGAATCGGCATCCGAAATCCGGCCTGAAATCACCACTACGGTCAACAATGCAACCTACCGCTACGACCCGGCCGCCCCGGTTTTTCACAATTTCAATGGTTTCTTGGACTTTGCCACCCTTGGTTACGACGTCCTCGGCGACGACAAATCGTTCGTTCGGAGCAATGGAAAATCCACGCCTTAATCCGAGTTTACCATCCATCTTTTCCGCGAAAATATGCCGCTTGCCGAGGTTTCGGCCGACTTCCTGACCAACAATGATGCCGCCCAGGGCTGGCGAGACAATTGCGTCGCACTCTACGCCTTCGAGCTTAGACGCCAACTGCGCGCAGATCTTCGCTGCTAGATCGGTGTATTGAAGGACCAAGGCGCACTGAAAATACTGCCGGCTATGCAAACCGGAGCTAAGCACAAAATGCCCGTTCAACAGGGCACCGGTTCGTTCGAAGATTTCCAGGATCGATTCAGACACGTACGTAGCAACGTTCAGCCGCAATTATCGCCGCCTTTATAGGAAGCGTTCAAGGGTACTTAGGAGGCGGATGCTGTCAACTGCTGTGAAGTTGCCAGGGTTTTCCGGTGTGATTCTGAAGCGCTGCGGGGAACTTGCGCTTCTGTTGCGCCCTTCGTAATTCTAGAGTGCTGAATCTTGCATTTTCGCGAGGATTTTTGCCGCTCAAAGGTGATCGGGCGAATTCGTTTCCGCCAGCATTTGAGGTTTAGGCTCATCCGCCGCGGCGGATTCGCCCTACCGGCATTTCTTAGCTTCGCCCGAACATCCCTATTCTTTCTTTTCCCCGAGCCGCTCTTCCAGTTCGGCAATCTTCCGCCTGAGCTCCTTCAGGCTCCGATAGATCTTCGGCAGTCGCTTGATGTGAACCTCGCGCTCAAGGAAGTCGCGTTTAGGCTGAGCGGGTGAACCGATAACGACTGCCTTTTCCGGGATGTGGTTTGTGATTCCGGCCTGTGCGTGCACGACGGCGTCCTCTCCGATGCTGAGATGATCGGGGAGACCGGCCTGACCGCCGACGACCGCACGGTTCCCCACCTTTGAACTTCCACCGAGGCCGACTTGGGAAACGATCAGGCAGTTCTCACCGATCGTTACGTTGTGCCCGACCTGAACCAGGTTATCCAACTTAGTGCCGCGGCCGATGCGGGTCTCGTGGAGCGTCCCTCGATCGATGCAGGTGCCGCAGCCAATTTCGACCTCATCCTCGATCACCACGTTTCCGATCGAATTAATGCGGATAAGTTCGACGTTGAATCTCCGTACTTCGCCGGTTTCGCGAACCGACTCAACACTTCCAGGCTCGGGCGTTACGAACGCAAATCCATCCCCACCGATCGTTGCGTTTGGCTGGACAATTACCCGGTTTCCGATCTGGGTCCGGTCTCCAATACAGACCCCGGCATGTATCAGGCAGTTTTCTCCCAGGACAACGTCTGCTCCAATGCTGACGTTACAGACAAGACGGGATCCGCGGCCAACCGCGCTTCTTGGCCCGACCCAGCAGTGCGGGCCAATCGCTACGCCGTCGCCAATCGTCGCGGTCGGATCGATCACGGAGGACCTATGGACGCCTGGCGGAATGTAGACCGGGCGCTCGAATAGTTGCAGCAAACGGGCGAGTACAACCAAGGGGCGCTGAACGACAATTTGATTTGGTGTAGTGACGGCGTCCATTCCTGCGGGCACGACAGCACTGATCACATCGCCCGAACTGAGAAACGAGAGTGCGTTCGGCGACAGGATCAATACCAGGTCACTCGGTCCCTTCGCCAAGGCAGGGTGAACTACGCGCTCGATGCTAACCGACGCATCACCGCGTAATTCCCCGCCTACGAAATTTGCGATTTCGCCGAGAGTCTTCATAAGCGATCACTTCTATAGAGTGGGACGGGCGTCTCGCCCGTCTTTTTTATCCCATGGCTGCCAGGCGAGACGCCCGCCCCACTTTAATCGTGTCCGAGCGGTGGGCCGTCAAGGATGATGGCGTACATCCTGCTATCGAACGTTCAGTTCCCAAAAATCACTCTTGCCCATCCGTAGCCTTCGGGTCCGCGCCTCGCTCGAGGCTGTTTCGGCCTTGAAAACGGCCGGGGAATCGTTCACGCCCGTCAGCTGGATTCTGGACGTCGAGCCGGTGCGATAAATTAGCGTGATGGCGTAACGGTTGCTAGAGACGTCAAATTTTCCAAGGTCAACGCCGGCCAATTGGATATCTACCGCTTGACCCTGGGCCTCGTCGTCGGGCTCTACCCAGATCGTGAACGCCGCCGCTTTTCCGTTTTCGAGATCGTCGGCGAGATTTTTGGCGAGGGGCGCTAGTGCCGGGGAAAGCCGCCCCAGTCGCACCGCATTTTCGGCCTCGAGAAGGTCATTACCCAAGAGCTTCTGGCGAGCCTCGATTAGTAACTCCGGAGCCACGCTCCGGCTGACCTGGTTCTGCCTCAATAACGTTTTGGCCACCGTGGTCGTTTCCGGATCGATATCCTGGCCGGTCAATTCCAACGTCTTGTTGCCCGAATCCGCGCTATCAAACAAACTCGGAGCCAGGACCGATAGACCGACTGCGAGTGCCGCAACCAAGCCAGCGAGGAAAAGTCCCCGAACGGCGATACGTGCCGGACGACGGGCGTTCCCGGAATCAGGCCGTTCCCAGCCTGCCGAGAAAGGCGCATTGTTTCGCCTCCGCTGTGCGGGTTGGGCGCGTCTCGAAAACATGCTCGTAGGGGAAGGTTGCCTCTTGACGGGTCAAGCCTCTCTAGCCTTCATCGCTCATCCGCCGAGGCGGATGAGCGATGCAGGCTCAGGCAGAGCAATTCTCCGGCTTGCGCCGGAAAATTTCGCCGCTTTTTTTGAGACAAGAGTTAGAACCAGTTTGCTGTCGATTTCATTAATTTCAAACAGGCTCCTAAACATCCTCCTGCGCGGATGTTTAGGAGCTTTCTAACCCGCAACAAGCGTGTAGCTGCATATAGCGCGTAAGATTTGCGGCTAGCGCTTGCGAGAAAGGCTAAGGATGCGCTCAAATTCCGCCCTCGTTAGGTCGATTACCGACAGACGCGAATTCCTCAGCAGCCTGATCTCTTGCAGTTTGGGTTCAGCCCTGATCTGGTCGAGCGTGACAGGCTGCTCCAACGGTTTGACCGGAGTCAATTCGACCGCAGACCAATCGCCCTCTCTCGCTGTGGGATCGCGGAATGCTTCCCGCGTTACTTTAGCAATGCCTACAGCCGCCTTCTCGTTCACGCTGTGGTAGTAGAGCACCTCGTCTCCGACTCGCATGGCGCGCAGGTTATTTCGCGCCTGAAAATTCCGTACCCCGGTCCAATCAGTTTTCCCATCCGCGACGAACCGGTCCCAAGAGTACGCCGTTGGTTCTTGCTTTACCAACCAATATTGAGCCATGTCCGATGGCATACCACGTGAACCGGGCCGTGTCAGCGCGGAAGAGTTACTGGAGGCGTGTGGGCGTATCGGCGTGTCGGCGTATCGGCGTGTGGGCGTATCAGCGTGGGGCGTGTCAGCGTTCTAACGACCATCGCCCGTAAATGCGCGAAGAAATCATGCACCACCCCCAACCAGGACTCCGTCCTGTCCTCCCGCCGTCGCTCAGTGGAACCCGACTTACCGCAGAGAGGCGTGCTCGTCTTAGAAATAATATAACGAAACCCTTGCCTTTCAGTAAATCGGCTCGGATGAACCTCGCCCTAGCGGATGTCGCCGACACGCTCACACGCCGACACGCCGACACGCCGATACGCCGATACGCCGTTCCGCCCCCGAACGCCCGTGCAATCCCCGTTTGCGCGGCGCCCGTCGTCATGCAATATCCGCGCTGAACTTCATCATGTCTGGATTCTTGATTACCGTCGAGGGGGGAGAAGCTTGCGGAAAATCCACTCAGGTTGCTCGCTTGAAACAGAGGCTCGAGAACGCGAACCATCCGGTAATCACGGTTCATGAGCCGGGGTACACCGCAATCGGCCAGACCCTCCGACATCTTCTTCTCCATGCGAGAGAGAGCGCACAGATGCTGCCGGAAACGGAGCTTCTCCTGTTTGGAGCAAGCAGGGCTCAATTGGTTGGCGAAGTAATTCGGCCAGCGCTGATGAGCGGAAAGATCGTTGTCTGCGATCGTTTCTCAGATTCGACAACTGTTTACCAAGGAATTGCGCGTGGGCTCAGCGCTAAGTTTATTGATCGGTTAAATTCCTTTGTGACAGGGGGGCTGAAGCCGGCGCTAACGATTTTGCTCGATCTCGATTCGGCGACCGCCCGCCAGCGTCGATTGCGTCGGGTCCGGCCAGTTGGTTCGTCAGACCGGATGGAAGCTCAAACGGAGGAATTTTTCGAGAAAATCCGAGCTGGTTATCTGGAGGTTGCTCGCCGTGAGCCCGTACGAATAAGAGTGATTGACGCGGCGCGCACGGAAGATGAAGTCGAGGCCGCAATTTGGAACGAGATCCATGGCCTTCTCGGTTGAAGAAGCTCTGCAGTACCTGTTGAGTGCCCATCGGCGCCAGCGGATGGCTCACACGTTTCTGTTCTCTGGTCCGGAAGGAGGAGGGAAAGGCAGATTGGCCCAGGAGTTTTTTAAAGCCCTCAATGGCCTCCCCAGCGCGCTAGGACATCCGGACTTTCATAGGATCGAACCGGAATCAAAATCTCGACGGATCCTGGTGGACCAGATCCGAGAACTCGAAACGTCGCTTCGATTGCATTCAAGTGAGGCGACCTGGAAGTTCGGTGTGATCATCGATGCAGATCGGCTGATGCCGCAGGCGGGGAACGCATTTCTCAAGACTCTGGAAGAACCGCCGGAGCATTCCGTCCTGATCCTTGTGACCGCCCTGCCGGCAGCCCTGCTCGACACGATCCGTTCGAGATGCATCCAGGTTCCCCTGCGCCCGAGCGGCACACGGCAACTGGAGCCGGAAGCCATACCCCTGTTGGATGCAGTCTCGGAGTCTTTCGAGGCACGGAATTTTTCGGTTGCCGGTGCGCTTGGCTTAGCCCGCCGATTTCACGAGTCGCTGACAGCCGCGCGTTTACGGATCATCGAGGAGCATGAAGCGCTCCTGAGACGCGAACAAGAGATGTATAGGCAGACAACGGACGGAAAGTGGCTCGAGAATCAGGTAGAACGCCTGTCCGTGCTGACGGAGAGCCGATACGTGAAAATGCGGGCGTCGCTGGTCATGCGGCTTATCGAGTGGTTCGGCGACATCATTCGTTTGCAAGAGAATACTTTCCACCTTGACCTGCCGCACTATCGAGCAAAGACGGAACTAGCCGCCGGCGAGATTGCTTTGCCGGACCTTCTCCAGCGCATTCGCGCCCTTGAATCCCTGCAAGACCAGTTTTCCAGAAACGTCCAGGAAAGTCTGGCGATTGACGTGGCGTTCCTGAAGGCCTTTGGGCCGGGGAAGAAGTAGTGTCCGTGTGGAATAGCGTGCCATTCCTGTCAAGGTGCCTCTCACAAAAGTGGTTAGCCGCCGTTGGCTAGTGGCCGGAAATTGACGTAATGTACGGCCCCGATTTTTGGGCCGTGCTGTCTGGCCGGCGAATCGACCTAGATCCTCGGCCCCTGACACCGGTACTAACACTGGTCCACACCGCTATGAATCTCTTCCTTCTCCGTCACGCAGAGGCAGTACCGGAGGCGTCCTCGGATGCTGAGCGTCCCCTGACCGAGCGAGGCGCGAAACAAGCTAGGGCAGTTGGGCGCTTTTGTCGCGACCACGGAATCCTGCCTGATTTGGTCTTAAGCAGTCCGTTAGTCCGAGCGCGGGAGACGGCCCGCGTCGTTGCCGGCGCCCTCGAACTGGTCGAGCGGGTCAAGATCGAGGACTTCCTGAAGCCCGGGATGAGCGTCGAAACGGCGATTTCGTCGCTTGAGAAATACGGGGACCGAACGAGCATCATGATGGTTGGCCACGAACCGGACCTGGGTGAGCTGGCATCTGCATTGCTTGGGTCGGGTAAAGAAAGTGTTCACATTCGTAAGGCGACGTTGTTAAGGCTTTCTTTGCCAAAATTGAAACCGGGGGGTGGTACCTTAGAGTTCCTCCTGCCAGTCAAGCTTTTATGAAACCCGAAGTGATTCGGACAAATTCGTTCGTCGAGAGCGCAGCGCGGTTCATCGTCGACTGCGCCGAAGAGGCGATTGAAGAGCGGGGCCATTTCAGGCTGAGTCTGAGCGGAGGCAATACTCCGAAGCCGGTGTACCAGGCGCTTTCATTGATGGATTGCGAATGGTCAAAGTGGATCATCACGTTCGGCGACGAACGTTGCGTGCCCCCGGACGATGTGCAGAGCAACTATCGGATGGCGTCGGAATCGTTCTTGATGGTTACAACGCCGGGCGAGGTGTTGAGGATCAGAGGCGAGGACCCGCCGGACGTCGCTGCCCAGGAGTACGAGGAGGCGGTACGATATTTAGCTCGGCGATTTGGGGAAAAGCGTCTGGCTCACGATTTGATATTGCTTGGTCTGGGCGAGGATGGGCATACGGCATCGCTGTTTGAAGGCACCGAGGCATTAACAGAGTGCGAGCGCAACGTCGTGAGCAATTTTGTGCCCAAGTTCAACACGTACCGGGTGACCTTCACCTATCCTCTGATCAATGCGGCGCGCCGGGTGACGTTCCTGGTAAACGATAAAAAGAAATCTCCGATCATCGAAGCTATTCTCAAGGGAGGAAGCGGCTATCCGGCCGAAGGGGTGAAGCCGAACGATGGTGAGTTGTTGTGGTTCGTGGGCGTCTAGGATACGATGCACGGAAGGGTGTGTCACCCAGCCTGTGCTATGAACGAGTTGTACCAAGTTGTCAGCCGATGTAACCCGAGCCTGGACCTTATTCGCGCTCTCACTTGGGACCTCGACGGAGACGCGCAGACGAGTTGGCTCAGCTGGCTGGGCACGGTTTTCGAGCCGCTGCTCTTGCCCCATCTTGGCCAGGTGCTGGAGTTCGCATCGCGGCAGTCGCTCCGCGAGGTCGTGCTGCGCGACGTAGACTTGCATCGTTATTTGCCTCCGAAGGTCCGGGAACCCAGCATCTCTGCTGGAAGGCTGTTGCTCCAGGCGTTCCCGCCGCGTGGGGATCGGCTCCTGGCGCGCCTCCAGGATGCAATCGGTAACGGAGCGGCGGTAGGCCATTTCGCGACCCTGTATGCCGTTCGCGCTGCGGCGTTTTCCATTCCAACCCGTACCGCCATTCTGGGCTACCTCTGGCAGGAGCTCGTGGTGACTTTGCCAGAAGACGCAGATCAACCAATGCTGTTGGAAAAAGCTTCCGAATCGGTGAATCAATTTTTGCGCACGCCCTGCAACGGCCTAACCGGGGGTTTGCGGTTCCATGGCTGAGACACTGGCAGAGTCGAAGACAGAAACTCAGTTGGACACCCCGTGGAATGTAGTCGTCCATAACGATCCGGTAAATCTGATGAGCTACGTGACGATGGTTTTCCAAAAGGTCTTCGGCTATTCTCGCGAACAAGCGCAAACGCACATGCTTGAAGTGCATTACAAAGGCCGGTCGATCGTTTGGAGCGGGGTCCGTGAACGAGCCGAGTTTTACGTGCAGCAGCTGCACGGCTATTTGCTCCTCGCTACTTTGGAGAGGTCCGAGTAATGCTCATTCGCCGTCCAAACGACGATTCCATTGAATTCACGGACATCGAGCCGATCGAAGCAGAACTGCTCCGCCAAGTGTCCTTACTCGGCGACACGGGTGGCGACGTGCGGGCCGAGGCCAGACTCTTCTCTGCCCCGGCGGATTCGTCGGAGACGCAATTCTTGAAGGATTGGGACGAGTATGTCCGGCCGGAGCTCCGCCATTTGTTTCTTTCTGCGCGCAAAGTCGTCGAGGAAGACATAGCCAAACTCAAGCGAAAGGCTGGGCGTTTGAGCCGGATGGTTTTTCCGCTTGCGCATGGTGAGGCCTGGCTCAGCGCTCTGAACCAGGCTCGCCTTATTCTGGCCACGAAATTCGATTTTGCCGACGCAGAACTCTCCTTGCACGAGGTCCCGAAAGCGTTCACGAAACGCGACCTGGTACTGTTGCAGATAAACTTTTACGCGGCCATCCAGGAGCGCGTGATTGATGCGCTGGAGGGCGAAATCGATGACGAGGTCGATATTGGCTGAAGGGCTGCGAATTGGCGGTAGGTTGTCTTGTTTATAGAGTAAGACAACGCGCTGTTTGATGGGAATTTCGATTCCGAGGCGATCGAATTCCGCCTTTACTTTCCGACGGATCGCCCGGCCGGCATCCCATTGCTTACTCGGCGCGGTCTTTACTACCGACCGACATCGATATCGAGAACGAACTGGGACCAGCCTTTGGTCATCACGCTTACCGTCTCAATTTTGCCGTTTGGGATGATATGAGCGGTTCGCAGTCTGCGCGTCAACGATCGCATTTTTGTGGGTCTCGCGAAGCGCCAGCGCTACAGTCCGGCCGATAAACATCCGTCCAAGACGGATCGCGGCCCAGGCAAAGATAAGGATCAAAACGACGTGGACGCCCGGGCCGAAGAGCCACTTGATTGTCGCGTCGAACAGCTTGTTAAAGTCGATTCCTTGCAGGCTGAACGTGGTGTCCATAAAACTAGCTTACGAACTTCCGTTTGGTGTCGAGCTTAAATCGTAAAAGTGTTCAGATTTCTCTCGTGAAACCCGTGCCTATGTTTGCCAAGGCGCTCGGTGTTGACGATTCCTGAGTTCCATGGCTACGCTTGGTTTATGAGTAAGCCCGTTGTCGAAGTCCAGGTTCGCGCTGTGATCCCGACCAGCGGCGGGTGCGCAGTTTTTCTTGGCAACGAGGAAAAGGTTTTTGTCATTTACGTTGATCAAAGTGTCGGCGCCGCGATCACGATGTTCATGCGCGGCACCCAAAAAGAGCGTCCCCTCACGCATGATCTGCTCGCAAACGTGTTGCGGGCACTAGGAGCCCAGGTTGACCGGGTGATCGTGAACGACCTGAAGCGGGGAACCTATTTCGCTCGACTTATCCTTAGCGCAGAGAACGAGCTGCACGAGCGGAAGATCGTGGAAATAGATGCCCGCCCCAGCGATTGCATCGCGATGGCGACGCAGCAGAGTTCGCCGATCTATGTGAGTCGCGAGGTCTGGGAGGAGGTGGAGGACATGGCGGAGGTCCTCCGCAAGATGGAGGAGGAAAGCTCCGAGTCAGGCGAAGTCGACGAAGAGGAGTAAATTCTTGTGGCCTGTAGGGCGCCTGGCTCAGGCGCCGGCAGAGGCTCAGGCGCCGGGAGAGGCTCAGGCGCCGGGACAACTAGGTCTTTACCGGCGCCTGACCCAGGCGCCCTACAGCACCCACAAAATCTGAACCTCTTGATTGCAATTAAGACTCGACCCTTTAGTTTGCGGTGAACATGTCCGAGAGCTGGGATATTCCTTCCGCAATAGCCCTTTACAACATCGATCGATGGGGTTCGGGGTACTTCACGATCAACCGTTTCGGCAATATCCAAGTGATGCCGACTCAGACTGAAAATCAGGCTATCGACCTGATGGAGGTCATCGCGGAGGCGCGACAGCGGAGGTTGACCTTTCCTCTAATGATCCGCTTTCAAGATTTGCTCCGGCACCGGGTAGAAACGATCAACCGCGCCTTCCAGTCTGCAATATCGGAGGCGAACTATCAGAACGTCTACAAGGGCGTCTTTCCGATTAAGGTAAATCAGCTTCGCGAGGTGGTGGAAGAGATCATGGATGCAGGTCGCCCCTACCACTTCGGACTTGAAGCCGGAAGCAAGCCCGAGCTCATCGCCGCTCTGGCTGTCCATCGGGATCCTGACAGCCTGATCATCTGCAACGGTTACAAGGACCCGACCTTTATCCAGAACGCCTTGCTGGGGAGGAAGCTTGGCAAGCAGGTGATTATGGTGGTCGAGAAACTGGAGGAGGTACGCCAGATCGTCCAAGTCTCGAAGGAGATGAGTGTGTCCCCCATGATCGGCTTGCGCGTCCGATTGCAGGCGAGGGGATCGGGCAAATGGGCAACCAGCGGGGGCGAGAATGCAAAATTCGGGGTTTCCACTGCTGACTTGGTGGCAGCCAGTGACTTCTTGAAGAGCGAAGGGATGGCCGACGCGTTGCGACTGGTGCATTTCCACGTTGGCTCGCAAGTGCCCGATATCGGAGTCATCAAGCGGGCTGTGCGCGAGGGGGCGCGCTTTTACGCCAAGCTGTCGAAGATGGGCCATCCGATGCAGTTCCTCGACGTTGGCGGCGGCCTCGGCGTCGATTATGACGGATCCCGAACAGCGTTCGCCAGCTCCATGAATTATACGCTACAGGAGTATGCGCGAGACGTTGTGTATAACATTCTTGATGTCTGCGACTCCGAGAAAGTGGCTCACCCGATAATCGTCAGCGAAAGCGGTCGCGCCATCGTTGCGCATCACTCGGTGCTTGTCGTCGAGGCCTTTGGTTCGATCGAGAAAGGGGCGGCGGAACCCCCCCTGCAAATCAACGAGAATGACCCGAAACTACTTCACGAGATCGCCGAGATTCAGCGGACGATCACAAAGCAGAACCGCCTGGAGAACTTGCACGACGCCCAGCAGGTCAAGGAGCAGACACAGTCCATGTTCGAACTCGGCCTGTTGGATCTCGAGATCAAGGCGAAGATTGAGACGATTTATTGGCAGATCGCGCAGTCGGTCGTCGAGCTTTGCCGGGGGATGCGGCATGTGCCAGAGGAAGTGAAGGAATTGGAAACAGCGCTCGGAGATCAATATCTCTGCAATTTTTCGGTCTTCCAGTCGCTGCCCGATCACTGGGCTCTCGGGCAACTCTTTCCGATCATGCCGATGCACAACCTGGAACAACCACCGGATCGAAACGGAACGTTGGTCGATATCACTTGTGACTCCGATGGCAAGGTCAGCAAGTTTATCGACTTGCTGGACGTACGAGAAACGCTTCCGCTCCATCGGATGCGATCCGGCGAAGCCTACTATCTGGGTTTTTTCCTGATGGGAGCCTACCAGGACATCATGGGGGATCTGCACAACCTTTTCGGGAGCGTGAACGAGGTCCACCTCTTTCTGGACGAGGACGAAGAATCGGGCTGGTACATTGAAGAGGTGATCGAGGGCAGCACCGTCGGCACCGTGTTATCCATGACTCAATGGGACCAGAACGAATTGATCCGCCTCGTTAAGGCCCAGGTCGACGCGGCAATTAAATCCGATCGTCTAAAGCCGAGCGAAGCGATGCGCTTGCTGGCCGAATATGAGCGTGGACTGAAAGGCTATACCTACCTGAATTTCGGCTAGCAAGCTGGTGGAACGGGCGTCTCGCCCGTCTTTCGAGAGACAACCACGCTGCGAAGCATGCTGGTTTGTAGGGCGCGTGGCTCACGCGCCGGAACTAGGGGTCCATTGCTCAACCTCTGTTGCACACCGAAGGCGTAAGAGATCTTAGCCCAGGTATGGAGCGTAGCGGAACCCTGGGTAATCAAATGAATACACGCCGCGCTCTGAAGGAGCGTAAGAGACCGAGCCCAACGTCGCGGCCTATCGTTATCCGCCAAAGAGATGTCGGAACGAACGGAAGAGACGCCGTGCAAAATTTTCCGGGCTTGGCGGCGCCTCCTGTTGTTGTGCCCTGATCGGCTCGCCTTGATGAACTGGGCAAGCCTGCTGAGGGGCGAGAGATTGGGGCAGCATAATATCGTAAGCGGTCCCGGCCTCCTCGCAGGCGTTGGTGGCTAGTTGGTTCGAAACCGAGCATAGCCGTACCCGGACAAGTGGCTCCGGCGCTTGAAATTCACCATCGGGATATCTTTGGCGCGAAGCCTTCTCCATGATGCGCACCCAGATCGGCAGTGCCAGGGTGGCGCCGAAGCCATGTTCCTCAATAGTCTGCGGCTGATCAAACCCCACCCACACACCGCAAGTAAGAGTATTTGTGAATCCGACAAACCAGGCATCCTTATAGTCATCTGTCGTTCCGGTCTTGCCAGCCGCATAGCGATCGAGTCCCAGCGATCTGGCAGAACTCGCCGTTCCGCGCTCGACTACTCCTCTTAGGGTTTCAGCAATCATCCAGGCGATCGCCGGTGAAAGAATCTGTTTCTGGTCAGGTTGGGCCTGATAAATAATCTGGCCCTCGGCGCCATCGATCCTCTCGATAAGATAGGGCTCCCGCCGAACACCTCTCGCGGGAAACGCAGTGTAGGCCGCCGTAACGTCCTTTAGAGTCGACTCAAACGCGCCAAGATAAGAGGCAGGGAAATTTGGTATATCATGGCTGAGACCGGCCGCGATACCCAGCCCGCGCACCCGATCGAGCGTGGCCAGTTCGCCAACGCGAATCGTCATTGTGTTGCGGGAGAAAATCAACCCATCGCGTGCTGGGCGCAGCCCACGGTTTTGATTGTCGGAGTTACTCGGATTCCAAGTCGGCGCCGAAGCAATCTCGCCGCGATGGATCGGTCCATCACTGATCGCTGTTCCGGGCATCAGGCCCCGCGAAAAGGCGGCGGCGTAGACAAATGGCTTGAACGTGCTGCCTATCTGGCGGCTGGCCTGCGAGGCTCGATTAAACTTGCTGTCGCGGTAGTCACGTCCGCCGACCAGCGCTCGAATTGCGCCAGTCCGGTTGTCGATGGCAATAGCTGCACCCTGGACATAGTTCGTTGGTTCCCCGGCTAATCTCGCTTCGTCGGTGTAATCGGCCTTGCGCGGGTGCTTGTAGCCGGGCTTGTGCTCAATCTCTGTCAAACAACCATTGACTGTATCGTCGGCCGCTTGCTGCAGGGCGGGATCCAAGGTCGTGTAGATCCGGAGCCCGCCGCCGTCGATCTGATCCTGGCTTACGATTCCCTGCAGTTCTCGATACAGCGCGTCCATCGCGTAGTTCTGCTGCGGAATTGAAGCGCGTCGACTGGCAGTGCGGAGCGGCGTCCGTTTTGCGTTTTCCGCATCCGCCGAGGAGATCATTTTAAGGTCGAGCATCCGATCGAGAACCTCGTCGCGCTGGGCGATCGCTCCCTTCGGGTTGTTAAAAGGTGAGTAGCGATTTGGGCTGCGGATTAATCCGGCTAAGAGAGCCGCCTCTGGCAATGTAAGAGCCAAAGCAGATTTTCCGAAGTAGGCTTGGCTGGCCGTTTCTAATCCATAATAGCCTGAGCCGAAATAGATTCGGTTCATATAATAGTCCAGGATCTGGTCTTTCGTGAAGGCAGCTTCGATTCGCTTCGCCAAGAACGCCTCCAGTATCTTGCGGCTCAGATCACGTCCCCCGAGCGAAAAACTGTTCCGGGCCAACTGCTGGGTTATGGTGCTGCCTCCTTCACGTAGCGCGAAATGCGTGACGTTCCGGTTCAGCGCTCGCAAAATGCCTATAATATCAATTCCGTGATGCTCATAAAAACGGGAGTCCTCCCGCGCCAGCAAAGCCTTCTTAAAAAACGGGGACACCTTATCGGCCGGCGTCAGAATCCGATTTTCTCCGTAAAGACGGCTGTACAGTTTCCCATCCATGTCGTAAACGGACGAGCGCTCAGGGATGCGGCCGACTTCCTTGAGGTCGAACGAGAGAGACCAGAAATAGTAGACGAGGCCGACGATCAGACCGCTGACCCCGACGCCCAATGCCAGGCCGAGGAGGAGCCGCGCCACGAATCGACGCAGGTTTGAACCAGTCTTTTTCATCGAAACCAACGCGTTCGTAACGCACCTTCCGTCAAGCACCGTCGAGCAAATCCGGTCGACGATTTCTCGTCTTTTGTCGGGCCTGTTCGCTGCGCCATTCTCGGATTGCCTGGTGGTTCCCGGAGAGCAATATCTCTGGTACTTTCCAGCCTCGAAAATCGCCGGGCCGGGTGTATTGCGGATATTCGAGGAGGCCGGCAGAGAACGACTCGTCCTGCGCCGAGCCGCTATGGCCCAAGACTCCGGGAATCAAACGAGATACCGCGTCTACCACGATGACTGCAGCGATCGCGCCATTCGTCAAGATGTAGTCGCCGATACAAATTTCATCGTCCGCCAGGTGCTCGGCGACGCGATGATCGATCCCTTCGTAGTGTCCGCAGACAAAAATAAGGTGGTCTTCCGCGGTGAGCTCCTTTGCCAGCCGCTGATCAAATCGTCTCCCCGTTGGCGCCATCAGGATGACTCGCGATCTTGCCGTCCGTAATGATTCAACAGCGCTGAAGATCGGCTCAGGTTTCATCACCATCCCGGGGCCGCCGCCGTACGGTGGTTCATCAGTCACCTGATGTTTGTCGCGAGCCCAATCACGAATATTCAGGCAGCGCACTTGAATCAGTCGATTCTCCTGGGCCTTCTTTAAAATGCTTTCGCTAAAGGCTCCCTGGCAGAGCCCCGGAAACAGGCTCAGAATGTCGAAGCGGATCACGGATTCGTTTCTGGTTTCTGGTTTCTCGTTTCTCGCTCCTCGCGACCACTGCTCCATCGAGAAACGATAGACGATAAACAAGAAACGAGAAACGTCTTCGGGTGGTCGGGGCGGCGTGATTTGAACACGCGACCTCCTGCTCCCAAAGCAGGCGCTCTACCAAGCTAAGCTACACCCCGGACTTCTAAGGAGCGTTAAT
>JBAUZZ010000294.1:0-1654 GCA_049585495.1 Chthoniobacterales bacterium | reverse complement strand
TCTCTTTTTTCCTGTCGCTCAGAGGGATGGTGGCATGTGTCCACGTCGCCGGAGAAGAAGAGTTCAGCTTGGTATTACCTCCGTTCAGATTTTCTCCGCAACTACGATCTCGGAAGCAATTGCGAACCGAGTCACAACATCCTCATAGCGTACCTTCCACCTGAGGTTTTCCAACAGGGGTCTGATTTTGATCGGTCGACATCCGCCCATCAGCATAGGCGAGAACTGATGCAGCCGTTCCCAAGTCCAAGTCAGGAAGCGCGATAGGCATCGTGACCCTCTGGTTAAGCTGACCACGCCTAGCAGGCCACCGTTCCTAAGGACGCGATACGCCTCGCTCAGCAGGAAATCGATGTCCTTTTCGGAGAGAAGGTCTAGCACATAAGTCGAAATGAAGCGGTCGAATGCTCCGTCGGGCAGATCGACTCGCGTTGTGCCGCTGGTTTGCTGAATTGCGGCACGTCCTCCAAACCGTGCTGTGCGACTCTGTGCGAGTTCGATCATCGTGCTGCTTAAATCGAGGCCGACATAGCAGGCATTTGGGGGCAAATACCGATCCAAAAGCTCCTCGGCGAAGCGCCCGGTTCCGCAACCAAACTCGATCACCTTCTCCGCTCCTCCTAGCTCTAGATGAACAACTAGATCGCCCAGCGCTGGCCGTTCGTAGAAGCATTGCGCGTCTTGCTTCGCCCCCATCCAGTCGTAGAAGCGCTTGGCTTGCTCGTATGACAGTATCTGAGGTCTCGACATCTTTTCGGCGTCCTCGCCGTGTGATCACCATCGTTCGAGACGTTCCTCACTCCGCAAGGCATCTTAGCGAGACAATCGCGAGGTAGGCTGTTGAATTTCGCTAATGAACGATTAGATGGACACCGCTAAAAAAAACCCTCTATGCTTCAGATTCAGTCGCCTTCCGGGCCTCAAAGCCCGGCGGAGGGTTGAACGTATCGCTGGCCTTTTCCATGGCGTCGGCTGCCCGAGGGTGAACGCAGGGAAAGTCTTTCTCAACAAAGTAGCGTAGTGCCGGGTCTCCGGCCCGTTCAAAATACACACCCTCGGCGTCCGACGACGCGAGTCGTAAGCGGTCCTCACTCGATAAGCGCACCCGGAGTACGCCCTCGACCCAAAGGAGCTCTGTGGCGCTTCCCGCTGGCACGATTGCGATTTTCCATCCCGGTTCGCCGGAAAGCTGGAAACGTTCGGTAACCGGCTTTCCGTCCAAGATACTCTGCAGCTCACTTGGCGTGATTCGTAGCCGGAGATTGTCGTGGGTCCATCTTACTTTCATAAGAATCTGACACGTTCTTCTGAATCGGTGGCTGCCGGTTTCAAGCGCCCGTTGCCAAGCCCGAAGATCTGTTGCGCCCTTTTCACTGGGGCTTCGTAGCCTCCTTCAAATAAGCGATCACGTCTTCGATTTGCTTAGGATCTTTCAGGCCAGGGAACGTCATTTTAGTCCCTGGGACTACACTTTGTGGATCCGCCAAATATTTGCGGAGGACAGACTCGCCCCAAACAATTCCGGAATTCTTGTTCGAGTCGGAATAGTTGAAATCTTCAACGCTGCCCGCCTTGCGACCGAAGAGCCCGGCGAGGCTCGGGCCCTGCTTGTTTACATCCGACTCAAGGGAGTGGCACGCGGCACACTGCAGGA
>JBAUZZ010000293.1:0-5858 GCA_049585495.1 Chthoniobacterales bacterium | reverse complement strand
TATCAATGAAACGCAAGCATGGGGCCAGATCGCCACCAACAACTCGGAATATTCCGGAACTCGGAATATCGGAAAGTATTCCGTTAACGGAATACTTTCCGTTTCGTGAGATGACCCCTCGTTGGTCAGGCGTTCGTGCGCGGGCATCAGCAATCCAGGCTTGCCGCTCCTTTTCTTGGATTCCATATAAGAATTCACTTACCGCAGCCCGGCCAATATGGCTGTCGTTGATCCCTGCACGGGCTTGAGCGTCGAGCCATTCACAGTGAGTTTGCAGTACACAGAAGCGCTGCGTCTCAAGAAACTTAAGGGCTCGACTCATTGTCCGTTGATATTTGCCTGCCTATCCTTTAGCGCTTCGAGCGCCTCGTTCAGATGTTCGAACGAGGCGTCTAACCACTCCGGGTCGGCGTCGATGACCATAGGGAGAGTCCCTTCCTCAGTGGAGAGGTTGACCCCTTTGACTATTCCCAGCGCATTCGTAATCAGATCCTGATTAGGAGCAAAAGAGGTGACGTCGACGAAGGAGATGGCGCCTCTTTTGCCAAGGTCTGTGCGCGGAGCTTCTCAAGGAGGAATACCGACTCGGTTTCCCCTGTTCATTGAACCATTGTCAAATATCAGCCTGAATCATCCATTGCAGACTTCCATCCTTGAGGTCGAAACAACCAGTCTTGACTCTTAGTATGTTCGGATGAACACTTGTACGTGAGCGATCCCGATCTGCTCAAATCGGTCCAAATCATGATGGAGGAACTCGAATCCTCCCGGCAGAGTCGGCTTAGAGCATGGGAGGCTCTTCAGAAGATTCGGGCTACGCTCTCAGATTGGCTGGGATCGCGATACCGGCTGCTTCGCGCAAGACATTCGATGCTGAAGGTAAGCTACTAAACGACACGCTTCGTCGGACGCTTCAAGAGAGGAATGCTACTCTGTGCAATTTGTGTAGGGCGGTCAAAAAGTTCCAGCCGTATCTTCAGCACTCGGATTTGAGAGGCAGCGAGTACGCGCACGCACTCCAGGATCTTAAGAAAGCCCTTGGCCAGGCCGAAGACTTGCTACAGCCTTAGGCCATGTGCGGACGCTATCGACGAACCACGAAAGAAGAGGAATTGGCGCGTATATACAAGATTCCAATTCCTCCGCAAAGGGATCTCCCGATCAGCTGGAATATCGCGCCCAGCCAAGATGTGCTGGCAATCCGGTTCAGGCCGAAAACTGGCCAACGCTCGCTCGATACCTTGCGCTGGGGCCTGGTTCCGTATTGGGCCAAGGACAGCAAGATTGGCTTCAAGACCATCAACGCCAGAGTTGAAACTGTCGATACCGCGCCGAGCTATCGAGAAGCGTTCAAGAGGCGACGATGCCTGATTCCAGCTGACAGCTTCTACGAGTGGAAGAAAGTACCCGGCGGAAAGTTCCCCTATGCAATCGGGATGCAAGATGATTCCCCTTTCGTCTTTGCCGGGCTGTGGGAGGCATGGAAAGATCCAGCGACCGACGAGTGGCTCCGCACCTGCTCAATCATTACCGGCGAACCAAACGAACTGGTCACCCAGGTGCACACCAGGATGCCCGTGATCCTGCCCGAGGAACATCACGCAAAATGGTTGGGTGAAGCGGAGGACGACGATCTCAAGGAATTGCTCAAACCGTTCCCAACCGAGCGGATGAAGATGTGGCCGATCAGTTCGCGGGTGAACAGCCCTGAAAACAACGATGCAGCTCTTTTAGATCCAATTGAGCCGGTTCAGTTCAAAAGAAGCCCTTGCGTCCCCGATCCCGAACTGGAGCTCGAGTGACGCGCCTCCAATGACCGCGCGCTTACACAACTACGCCGAGGTCCGAGCCTACCTCGAAAAGGAGCATCCGGATTGGCTGCGGGCCTTGACTCCGCGTCACATCAACGCCCCCGCCGACTACTGGCCCCAGAAAGTCTTCGCTGTTTCGTCCGCCAACGCCGCGATGCAAAATTACGTCAGCATCCATGAGCACCAGACCCGGCCCAATCCAGCTCTGGCTGCAGTCCATGGCCAGGCCGCTCTGCTTCTGCGCTACGAGGTGCCGAGCTACTACGTTTCCCGGGAACTCCTCGCTGCCGCGCTCCGGACGGAGCTTCCGGATGATATGACCTTTGACGCCATCCCCTTCCCCTTCGACGCTTTAGTCTTCATGCTGCCGAAGGGGACCGTGCGTCATTCGACTGAGGGAGACTGTCCGTTCCTGGTTCTTTCCCGAACCTCCAAAGGACAGGCTCCGTCGCTGCCGATCCAAGGGCTGGACTTTGGCGTTACCGCGGATCAGGACGCGGTCCTAGTGACTACGTACCTGCCGGAAGCGCCGCTCAGCACGGTCTATTACAAGAGCGTGCATGTTATTCCAGGCGCAACCATTAAACAAGCATTCCTGCAGGCCAGCTCGGTCCCATTCAGTCTCGTCATTAATGACGAGCTGGCGGATAACGAAGAAGGGGTCGACCTGTCGGCTGAGGATTTCGTCGATAGGCTCTGGCTGCTCTCGATGACGTTGCTTCTGATCATGGTCTCTGGTGAAAACCTGATTGAGCGCGGTCGACTCGAGAAGAAGAGAAAACTAAAGTCAGGCAACGGTAAACCAATCGAGTTCTGGTCACCGAATTTCCTAGGCCGGCTCTATCAATCGGCGGTTGCGGGCGAACGCGAAAGTCGCAGCGCATCGACTCAGCGACTGCACTGGCGTCGAGGTCACATTAAGTCCCAGCCGCATGGTCCTGCGCACTCATTGAGAAAAATTATCTGGATTCAACCATACAAGGCGGGACGCGGTTAAGAAGCAAGCGCGTACGATGAAGGCAACAGCCTCCCACCCAGAATTCGCGTGATCTCATATCTTGCCAAATGTTTGTCGGAAAACGCCGACATGAGCTGAACAGCTTCCTTGGGTTCCGTAATTCCGGATTGTTCCAGAACGCATGCGGCAGCGCCTCAAAACAACTAGTTGCGCATCCACATCCGCCCATAGAAACGCTCGATGCAGGATCACCGGTGCCGCTCAGCTCGAGATCGCGCGTGCTGGTAACAAACAGGATTGGAGGAGATCCCTTCTGCCGGGTTGCCAGCGTGTTTCGCCAACGTCAAAAGCCGATTGAATGGACCGGCTTCAGCCTTCATGATCAGCATCTGATCTGCCGAATGTGGAAGGGTTGGACGACCAATGAAAATGCTGACGCGTACGCCAGCTATCTGGAAAATGAATTGTTCCCGTGCCTGCAAAGGGAACTGAGCCAACAGGGCTATCGCGGTTACCACGTACTCCGCCTTGCACGGTCGCACGAAGTTGAATTCCTCACCTTGGTCTGGTTCGAGTCTCTTGCGGCTGTACGATCATTTGCAGGGGAGACCTGCGACGTCCCTGTGATTTCTGCCAAGGCTCAACGTTTGTTAAGCCGCAAACTGGATCGGTGCGACCATTACGGACTCAGCAGCTTCCGGGTGCCCTGAGAGTTCGCGGTTATCAAGTGGATGTCGGAACTGGAGGGCCCGGGCATACCGCCAAGGATAGCTCGCGCGACAAGCGCGGGAAGGAAAGGGCCCGCCTCAGCCGAGGTACTCAACGGCGTTGCTCTTATCCCGCACCGCCACCGATGATCCCGGGTCGGTAAGCTGCAAGCTCACCGTCGAACCATCCTCAAATTGGAGGCTGAACTCAGGACCGTCCTCCTGGATTGCTTTGATCTTACCTCCTGGCGGGAAGATGTCGACAATCCCAGCCGTCTTCACCGTCATCGTCGACTGATCATCGAACCGGATAAGTACCTTGCCCGGTTCGGCCGTCACAACCCGAACGGTTCGGCCCTGTATGACATTGGTTAACTTGTGGTTTCTGGGCACAAGCTACCGGCCGGTCCCGCCCGCTGGTAAATACCCGCTATCAAGAGCGTCGATCTCGGTCATAAATTTCCCTTGCTTGGTTTTACCGTAGTACCGTGAGCCCGGCTTGAAGTATTTGCCAGATCGGGTATTTACCCAGACCTCGCTCTCCGTAGCAGTCTCGGGGGCAAACTGGACCTCGCGCGTCTCAGAGGCTGGTGGAATTTTGGCTATGTATTTCTCGTACGCTTTGATCCAATCGGTTGCGATCTCATGCTGCGCAGTTTGTAGATCGACCTTTCCGTTGCAGACGAGGTTATGCAGTCTTCGCTCGAGCACATCCTTCACATGCGCGTTCCAGGGCGATGTGAGGTATGATTGTGGCCAAAGGTTCCGGATCGAGTTCGAACCGCCGAGGGAAAGCGGAATCAGGTGATCAAGCTGATAGTCACCCGGGTTGGCGGACGTGATCCCGTATTTCCTATACGCCTGGGTTCGAAGTGCCCGAGGTACGGCTCGCACCTTCCTCGAATACCCCGGTATGCAGATATCCTGGATCGTCACGTCGAACATGTCGCCCGGGGTAAGCTTAGAATCGGGCAGGATCAGCGTCGGTTGTTGCGCAAAAGCGCATAGGTCCCAGAGGAAGCAAAGCACGACGAGGACTCTGGAGACCGGGGCCATTAAGTTGTTTTCTAGTTTTACAGTTTTAGGCAAAACGATTTTTTAATCCACCGACGAGCCGCAGATTCAAGAACTTTGACCACGCTAGTAAATCGCCCTGTCGACAGTTGTAATGTATTGACATACGTACATATTAATGTCATCATACCTCGGTGGAAGAAGTGATCCTATCGCGTTTTGACCGGGACGATGGAAACCGCAGCAAGTGTCTCAAGCACGGCGTCTCAGCGAAAGACATCGAATCTCTTTTCCTGGGGCCGATTATGATCCTGCCGGATGAAGCGCATTCTGTCGCGGAAGCCCGCGTCAAGGCCGTCGGCGAGATTGCAGCGGGACGCCATATTTTTCTGGTCTTTACGATCCGCGAGAAGAAAAGGCAAGCGGTACATCCGGCCCATCAGCGCCCGGTACATGCACAAGAAGGAAGTTCAGCACCATGAAAAAGAAAATCCCAACCTTTAAGAGTGACAGGGAGGCGGAGGCCTTCGTCGACACCGCCGATCTGACGGAATATGATCTTTCCGGCGCAAAACCGGTCCGGTTCGAATTCGAGAAGAAGGGGGCACGGGTCAATATGCGGATGCCGGAGCCTTTGCTGAAGGCGGTCAAGAGCCGTGCCAGGGCACGGGGTATGCCCTATCAGCGATTCATCCGCGAGGCTCTGGAAGAGGCCGTAGCCCGAAAATAAGTATTAGGGAGCGGATTCCGTTTCGGGAGGTCGCAGGAAGCACGTGTTCTTCCTGCGATCGTAGCAGACCGCACCTTTCACACCAGAGCCACCGTCATTTAGCATTGCCGAAGCGACAACCGAGCCGAGAACGCGCATCGCGGCGTTCTGCATCGGGCGTGCGCCAAAGCGTTCGGAATAGCCCTCCCGTTGCACGTATTCGAGCACTTCCCCATCACAAGTGATCGCATGACCTTGGTTGTTAATGAGCGTCAGGCACCTCTTGAGATGGACCTCGGCGATCGTGTTAAGAACTTCGTAGTCCAGCTTGTTAAACACGCAGTGCAGATCGAACCGCGCATAGGTTTCCGGTCGCATCTCAGTCGTGCCGGCCTGCAGTGTGCGGCGGACCAACGTTTCGCGGTCTGTGCTTCGGCTTTCCATCAACATCCTGGACCCGATATTGGATGTAGCAACGACGACGTAGTTGCTAAGATCCAGAGTTTCACCGCTAGCAAGCGTGAAGCGGCCGGCGCTCAAGATTTGCAGGAAAATGTCCATCACCAGTGGATGCGCCTTCTCAATCTCGTCGAAAAGCAAGGTTCCGGACCCCTGGGAACGATCGTAGTAGTGCCCGAACAGTCCGCGTTCACCAACCC
>JBAUZZ010000292.1:0-6019 GCA_049585495.1 Chthoniobacterales bacterium | reverse complement strand
GTTCTTTTTCGAAGTAAGTCCGGACTTCCGCGTAGTTGTGCAAACGGGTGGTCATTGCCTGTGATTCAAGCTAGCCGGATTTCTGCATCGGAACCGGGAGCGCCGAATTTGCGCGGCTCGACGGACTTTATGATCGGCTAGTCGTCGTTCTCACCCTCGAGAATCCTTATGCCTCACCACCAGGCTAACAGAACAAAAACTAATCGGGTTGAATGGGCAATGCCGGGCCACGGACCCTCACCGGTGGCGCATGGTTGCCTCGGCTTCCCGCAATGCTGCCTCCGGAGAAGCCTGGCCGTTGGTCGCTATCTGCAACGCTTGGCCAAGGGAACTGAAGAAACGGCCCATCTGAGGGACGTTTGGCATCACCTCGCCCCAGTCCAGGCAAAGCTTCAACTGCTGCAACAATGGATTGTTTTTGACCATCTTTTCTTCCAGCGAGATCAGGGCCGGAATGCCAATCGGCTTTCCGTGATCCATTGCGGCCAGCCCCTCTTCGGTAAGCACGCAACGCTCCAGGAATTCCTTGGCTAAATCCTGGTTCGGGCTTGAGCGGTTGAGATAAGCGACGGACACCCCGATAAAGGGACGACCCGGAAATCCGGCCACACCCGGAATCGGTGCCACCCCAAAGTCGATCCCGCTCTTTATCAGGTCGGACCAGGCCCACGGGCCTGAGATCATCATGGCAAGCTTGCCTCGTGCCATCAGTTCTTCCACCGCGCTGTAGCTGACACTTTTCGGCAGGACACCCGCTCCGATCAGGCTGATTATTTCCGAGAGCCCGGCGATCGCTCCAGGAGTTGCCACACCGACATCCTGCAAGTCATAATCTTTTCCCTTCTTCCCAAAAACGTAGCCCCCCGCACTCGCCAGAATCCCCCAGGAATAGTAGGAGCTGTTATAGTCCCAAAGGATGGCCGTCGCCTCGGGGTGTTTCTTCCTGATTTTCGCGTTCAGGGCTACCAGTTCGGAAAGCTGTGCCGGCGGAGGACCATCGAGAAGTGTTTTGTTATAAATCAAAGATACCGTTTCCAAAGCGATCGGATACCCCCAAATCGAATCCCGGTGAACCACGGCTTCCCACGCTTTCGGGAGGAACCTATTGCGGAATTCTTGCGAGACCTCAATCGGCGCAATTAAACCGGCATCCGCCCATTCCCCGACTTTGTCGTGTGCCCAAATGACGATGTCTGGGCCCTTGGCCACTTGCGCGGCCATCGCGAAACTGTCAGTAATATTTTCGGGCGACTCTATCGTGACTTTGATCCCGAAATCGTTTCGGAATTTCTGTATAATCGGCTCGAGGGCATACCCGCGGTCGGGGTCGAGCCAGATTGAAAGCTCGCCATTAGTCCAAGCCGACAGCCGCGCGGGGATCAGACAAAGAGCCGACAAACGCAGCGACCAGTGGATCGTGAGCGACAATAAAGAAACGGCAGAATGAGCCATTCTGCTCCATGCGTCCAGGTTCAAAGCGCCTTCCAAGATTGCAGGCGGCGATTACGCACTCCGCCCGGGCGTGTGCCTTGCCTCAAACCAGTCATCGGTTGCGCTAGTGTACACAGCCGGAATCTGATGCGACAGAATAAAAGTACAACCCGGTAAATTTGGTCCACGTTGAGTTCATTGTCGAGTCCGACAATGTCGGATGGAGTTCCGAACCCACGGCCGGCCTCCAAGCGCAAGAGTGCCGTCTGCGGCATAAACGGCTTCCTTCTCTCACGCGCTCGCGACGCACCTTCCATTTATATCCTCGACCGCGTGCCGAGCTCTTGCGCCTCCCCCTCTTTCCGTGGGCCGCAAGTCTATGGCTTCGCTTTCGGCCAAAAAATATGGCACACCATATTTTCCAGGGAATAGTCACGCTAAAATTTCTGAACAAGGTTCTCTAATTCTGAAACCTTATCCGCCCAGTATTCTCCTGCGCGGATACGCCCCCCTTCGGTTGTTATGTCTTCGCTCCACGCCGCAACTATCACGCCCGTCGACGCCCTGGAGAAACCCACCTACGAAACGGATTGGAAAATGGTTGAGGTGTTGGCGGACAAGCTCGAGTACGAGCACAAAGCCTACAGCAATCATCGCTACGAGAAGCACGTAGGGCCAGACATTATCAAAATGCCGCCCTCTCATGCCAAAGAGTTTCAGTCCAAGGGCTTGGTCCAGATTTGCCGCGGTGGCAGTTTGCGATGTTTTCAAAATTCACGGGTTGCTGGCCTATCGACCCTGGCAAAGCGCGTCAGAGGAAGCGAGCGCCAACCGGCCGGCCCGGAAAATGTCTGGGTGCGCGTCAGGCTCACCAAGTTTGTCTCCATCATTGACGGGCTTGAACCGCACAAGCTCTTAGATGGTGATTTTTATTTGCCCCTGTGGTTCATCCACCAGTCGGTAACGTCTCATTGGAAGGTGAAAACGTTTCTTGGCGTGGGGCGCTCGAAATCGCGGTGCCGCAGGTGGTGCCGGAGGCCGCGCCGACGAAAAAGTGAAAGTGCTCGTCGTGATGGTTTGATGTTGTACCGCCGCGGTACAATGTCCCCTCCGCGGACTCGGGCGCGGCAACGCCCGAGGTGATGCGCGCTCGAGCGTTATCTCTTCAAAGTCCAGAAAAATCAACGCTCTCGAAGACTTCTGCCATAATCGATTCGATCGTGCGCCCTTTGCGATCGGCAATGGCTTGAAGTTCGGCGTAGGTGTTGTCGTCGATTTCGATCGGGATATAGACAACTTTCACTCCCGCTCTCACGCGAGGCAAACAAGGACCCGCCGTCACCCGTCGGGAGGCGCTTTCATTCGAGCAAGATTCCGGCGCAGGCTATTTGGACTCTTCTTTGAACAAGGTCGAAATAGCTTGTTTCAGTTCGTCGCTTTCAGCTCGTATAAGGGCGAATCGCTCCGGAAGGGCAATCAGGATTGTCCGAACGCTTTGCGCCCTGTTTAGGCACTGCTCATCAGAAAGTTCGTGAACTCCTTTACTGGAAGCATCATGAAGGAGCAAAAGTGGATTGTGCCCGAACATTTTTAGACTCTCGGGATCGCATCTTTTATTGAGTCTATGGACCGGGAGAACTGGAAATCCAATCGGCTCTGGTACTTGATTTGCACCCGGCAGGGCTCGAAACTGCAACCCTGTGATCCGAAGTTACTGGCTAAGTTTGCCTAGCGACCCTGGCTCTTGCCGGCGCAATCGCCTTCTTTGGCAACCAGACTATTGGCTAATTCCGCTGGGCCTCAGTCTAGCTTTGCTCATCGCGAGTTTCTTCTCGCGGAATTCTGAGCCAGCGGAACCAAGAGAAAATCCGAAGCTCGGGGCTGGGAGCTGATTAGCAGAGGGGCAGAAGTTCGCCGTACTGATCGACTAATTCGGCCTTTAACTCAAAGCGGCTGTCGGGCAACTGGCGGATCTCGATTTTGAAAGAAGCCAGCAGATTGCCCTGGTACTGTTTTCGAATCACCTGGGTGACTTGACGCAGAGCACGCTCGGCATTCTCACGGTCGCGATAATAGATGCTGCCTAAAAAACCTTCGGTGTAGCCGCTTGCAGGGTCGTAAAACCAGGAAAGCGTTTCGGCCAACAGATGGTTGACCATTTCGGCCTGGGTGCAGCCGACCAGTTTTGAATATTTCGCGATTGCGTGCGCATTTTTTGGGGCAAAGCTAAAGGTGATTTTCATGGTTCTGGGGACGAAGGGGGGGAATCTAATCCAAGGGCCAAGACGAAGCTAGAATTCCTTGGAATTCCTCGGGCATGTTACATTTCGTATTACACTTTGTTTGATATCTGAAAATCAAACCACCTCTAGCTCCTGTATTTAAGCGACTTGGCGAGCGATTAGCGATCTTAACGGGATTCGAATCGTGTTGCCGGCGACTTTGGCCCTTGCCGGCGTGATCACCTTCTTTGCAAATCAGACGATCGGCCTGATTCTCCTTGGTCTCAGTCCAGTTTTGCTGGTGCTGAGTTTTTTCTCGGAGGTGGGGAGGACGTCCTCCGATCACCCTGAACTAGTGAAACCACTGAGAAAATGATTCGCATCGGATTGCTGAGCTCGGCGCCCGGATCCAAGCTTTGAGCGAAGCCGCGATTCCGTTGGCCAGGGAAGGCGATCAGACAAACTCACCCGAGGCAATTGCCCGGCTTTCAAAGGTTGTGGATGAGTGTCTCGCGTTGGCTTTGCGTACCGGAAACGCGGATATGATCGCCGCCGCCCAACGGGCCTTTGATCACATCGGCAAAATTTCAATTGCGCCGGAGCTTGAACGGCTACTCGAGCGGATGCTAGTTGAGCGTCTACTTTCTCCCTGGATGTGTCCAGGTAAAGCTAATGCCAGAGCAAGTCGAGTATCTGAAACGAGCTATTTTGTGGGGCGCCGATTCGACTTGACCAGACCGGCGGCCTCCAAGAATCTTCCCCCTCCCCTTGTCCTCAGGTCTTGACCTGGGCCGAGGACGCAAACTATGCAGACTCAACTTCTCGAGGAAGCCGCCAAAACTATTCCAAACACGGCTGTCCTGGTAAACCTTGTCTCGAAACGAGTCCGCCAATTGGGCACAGGGCACAGGCCTCTGGTCGAGGTCGGGCCGCGGATGTCTTACGCTGATATCGCGTTCAAGGAAATTATCGACGGCAAGTTGACTTTCGAGCACCTTACAGCGGTCCAAGAAGAGGTCTAGCGGTCCTCGTTCCCCGGCTGGGGCTGATCGTTTGAACAACCGGCGAACATGCGCGGCGCCACCAACTTTCGAAAGCTCGCGTTCGTCTTCTCATTATGGGGACTACCATTGAAGCTTATCGAGCGACATGCCGCGGATCGCCGCGTTTCGAGCGACCGACTTGAAATCCTCTGCTCTCAAAGAATGAATTCTCTGTTCGAGTGCCTGATAGGCGGGTCCCGGGATTAGACGTTTATAATCTTCGAGCGAATGAGGACGATTGTTGGGCGCTATGTTGGCAATCGTTTTTGCAACATCATTTGGGAGGCCAAAGATATTCCTTAAATCGTCTGCCGAAGCTATCGCCATGTATTTTCGCGATGCAGACGCTGGCACAAGGCGGATTAGGTTCGAATGGAACTATAGTGCAATCACAGTGGGTATCCGCTCCGCGTGTAGAGCTAAGCTGAAGAGCAGCAATCGCGACAAACAGCTTGAGACAAGCCGTCAATTTCATATTTTTGGATCTACTCTCCGGCAGCCGTCGTAGTCGATGTTGTGGCAGAATTCTTTTTCCCAGAACCCTTGGTCGCCCAGAAGATCAACCAGGCCAAAAAACATAATAGCCACACAAACAGAACGCCCAATCCCATTTGCAACATCAACAATTGGAAATGAAAATCATCGTTCATGAGCATTAAAATATTTCGAACGTTTTCTGGGTCGGGTTTGACCTGCGCAGCTATGAAACGCCGAGAAATTTGCTCGCCCGCATAGATAGACAATCCGAGAAAAATCCAAGCCAATGGGAAGAGCAAATATATCAGTCGACCGCGCCTCGTTTTCGGTCGCTCATAAGAGCTACCTATTAGGGCGGCCACGGATCCTCCAACGACTGCCAATGCCCAACGTCCCAGAATTATCAAGAATCGCTTTCAAGCGCGGTTGATAATCCATTGCTTGAATTCACTACTTCAGTTCGCTTAGCAAATCTCGTACATTTCCCCGCGGGAAAGCAGCGTTGTTACGGCGAAAGCCAAGTACCAAGTCCTTGAAGGATGAAGCCGATGATGACGCAAGCTAACCCGATCGCGCTCAGAAAATCCCAACTGGCGGAGCGGTGGTTTTCATTGGGGGGGGATTTCAACGTTTTCCCGGCAAAAGAAACTCTGGATCACTTTGTCGTGGTTCGAATCCATGCGAGGCAGCCATCAAGTCCTAGAGCCGATTCGCGGGCGATCAACGACCCCACAGAATTGAACAAGGAAATCGCAGTTATCTGGTTGTTATCTTGTTTTGCGGTTTTACTCATGCCCTTTAGCAGTACATGTGCGGATAACGGCGCACATTTAAGGTTGCTTTCAA
>JBAUZZ010000291.1:0-2815 GCA_049585495.1 Chthoniobacterales bacterium | reverse complement strand
GCCTACGTCTGAGCAAAACAAACAAATGCGAGCGCCGACACCCGGAGCGGCGAATAAGATCGGGGAAGAGACGCGACAACCTGCGACACCTTCACCCAGTCCTAAACGTTCTCCCGAACAACGGGAGCACAGACAGGAAGTTCCTTCTCCGCATCAGTTACCTTCGGCAGAACCGACGCCGTCTAAGGAGCAATTAAAGAGGGAGACCCAAGGATCGAACGAACCCGCCAGAGAACAACCGAACGAGGCGCCAAAACGGGTTGAGCCTGGTTCGCGACCGTCGGGAAACGACCAAGACAGCACGGCGAGACAGCGTCAGGAAAATCGGCGCGAAGAACCTGGGACCAAAACAGAGCGGCCAGCTGAGCCTCCACAACAACCCGAGGCAGGACGGGCCGTAGAGAAGAAGGAGCCCGAGCAGAGAAATCCGGACATCAACAAAAATCAGATCCGGGAAGGAACTGGGGAGGAGAAGCCGAGAAAGGAAGAGTCTCCGTCCAAGCAACGTGGTAATCAGCGGGAGAAGCAAGGCGGAGAATAGTCAATTCCGATTTGATCCAAATTGCTGAGGTCATCATAGTCGATAGCCGGCGCCTGTCCATCTGCGTCCGCCGCTCGTCTTTGGCCTCCGCCTGCGCAGGATTCAATATCAGGGTGACGTCTACCGGTTTTTCGGAGTTGTTCGCGAATCCGTGCGGAGTGAAGCTCGGAATGTAGATCACCGAACCAGCTTCGGCCTCGACTTCACTTGTTCCGTGCTTTATCGCCAGCGTCCCCTTTTTGACGATAAACGTCTCGTCCATAAACCGATGGTAGTGCAACCGCGCCCCGACCGTCTGTGGCTCAAGTGCAATCTCGTAAATACCCAGCTGATCATTGGAAAGTGAGCTTGTTACCTTCAAAGTAATCGTCGTGCCCTTGGCCGTGAGAACTTCGCCTTCCTTCGGCTTGAAAACCACGGCTCTGTCTTCAAGCATATCGTGAAGGTACGGATTTTGGCGGTTGTTTGTCATGCTAGCCTGGCGCCGCCTTTTTGATTTGGCCGCTCGCGATTGCCAATGGTCAGGTCCTGAGCGCCGACATTTGGAAAATCGCGAACGGAAAACTGACAGAACGCTGGGATGTTCAACAGCCGATCAAGCCAGGGCTGGATCCCGCTGAGCTCCTTTCGGAGTCTCCAGTCTCAGCTGTTGGACTATGTCGAACCCAGAATTCCCCCTCTTACTCAAGCCTGGAATCGTGTCCGACGCGCCTCGAGAGCCGCGATGGCGGCGACACCTGGCAACGATTCGAGGAGGGCCTGCGGCACAAATACTTCTGGAGTATCGCCGTCGATACGGCGGATGCCGATACATCACCGTTTCGGCAGCTGCCTCCGCGCAGCACTCCCACTTTGAACCGGCAGAATCATATCTCCATCGGCGCGCGGCGGGTTCGCCGTGGCAGGAGCTCCACGACGGCCTGCCCCAGCCGGCCGGACGCCGCATCGCCGTTCTAGCCGCGCATCCGAACGAGCCGGGAATCTTTTTTCGCGGCTTGGGAGAGCGACGTGCTTCGTTCCGTCAACGGCGGCGCGAGCTGGCACCGGTTGGAGGTGCCTTGGCCGGAGGATTGCCGCGTCAACGAGGCTTGCGCACTCACGCTCACCGAATTCGGGAATCCTTGACGTCAATACGCCTCGTGGATAGTCGATTCGGCTTGTTGATCGGGCTGGTCTTTCTGCCCATCTTTTGGACGAGGGATTGAGGTGATCTGCAAGAAGCAGCTCTGCATAAGATCGACAGCTCGCATTAGGATTGTGCAGGTTCTAGGTTTGCTCAGATCGAGGCAGGCCGCTATATCGGCTAGCGGCATATTTTCGAAATAGTACATTGCCAATACCTTTTTCTGCACGCGCGGCAGTTCTGCGATACGCTGCGCGAGCAGCAAAATCTCTTCTCTGCGCTGCAAGCTATACCGTTCTCGCATGCAGATTGGACGTTGAGAAGCCGTCCCTATTTTAGCCTATTGTAACCCTACCTTCGGACCAGGGCTTTCCCTGATTGGTCCAGCGACTCTTCTGGCTCGCGTGGAAAAGAACTGGAACCAGTTCAGAAGCCGAATGCGTGGCCAATGGCAGCAATAAGTGAACCCGATCCCTGGGGTCTATTTCTTTTATGGCTCAGAGCTGTTTTGCTATGCCGTCGAACATTTCTGAGGAAGTCTCTGTAGTGCTTCAGATACGTCGTCAAAACCTTGAGTCGTTCCTTTTTGCTCTCCGGAGCGGAACCGAGTCTCTGAGCCACTGCTGAGAGTTGACGCTCTTTGCCCCGCTCTCTAGCGTCCCACTCGGTATCAAATCGCCTGAGGGCCGGAGTTCTCGTTAGCGGTGTCCGATAATGGCTTCCTGGAAGGCCTTTTATCACAGCGGTTTGCGTCCGTGGCGAAGAAACCCGGTTTGGGGTAATTCCCATGGGCGCGCCGTCAAGGCGAAGAGGTTGCGACTGTACACCGCCCAGGTGTTGCTGCATGTTCTTAGCGTTCAGTTCAGCGGTATCCGGCTCGCGTAGGGTGTCGTTGTCCGGGCGAATGTCGGCGATAGTCAGCATCGCGATAGTCACAAAGATTAATGCTAGACTGCCAATGACTAGCACCGCGGAGATTCGATCCGGGGGAAGTTGAGGCGCGCCTGGTTCTCTCGATTCTCTATTACCCTCCTTGTCGGATCGCTTCCACCGAGACACTTCAGCCGATTTATCAACAGAGACACGATGCGCTGTTCCCCCCGCCTTGATCAGGCCCCTTATTCCCTTCGCGGTGTCGGCCACGTACCTAG
>JBAUZZ010000290.1:0-3108 GCA_049585495.1 Chthoniobacterales bacterium | reverse complement strand
TTGAACAAGGAAATCGCAGTTATCTGGTTGTTATCTTGTTTTGCGGTTTTACTCATGCCCTTTAGCAGTACATGTGCGGATAACGGCGCACATTTAAGGTTGCTTTCAAGTTCGCGAAATTCACAGGATTCGCCCGCATTATTCCTTTGCAACCTCCCGGCCTCACCGACAAAGAAAGCCTATGATTTTCCACGACGGTTTCGCGTGCCGCCGTTTTGACATTACCGCGGAGGGCCTCAGCGGCGGGGTTGAAATGGCCGGTAATGTCATTATTGGCCTCCCCCTAGGGGAATTCCCGGAGTTCGAGCGGGAACATACCGTGGAAGACTGGCAACGAATCCTTCGCCAGATTCTAACGCCAAAGGACCTGTGGGAACTTAACCAGCAGCTTGGGCGCACGATGAAAGCGCGAACCTATTTTTTCCTACGGACGACGCTAGACTACAAGACCACCGTTGAAACGCAGCCTCCCTACAAGACCGAATCGGGCAAACGGTTTTGGGTAGAGGGTCGAGAATAGCCGCAACCCGGCCGCGCGGCTTGAGCCCATCGCCTCGAATTGGGCGGCTCATGGTCAGGTGCTGCTGTCCAACGATTACGCGGCCGATTTCCTGCGGAGCGGATGGACCCACGCGGAGTTTTGGCGCACAGCGTCATTGATGGCCTGAATGCCGGCGTTCGGATTGCCCGCGATCAGCGTCGGTGCAGGTGGCGTCCTGCGGTTAAAGGGGTCACGCGCAGTCGGCGCAGGGGTGTATTTCAAAGCGTCGAAATGGGCGTCGGTGCGAGCGGGATGAACCGCTGCCGAGGACTTGTCGGCAGATGCCGGGTTGATTGGATGTAAATCGGAGGTCTGCATGTGATTTTGTTTTTTGTGGTCTAGTCAAAATCTTGGCACCGCATCGATGCCCGCTCTTGACGCCACTATCTTGACATCCCATCGTGGCACCGACCTTTCGCTCTCATTACACGTACGAAGGGTTCGGGGCCGCGCTCTTCAGAATTGGGACTTCCGAACAACTTCGTCGTAAAGTTCGAACTAAACTAGAGGTTGGAAAATTCCCCTTGCCGCTCACCAGGACCGCGGAGGAAGCGCATGGATTTTCTGTAATGTTCGCGCAAGGGACGGGCAACCGGCGAGTGTCATGGTGGCGGCGTCAAATAACCGCGGAAGCCTTCCCGGCGACCGTTTCTAAAAACCAAAAGAACATCCAGATCTACTCCACATGAAACTCAAATATCTCACTCCGCTCGCCGTGCTCGCGTTCGTTGCGCCAGCTCTCGCGGACAAGCCAACCGTCCTCAAAGACCAACGCGACAAAACCAGTTACAGCATCGGTGTCAATATCGGCGGAGGCATGAAAGCCAACGGGCTCGACTTGAACACCGAGGCGCTCGTGGCCGGGCTAGAAGACGGCATCTCCGGCGCGAAACCGCAGCTTAGCGACAAGGAACGCGCAGACACGCTCATAGCCTTTGAGCAGGATCTTCAGAAGCAAGAAATCGAGCGGCTCAAGCAACTCGCCGAAAAGAACAAGAAGGAAGGCGCCGAATTCCTCGCTGCGAACAAAGCGAAAGAAGGCGTGAAGACGCTGCCGAGCGGTCTCCAATACAAGGTGCTCGCCGAAGGCAACGGCACTCAGCCGAAGCCGACCGATCAGGTCACCGTGAACTATCGCGGCACATTCCTGGACGGCACGGAATTCGACAGCTCCTACAAGCGCGACGAGCCGATCACATTCCCGATTAGCGGCGTGATCAAAGCCTGGTCCGAAGCTCTCCCGCTAATGAAGACCGGCGCGAAATGGCAGCTCTTCGTGCCTGCCGAACTTGCCTATGGCGAAAAGGGCGCGGGTCGTGCCATCGGCCCGAACTTGACGCTTATCTTTGAAGTCGAACTCGTCGGCATCAAGAGCTGATCCCTTCCCCCTAAGCGAGCCGTCCAGCTGGTGAATCCGCCGGGCGGCTTGCGATAGCCCATTCATCGTGGTCGGTCCTCATCACGATTATGAAAACAGCAGCAGCTAAGTCAGTTTGCAAAAGAACGAGAGACTTCGCTCGAGGACATCATCGGAAGGCCTTAGTCAATCTGGCAGTTAGCTCTGTGAAAAAGCATTATCAGTAGACACAAAGAGGCGGCCGGTTCTCGCGAGAGGAGAGTCGGTACGGATCCTGCAACTTCAATTTCTCGGCCATGAAACGACTTACAGAACTGGACGCCCTGCGGGGCATCTTGCTGTTAATGATGGTGGTCAATCATTCGCCATCATCGCTGCGTCGTTTCACGGACCAGCCAATTGGATTTTTCACCACTGCAGAGGCTTTTGTATTCGTCTCGGCGTTTTTGGAGGGAATGCTCTTTCGTATACGGATTGAGAAGAACGGATTCAATGCAGCCAGATCATCCACGATTCATCGAGCCGGCCGGATTTACTGCGCGCACCTTCTGACGCTGGCATTTGCCTTTGTCATCGGCAGTTTCCTTCTTTCCTATCTTCCCGGCCTGAGAACTTTATTCGAGCAATATCTGAAAAATCCACCGGCAGCGATTGGTGCATCGATGCTGCTCGTCTTTCAGCCTCCGTTGATGGACGTCCTTCCCATGTACATCTTGTTCTCTTTCCTTACTCCCTTGGTATTTTGGGCTGCTGGAAGGTGGGGATGGAAAACGGTGATTTTCAGCAGTCTGGCGATCTGGTTGATTTCACAATTGCGGGGTGCGCGATTTACTCGTCACGGCCACGAAGGATCTCTCGTACATAAATCCGGGGCCATTCGATGTTCTTGCTTGGCAATTCCTTTGGGTAGGCGGTCTATTCTGCGGCCAGCGTCTTTGCGAGAAGAAGCGCGCTTTGCCGCTGCCGACACCGTTACCGGTTATCTTGGTTCTCATATCCATAGCATTTTTCGCCTGGCGTCTAATTACCGTTTCAGCGATCCCTGTTCCCACTAACCACGCATGGTTGCTCGATAAATGGCACCTAGTGTAGTGTCTCTTAAATAATAGTGACATTCTGATAGAACCTGCTTGGATGTTTGGATGTCCAAGCAGCGTGGAAAGCTCGTGTTAAGTTCCGCTGAAAAAGAGCAATTGCAGCAGTTGATACG
>JBAUZZ010000289.1:0-9882 GCA_049585495.1 Chthoniobacterales bacterium | reverse complement strand
TGCCAGGATAGGGAATCCGTTGCCCGGAGGTGATGATCGCCAGTTTATTGTTCGCGGTATAGACAGCCGGTCTCGCCAGGATCGTGAAGTTGTCTCGACTATCCAGAGCACGGATGAAAACTCTGAGGGAATCTGAGATGCTCCCGTAGATCGCAAGCCCCTGCAGTCCCGGTACAGCAGCGGTGGTCAGAATTTGACGCGGGTCGATCAATGGAGCTGAACCGGGGGCAGCCGAGCCGAGCCCGCTGATTCCAGCGACGTTGAGGTTTGAAGCAGCGAACCCGTTGCTGCCGCCAAGTTTTTTGAAAGTTGAGGTCCAGTCGACGCCGAAGTTCAAGTCATTGCTTAGCGTAAGTTGTCCGATTACCGTCGCGAGGTAAACTTGCTGCGGCCGCTGATCCAGCCGATCCAAAATGGCGCGCACTCTTTCAATACTTTCCGGCGGACCAATCACCAGAATTTTATTGTCCTTCGAATCCGAAATGATCCGCGTCTTCCCAACAATAACTGCCTGTGGTCCGGTTGGCTCATTCGGTTCCTGCAAAAGATTCTCCGCTTGCCCTCCGGTGGTACCCGCGCCGGTGGTACCCGCGCCGGTGGACCCCCCGTAGCTGGAGGTGGTCGACGGCAGGTTAACGGTTCGAGTCTGGCCAGGTTGCTGCGGCTGATTCTGTTGGGTCCCGGCCCCCTGCACCTGCTCGGCCTCCTTCTGGGTCTCGGCCAAAACTTGCCCGAGCACGGGCAATACTTCTCCCGCAGCGACGTATTTGAGCCGGTACTCCAGAGGTTTAGCCAGGATAACTTCCTTATCGAAGTCTTCGATCAGGCTTCGAACGTATTCGAGGTTCTGAGGACGGCAGAGGATAAGGATTCGGTTGGTCCGGGTGTCCGGAATCAATTGACCGAAAATGGAGCTCTCGCCAGTGCTTGTCGTTGGGACCGAAGCAACCGGTTGAGGAGCCGGATTCGGACCGCCAGGCCCTCCGGCGCCCTCTCGACCTTTCTGCTGATATTCGGCCAGCTTGTTGATGGTATCGGCCACCCTCTCGGCATCTGCCCGCACGAGCTGAACAAACTCCGTAACCGTTTTTGCCGGCGGGACATCAATCAAGTGCTGGAGCGCGATCAACTGCCGGATTACACTCGTGTCTTCGGTAATCAATAGGGCTTGAGCGCTGCTAATCGGGACGAAGGAAGTGTAGGCTCGCGGCAGGATGTGGGTCTGAAAGACGGTCAGCGCTTCGTTCGCTGAGATGTACTTGAAAGACATGAAGTAACTGACGATCTGTTCTCCTTCTGGCAGGCCAGCCGGGCTTGCATAAAGACGAACACCCTCGCTCCGGGGATTCTTTCCGGTGTTGATGTTGATCACCTTTACGGTCTTTGGCTCAGACCCTGGGATGAGGGCATAGTTATTCAGCAACAGAGCAGACTCGATTAACCGTATGAGCTCGCTGCGAGGCACAGGCTCCGGTACAGAGATTGTTATGGGCAAGGCATTCGCAGCCAGGTTGCTGTCCTTGATCAAGACATTGCCGGTGAGCTGCTCGTATTGCTGCAAGATCGTGTCGATGCTCGCGTTGACCGCCTGAAATGAACTCGTCGGCTCTTCGTTCTTCGCCTCTACATCCGGTCTTTGCTGAGCGAGCAGCGGGAGCCCGGTAAGAAGAAATATTATCAGAAAGGGCCGAGTCAGGAATGTCGGTAGGGCGAACTTCATGTGAGCCGGTGAAACGGTGCAGCCGTGAAGCGGTCAGATGGTGGAGTTGAGAAGTGAGAAGTGAGAAGTGAATACATTATCGTTAGTTCTGAATGGGTTGACCGGAACCAGGGGCCGGCATCTGAATAGGTTGACTGGGACCCGGGCCTGGCAAAACCCTCTTGCGCCGACTCTCGGCCGCGCGCGGCATCCGAGGGTTGTTTTGTTGCTGCGAATCAGGGACGCCGGCTTGGGGCATTTGACCGGGCTGGGGTTGTTGCAAATTGTTCGGATTTGGAACCCCGGGCGCATTGACTTGCGCGTTTTGCGGTACCGCACCGGGAGGTTCCTGACCCGGGATACCCATGGCGAGCGGATTCGGGGCGGTCGGCTGATTCCCAACGGCCGGAACTTCGAACCGGAACTTCACTGCACCCTGTTCGCTTCCATTTGAGATCATCGCTTCGACCAGCTTCGGGTTGTCGTTCGGATGGATCTCGACGATCCGGAAATTATTTTTGTTCGGTTCGGTGGTAATCTTTTGAGTCTCGTTCGTTTCCGTATTCTGGACGAAGATCACATCCTTCCCGGCATCCTTCAGCCAACTAACGAGCACGAGCTTATCGAAGGCGCCGGGCTGGGCTTGGGGCGTTGCCGGTGCAACGAGAGTAAACGGGTTTCGTTCCCACAGATGGTGGTATCGATCGGCTTTGAACCCGACCGGAATCTGATCATCTGCCGACGCAAGACTAAAGGCTGACATCGCCGCCAGCCCTGCCAGGTAGATGCCGGGAAATCGGAAAACCAGATGGGCGAGGCGGATTGTTCTTCGAGAAATGCTCATTTCGCCGCCGGATCCGCTATCGGAGATCTCGGCAATGACGGCATTATGCCTGGGGTGCATACCAACGAGCAACCTCTAACTCGAGGCTGACAGTAGGAGGCGCCTCCGCGCTTTTCAAAGAAAAACTGGTCACCGCCTGGAATCTCTCGGGCTGCTGCATTTCCACGAGCCACTTGATTACGTTCTGGAGGCTACCGGTGAGCTTCAACCGCACTGCCACTGAGCGATAGTGCGGTGTTGTCCTCGATTCGCCGAAGCTCTGTTCCTGGATCTGAAGCTGATTGGCGGCGGCGCTCTTGGTCAACGCCTCCAAAAGCTCCGACTGTGGCACCTCGTTTTTTCCGACGTTGGGCTGCTTCGCGTCCAGCCACCGCTTGCGAGCTAGCCAGAAATCTTTCTCCTGCAGCCAAATGTGGTGCGATTTTATGGTCGATTCCAGCTCGCTCAGCTTGCTCGAGAGATCAGCCTCCCGGTCAAGCAAGTAACTCACACCGTAAAAGTTTGCGATCACAAAGATCGCACCACCCAAGAGCCAAAGGAGCCGGCATTCGTTGTCAGTCAATTTTCGCAATCTTTGGATCTCCTTCGACGGTGAACTCAGCTCGGCCGTCTGCTCTGAGCCTTGGGCTTGGCATCTGCCATTGGAACATTTGCAGAGCCGGATCCGCCTTCACACCCTCCGCAAACTTGAATGCGGCAGGGGCAGTGCTCGCTTCCCCGTGAATAAAGACTTTCCCTTTCTGGACCTCAAATCCGGTGAGCCGCATCCCCTCACCCGGCAAAAGATTGGCCACCCGATGGAGCAATTCGACCGGATACAGCCTCGGATCGACAGCCCACTCAACCTTCCGCCACCGGTCAGCTGTACTTTCAATAGCGCCAACCGTCGGCTGTTCCACTCGTACTTCGCGCTGCAGCTGGTTGACCCGAAGACGTTGCCACTCCAGGTACCCGATCAAAGACAGAATCGCGACCGCATATAGCGCCAACAACGCAAAAACACCGAGCCTGATCCGATCACGCCTGCGCTTCCTGCTGCGGAGCAAATCGACCGCTGGGGGGACCAATCGAGAAGCAGTGGCCGGCAGGTTTGGCGCGGGGATTGCCTCGCGCGAAACCCTGAGGCCGACGATCTTCTCGATTCGCGCACCTTCCTCGTCGCTGAAGTCTCCCCAAAGAACTGCGCCCAGGAACTTGTGACAAAGACGATGCGCCTCAAGTTCGAGTACGATACATTTTAACTCGAGCGCGATTTGCTCAGAGATCTCACGATCGCCCAAAACCTGAAAATGAATCGATTCTCTGCCACGGGTAACGGCGACGGCTAGTCTTCCCTGTTCCCGCCAAACGACAAGGCGATCCTGCGGGAGCGGGAGCGTAAGCGCGGACGGCTCGAACCGGGTTGCCCGTTGAATCGCAAGCTCCGCCGGAAACTCCGGTTGTAGTACCGTGGCGACCGCCAGAGACTGATTGTCGCGGCTATCAACCACGCGGAAATCCATCATGGCCCGCGCGCTGTTACGCAGGAGCAGGCCATGCTGCTCCAGAAGGAGCTGCAACATCTCGGGGATCACCGATCGATCGCTGGTCGCTAACCAGGTCGCGAAGCAAAATGTCCGGGCGGCGGGTAAGGCAACGACCGTTGCGCCGGGTACCTCGCTCGGCTGGGCCAGCCGGCGAATATAATGCGCACGGCGACCATCTGAGAACCCCCAAAGTTCCCATCCCTCTCCGTCCACCGCGCGCAGGAAATAGGTGTGCGCTCTGTCTACTTTTCCTGCCATACGAGGTAACGGATCGGGATGGTGTTGCGGCTGGCAATCACATCGACGGTTTTCGCGTAGCCGCTGATTATGCCAGTGCTCTCGATTCGGTCAACCGCACTATTTAACGACAGCAAGTCCTGGATAAGTTGGAATTGCTGAGGCGCCATCCCAAGAGCCGTTCGGACTTGATCCAGGCTAAGGTAGACCCGGTCGTCGGCCGTAAACGGGATGCCGTCCGGGCCCCAGCGATACTTGACGAATTGATCTGCCAGCTCCGGAGGAACGCCTGTGATCAGAGATATCGTCTCCGCATCGGCGAGGTTGACGTCAATCTTTCCATCCCCCCAAACCGTAAAGTGGCTAGCCCAGTCGGGCTGCGCCACCATGACCGGTGCAAACTCCGGCACTAAACTCATCTCCTCTACCGCCTGAAAAGGTTGGACCAACTGCAACGCTTGAAGAGCTTGGGCGGCTTGATTCGATTGAACCGGATCCATCTCGGTCTGCGGCTGATTCTGCTGAGCCTGCGAATTCTGCGGATTGGAAGCGGGACTAGATACCCAATTTCGGAGACCCTGAACAGCGGCTTGAATGTCTTTGGACGCGACTCCCCAACGGCGGAAAAGATTTTCAAGCACATATTCTCGACGGTTCTGGAGGATGTAATTGATGTTCAATCGGGTTGACTCACTCGAGATCGACACTCGAAATTGGCCTCCATCGGGCATTTTTTGTTCGAGTATAGCGCGATCCTCGTTACGGACCTGAGGGTTGGTGGCGAACGCCAGCCCGCTTTCCGCGAGCTGGCGCCCGCGGAACTCACGATTCAGCACCGCGTACTCGTCGACGTCATGTTTCACAAATTCCACCGCGGACAGGATCAGGCCGGAGATGAGTAGGATCGTAAACAAGACAAGAAGCAGAGCGGAGCCACGATCACTGAGGCTGACAGATTGTAGGGCGGCTGCGCCGGCCGCCGACCGAAAACCGTTCGGGGATCCCGGTTCAGATACAGCGGCTGAGGCCAGCCGCTCTATCAGCGATCTATAATTTTGCTTGGTTCTCACAACGTGGTTTGAGCGACCGGCCACCGGAATACTCCTCTTTGCGTCTGGGTCTGGCCGGCCAGCCGAAAAGTCACTTCCACAAGCGCGGGTTTTGTCGAAGTATCATTCCAGTCAGTTTGCCACTTGTTTGCCCTGGGATCGTAAAAGCGCCAGGAAAACCGATCGAGGTCCGCGATCAGCACAAACCAATTTGCCTTCTTTTCCTGGTCAGCATCAACATAGCTGTCGAGCGCATTTTCCGGCTCTTGGAGAATCCCCAGCGACAACCGGCCATCGGGTTGAGGTCTGGCGGAGACGACTACCGTACCAAATTGGGGGCCTTCGCTGCTTCGCGAAAAGGTGAAAGGCGCCCGGCGAAATATCAACTCCATCGCCCCCTGATGCAGACGCGTCCGAAATTGGGTGACTTGGGGCATAGCCGAAAAATTTTGGCGGAGCAATTCGAAGAGGCCGTCAACCTCTTCTTGCTGTGTCTGCAGGAACGCGACGCTGGTGGTGGCGCGAACGGTTGTTTGAATGATCCGAAAAACGAGCACGACGACGATCGTCAAAATCGCGAGCGCCAACAGGACCTCAAACAAAAGATAGCCGGAAGAGGAGCAGGAGAAGCGCAGACCCACAGACGGCGGTGAGGGACGCTCTTCGGATGGCCTCGGCAGCATCGTCATTCTACCGGATTTGTTCACGGCTGATAAACCACTACTTGAGCTTGACTGGAGCGCGCCTGCCCCTGTGCCTGCCAAGTGGCCCGGACTGTTACCTGGAGCAGGTTGGATAATAATTCGCCGCGTTCGGTCTTGGGCTGAATGCGTGTTACCTCCCGTTCATACTGGATGCGCCCGTCACCCGCCTGAAGATCGTCCTTCCCTGGCTTCAACTTCGTGACCGAACTTTCCGCGAGAATGTTTTCCAGATCATGACGCACTTGAGATTCGTCTTTGAGGAAGACGGTTGAATCAATCGTCTGATGAAGTGCCGTGGCTAGCGAGACAGCTACAACGCTGAAGATCATCAGCGCCAACATCATCTCCCAGAGAACGAAAGCCTTCATTGAATGAATGACTGCTGGTTCTCAACGCGCGCAGTCAGAGGGTTCACATCGAAACGCACCCAGCTATTTTTCCGCTCAAAAAGGAATGTCAAAGGTTCACACAAACCGTTCGCCGCGAAAAGCCAGCGGGCGTTGGCCTCTCTGCGAAACTCGAGATCACCAAGGCGACGAATCGCAAAAGTGATGTCATCAGGCAGCCGGTAGTTCAGTTGCTTTGCCTCCGTGTTCGCCTCGGTCGGTCGCAAAACGTAACCATCATTCAACAATAACACCTCGTAAGCCTGGTGCTCGACCATCGCGAGGCGTCGCGCAGTCTTCGCGTAGTTCTGGAGTTCGCGGATGGGTCGCTGCAGACGTTCTTCTTCGAACAGATGGGCAGCCGGTGGCACTGCCACGACAAAGAGGACCGCAACAATGAATAGAGCAAAACAGACCTCAAGCAAGGTAAAGGCCCGCTCCTGCAGGCGATGCGGCTTCTTAAGATTCAAGGGGCCTCGCGAGAAGCTAATTTATCCTTCGATAAATGTTGCCCTCTCCCTCTTTGCGCGACGGGCCATAGGAAAATATATCTACTCCCGAAGGGTCGCGCTTCCCGGGATTTCGATATTGGTACGGAGTATTCCAGGGATCGACTGGCAGACTATCCATCAGACGCACCCAATTCGCTGGCGGCGTTCCGGTTGTCGGGGGATTGACCAGCGCTTCCAGTCCCTGGCTCTGGTCGGGCATCTGGTTGTTGCGAGCTTCGTACAGTTTGAGGGCACTGTAAATGTTCGCTATATCCTGCTCGGTTCGCTGAATTTTGGCGACATCGAGTGCTCCAGTCATTTTGATAATCACGCCCCCGGCAATCACTGCGATGATTGCTACAACCAGCATGATCTCCATCAGGGTGTAACCCTGGTTTGCCTTAGACGCCCTCGAAAACAATCTTGGGGGAGCCTTCATACTTCTTCTTTGGACAGTAGTTGAACGCCGATTCAAGTCAATTGGCCGCATACTCCACCTGCAACAGGAAATCGCGAATCGCGACGGCCACGTTCGCCGGACCCTGGAACTGGAAATGATTTTCGCCTGCAGGCAGCTTGTCACCTGTCAGATAAAGGACCCCTTTTCGCCATCCAATAAAGCCGGGCCCTTGCCGATCGGAGCCGCCGAATCCCGGATCGGTTAAGTCCGGAACTTCAACCGCCAAGGTTCCAACAGCCTGCCGATTCAGCCAGAGCGTGAGCGATTCATTCATCGGAAGGCCATTAATCATCACTTCGACTCGCGCGCGGCTTACTTTAGTCGGGACTGTGACCTGAAAATCGACTCCATTCTCAATTCGCTCCGGATGCTCAGTGATGGAGGTCGTGAGAATGCGCCCTTCCCAGGAATCAGCGATCGGTGTAAGTGTCGTACCGTCGACTTCCTCGGGGGCGAACATCTTTCCCCCGGTGGTTACCAGGGCTCCATTGGGTACGCCATCGACAAGCCGAACCACACCAGGACGCCCCCAATCCAGCCGTACTCTGATCACATTCAGCACAGATTCGCTGGATTGGAGGACTATCTTGCCCGGCCCCCCCATCATTGGCCGATTGACTAACAATGTCCGCTGATTAGGCAAACCGATGCTCTCGAAAAGATTCGCACACAACAGGCGGCGCTGGCCCTCTTCGTCTACCCAATAGACGCTCAAGTAGCTTCCGATTTGATCGTTGAAGACGACCGTCAACACGAGATCGTCATCAGCCGGGCCGGGGATCACCGGAAAGGAGAGTTCAGCATGCTCTTTCGGCGAGGCCAGCGGACGCTCCGGCATCCAGGACGGAAAGACGACATGACCAGGTGTCATGAGATCAAAGGTAAAGGTGTCCGCCAGGGAGCGGGGCGATCCAAGCAAGCAGAGCCCAATTAAAACAACTGGACAGCGGCGAACGCAAATGGCGGACAGCGAGCACAACACCAGCATGGCCGTGCGCGGTCGTTCCCCGCAATCCATCGACGCTCGGTATCTAGCTCTCACTCACGTTGATTCATTTGGCGCATTTTCTTAGTCGCCCCGGGTCTCGCTGGCAAGCAAAGAGTGAGTGTGAGTGCGAGTGAGTTGAGAGTGCGAGTGCGAGTGTGAGTGGCCGTGGAAGTGTGAGTGAGGGCGAGAATGAGAAAGGTCAACGGTCACGGCGGAGAAAGAGAGATTCTTGCGAGGCGGCTGTTGGACCCCTCCCGAAATGCCCGATCATCCCCTTGAATCAAGACTCGCACTCACACCCGCACTCGCACTCGCACTCTAGTCCCCGCGATACGAGCACCGCGCAGTCGGTGTCTCATGAATCACGATCTCACATAGACCAGGGCACTTGTCGGCCAGCTTACGCCAAAACCAAGCCGCCATGAGCTCGATGGTTGGGTTTTCCAATCCGGCAATATCGTTGAGATAAGAGTGATCCAATTCTTCGAGTAACGGCTGCATCGCGTCGCTGATCAGGGCGTGATCGTAAATCCAACCCGTTACGGGATCGACTTCGCCTTGGATAGAGACTTCTATCCTGAAACTGTGGCCGTGCATCTTGGCGCACTTATGCCCGGCTGGAACCTTTGGGAGCGTTTGGGCAGCTTCAAACCAAAACTCTTTGGTGAGCCTGGCCGTCATACGCCTTTTGTTTCGGGCGCCCAGACAAACTTGTGAAGCTGTAGTTGGAAGCGAACCCGAAGTTTATCTTCCAACATCCATTCCACGATCTGGCGCGGCTCGATTCGGCCAAAAATTGGGGAGAAAAGGACTGTACCGCACTTTTCCGTGAGCCGGAATTGTTCAAGTTGTTCCTTCGACCAAAGATAATCTTCCCTGGACCCGATCACGAACTTCACTTCGTCGCGCCGAGTGAGTTGGCTAATGTTATCGTACCGATTCCGGTGACATTCCCCGCTTCCCGGGGTTTTGAGATCCATGATCCGATGGACGCGTGGATCGATTCGGGAGATATCGTGCGCACCGCTGGTCTCGATCAAGACGGTTAGCCCTCGATCACAAAGCTGTGTCATGAGCGGCAACACGTTTTTCTGGAGAAGAGGCTCGCCACCGGTGATCTCGACGAGTGGACACTGGTATGCGACGACCTGGTCGATGATTTCCGGCAAGGTCCATTTACGGCCCTCATAGAACGCATATGCCGTGTCGCAATAGTTGCAACGGAGATCGCAAAAGGTGAGGCGAACAAAAACACACGGCAGCCCCACCCAAGTGCTCTCCCCTTGGATAGAGCAGTAGATTTCGTTAACCGTGAGAGTCGATGATCTGTCAGACACAGCAAAGGCACCTTATGCTTATCCGGTTGTTTCAGCGGACCACAATATATAGCGCTCAGTCTTTGTTGGACGGCGTTGAGAGGTCCGCGCCGCCCCGTATCTCCTTATATGACGTGGGCTTACGTCCGGTCCCGAGGCCGAGCAAGGTTTGGAATGCCGCC
>JBAUZZ010000288.1:0-2905 GCA_049585495.1 Chthoniobacterales bacterium | reverse complement strand
GGTTTTAACGAATACGCTCAGGCACGCTCGTGCCAATCGCTTCAAGGCCCATCTTGTTTTCGATCCGCAAGCGATTCGCCTGGAATTGCGCGACGACGGATGCGGCTTCGATCCCGCATCGCGACATGATGGCTTTGGGCTGCTGGGAATCAAAGAGCGGGTTGAGACAATGGGCGGCGAATTGACGGTTCAGAGCGCACCCGAAAATGGCACGGACATCTTTGTCGTTCTTCCGCTGATGAAATATCCTCCACTTTTGCACGTATGAGAGCCGGGTCCCAAGCAGAATCAAGGATGGGGGAGCCGGACAAAATTCGGGTGCTTATCGCCGACGATCACGTCACGGTGCTAGAAGGTTTGGCAGCGATGATCGGGAGGCAACCTGACATGGTGGTCGTTGCCGAAGCTGCCGACGGTCAGGAAGCGATTGACCTTTGGACGAAGAATCACCCCGACGTAACACTGCTCGATCTTCGGATGCCAAAGCTCGACGGCGTGAGCGTGATCGAAAAAATCCGCCAGCAGGATGCCTTAGCCCGCGTCATCGTCCTGACAACGTATGACACCGACAGCGAGATTCTTCGAGCGATCAAAGCCGGGACGAAGGCGTATCTCTTGAAGGACGCGCGGCGCGAGGAGTTATTGGACTGCATCCGCAGGGTTGATCGCGGCGAGACCTGTATCCCGGCATCGCTCGTAGAAAAGGTAGCCGCAGGCTTTAGCAGCGAATCCCTCACTGGCCGAGAGCTGAACGTCCTGGAGCTTTTGGCTCAGGGGAAGAGCAACAAGGAAATCGGCGTGAGCCTTTATGTCAGCGAAACGACGGTGAAATCGCACCTGCGCAGTATCTTCCGCAAGCTAAACGTTCTTAGCCGGACTGAGGCCATTACGGTCGCTAGTCGCCGCGGGCTCGTTCGGCTTTAATTTTATCTTTCGGCGAACAGAATCTAGTTCGAAAGCAGGAGAACAAGAACGTTCGTTCGCCGGTCGAAAAATTCGACCACATGGTCAATAGCGCGTTAGCCGTGTGCTAGGCATAATCTTGTTCGATGCGAGCGGCCAACTACATGACTCAAGCAGCCAGCCTGCGGTTCAAGTTCATTCTGATGGTCCGGTTAAGCAGGAACCGCCGTTGCGAGAGCTGCCAAAGACCTGGCGCTGTCGGCAGATCGGGTGTCGACGCAGCGAGTTGCCAAACGGAGCCGACAATATGAGCGTGAACCCGAGCGACAAGGGTTTGCTCACTCCGGAGAATTGCGCTGTTATCTTCATTGACCATCAGCCGCAGATGTTCTTAGGCGTAGCCAGCATCGAGCGCCAGGTTTTGCTCAACAACCTTTTGGTGCTGGCAAAGGCAGCAAGGATTTTTGGTGTTCCCGTAATCCTAACCGCGGTCGTATCCAAGGAGTTCAAAGGGGACCTCGTTCCGGAGCTGCTTGAGCTTTTTCCTGAAGAGACGCCGATTGAGCGATCCACCATGAACAGCTGGGACAGTGTGGATCTCGTCGCAGCGGTAAAGAAGACCGGCCGCAGGAACCTCGTTATCGCAGGGCTTTGGACTGAGGTGTGTCTTGCCATGCCCGCACTACAAGCGCTCACTGACGGCTATTTCGTTTACGCGGTAGAGGATGCTTCAGGCGGCATGAGCCTCGTCGCGCATCATGCCGCCCTCCGTCGGATCGAACAAGCGGGCGCTGTGTCGGTGACCGCCCTGCAAGTGCTGCTGGAGTTCCAGCGCGATTGGGCGCGCACTGCGCACTACGACGAGGTGATGGCCACATTAAAAGCGCACTGCAGCATCTACGCGGACAGCCACCATTTCGAATCACAATGAACAAAACCTCAAAAAATAACAATATGAGCCAATACCACAAACTCTACACTCCGGAAGACAGCGCAGTCGTCTTCATCGATCATCAGCCGCAAATGACCTTTGGCGTGGCCAGCATCGAGCGAGCCTCGTTGATCAACAACGTGACGCTTCTCGCCAAGGTCGCGAAGGAATTCGGCGTTCCTGCTGTTCTCACGGCAGTCGAAACAGAGTCTTTTAGCGGTTATGTTTGGCCCCAGCTTCTCGACGTCTTTCCGGGTCAACCGGTCGTCGAGCGCACTTCAATGAATTCCTGGGATGATCCCGGGTTCCGCACAGCCATCGAGGCCACCGGCAAAAAGAACATCCTCATGACCGGACTCTGGACTGAGGTCTGCGTCACTTGGCCGACCATTGAGATGCTTGCTGCAGGGTACAACATCTATGTCGTAGAAGATTGCTGCGGGGCGACTTCACCAGCAGCCCAAGAAGCCGCTTTGTCCCGGATGGTTCAAGCGGGTGCCGTGCGGTTAACGACCATTCCGGCTTTGCTCGAATGGCAGCGCGATTGGGCCAAGAAGGAGCACTACAACAATCTCATGGGCCTGCTTAAACAGCAGGCTGGCGCTTATGGCGTGGGCGTGGAATATGCCTACACAATGGTTCACCACGCACCGCAATCGGCCGTGAAACCTCAACTCGTGCCGAAAAAGATTGCTCATTGAGGTCCCTGTCCGAGAATGGACAAGCCGATTCATATCTCAATTACCCGGCGCGTTCGAAAAACGTACGTCGCGGAATTCGAGCGCGCTCCCGGCGCGCGAGCTCCGAAAACGCTCGCTCGCAACCACCGTCCTCTTCTCGAGCTGGTCAAGACCGCGCACGACTGGCTTTACCCAAAAAACAAAGTCTCGCAATACTCATGAAACCTATAGCCGATCTCATCCTCCAAAATGGACACTTCACCACATTGGATCCTAAGCATCCCGAAGCGAAGGAAGTGATTATCGCTGATGGTCGTATCGCCGGAGTCGATAATGCTGCGGAATTCGAACGAGGACCCGATACGAAAGTCATCGATCTTAAGGGTCGCAG
>JBAUZZ010000287.1:0-19253 GCA_049585495.1 Chthoniobacterales bacterium | reverse complement strand
CTCCGGGAACATCCTCGTTTGACATGTTCAGGAACTATGCCGATCGCGGCGATCAATTTCGTCAAATCGTTCAAAAGCTAAAAATGTGAGATTAATCAAACGCTCCATCAGGCGAACGCCGAGAAAGAAATTGCGGGCCGCCGCTCAACGCTCCTCTGCGAAACGTGCGGAAGAAGACTATTACGCCGAGGAACCGAACGTCAGGCTCTCCAGAGCCTTCGTTGTCGTCCTGCTGCTTCACGTCGTAGCGGTCGGGGGCATCTTCTCTTTCAGCGCGCTGAAAGATCGACAGCAAATAAGCCCTTCCGGCAAAGGTGATAGCGCGAATTCGAAGAGCACTACCGGATCGGGTGTTCGATCAGGGTCTGGTTCGCCACACCCCTCGGGCGAACTAAGTCAGGCTGCGAATACGGTTCACAAAGTGAAAGGGGGCGAAACCTTAGCGAGCATCGCTTCTCAGTACGGGCTCACCGTCCGCGACCTCGAACAGGCGAACAATCTGAAGCCTGGCGCTTCGCTGGCTGTCGGACATGATCTGGTGATTCCAGAAGTATCCAAAATGAAACCAGTGCCACTGGATGTTCAGAAGTTGGTCGAATCCTCGCGGCAGTCTGGCACGAAGAGCCAGAGCGCGACCTCAGCGCCGGAGAAGCCAGCTGATGACGGGGGCAAATCTTACGTTGTCCAACGTGGAGATAGTCCAGCCGCGATCGCCAAAAAGTTTAAGGTTAGTTATCCTGAATTGCTCAAAGCAAACAATATCGAGGACCCGAAGAAGTTGCAGATCGGCCAAAAGTTGATCATTCCGACGAATTAACATTCAGCGCCAAACACCGAACGCCAAACGCTTCGATAACGATGCACAAACAGAGCGCCTACATTCTGGTGCTAGCGGTAGCGGCATTGATCACCATAGGCCTGGTCATGCTGTTCAGCACGGGCGCGTACGCGCCGGACAATCACGGAGACGAATTTATTTTCCTCAAAAAACAGAGCTTCTGGCTGGGCATAGGCTTCCTCTGCTCAATCGTGTGCGCGGTGGTGGACTATCATTGGTGGCAACGGACTTGGCCACTCGCGCTAGCCGCGACCCTCGTATTGTTAGCCTTGTGCTTCGTCCGCCCGATCGGCATGCGCATCAACGGTTCTTCGCGCTGGATTCATCTCGGACCGATGACGTTTCAGCCATCCGAGTTGGCCAAGATAGCGTCAATTGTGTTTATCGCCTGGTGGTTCTCGAAGTTTGAGTCTAACCGGGGACATTTTCTGAAAGGTTTCGCCCTTCCGCTGGTCGTTATTGGTGCGATCCTCGTCCTGATTGTTCTCGAGACCGATCTCGGGACAACGCTGCTGATTGGGGGAACCGTTTTCATCTTAATGTTTGTCGCGGGTTCGAGCTTAAGGTATCTGGGTCCGCTAGTCCTCTCCGGAATCGTCGGCATTCTTTGCCTGGCTTGGCGTATCTCCGAACGCCAAGGTCGCTTACTTGCGTTCTTGAACCCGGAGAAGTATCAGGAAACCGAAGGTCACCAGCAGCTGATGGGACTTGTCGCCTTCGGCTCGGGTGGAATTGACGGGCTCGGGTTAGGGAATGGGCGGCAAAAGATGCTTTATCTCCCGTATGCTCATACCGATTTTATTTTTCCAGTGATCGGTGAGGAGCTCGGTCTGCGAGTGACTTTGCTCATCGTATTCTGTTATCTGCTGGTCCTGACGGCGGGCACATTAATTTCGCTCAATGCCAAAGACCGCTTTGGCATGCTGCTTGGATTTGGTTGTACGGCGACCCTGGGTCTGCAGGCGGCGATCAACATAGGGGTCACCACTTCGCTGTTGCCAAATAAGGGGTTGCCTTTGCCGCTAATTAGTTATGGCGGTTCCAACCTCTTCTACTGCCTCATCTGTGTTGGAATCCTGATTAACATTTACCGCCAGGGCAAGGAAGAGAGCCCGGCGGCGAGCACGCAAATGGCGGTCCGTGTCAGGAGCCATTCCCGAATTTGAACTATGGAATGAATGTTGCAATTGCCTGCGGGGGAACTGGTGGCCACTTGTTCCCGGGGCTAGCTGTCGCCGAGGTTCTGAAGGATCGCGGGCACACGGTGCTTTTGCTCATCTCGGAGAAACAGATTGACGCCACGGCCGTACGTGACCGCCCGGAATTCCAGATCGAGAAAATACCCTCAAGCGGCATGCCGCGATTCATTTCGCCGCAGGTTTTTCCCTTCGCCAAACAGTTTCTTCGTGGCTTGGGAAGGTGCAGGCATATCTATCGGTCATTCCAACCCCAGGCGGTTCTCGGTATGGGCGGGTTTACGTCGACGGGGCCGATCCTGGCGGGACGGTTGGCAGGTATTCCGACCTTTATTCATGAATCGAATGCCGTCCCCGGAAAGGCAAATCGCCTGAACGCACGGCTATCGACGCGCGTTCTCCTTGGGTTCGAAGACTGCGCAAAACATTTTCCGAAGTCCGCGGTGGAAGTCACAGGTACTCCGATCCGGAGTAGCTTGAACCGCAAGGTCGATCGCACCGAAGCGTTGAAAAAGCTTAACCTGAGGCCGGATTTCCAAACCGTGTTGGTTATGGGCGGCAGCCAAGGCGCTCACCGGCTGAACGAGGCGATGGTTGCGGCGCTTGGTCAGTTCGCTCGGAAATCGATACAATTCGTCCACCTCACTGGACGGGAAGACGAGGGTCCCGTTCGAGAGCATTATCAAAAGGTTGGAATCCCAGCCTGGGTCGCAGCGTTTTACTATCGCATGGAGGAAGTGTATTCGGTCGCGGATATCGCAGTGGCGAGATCCGGGGCGGCCAGTCTGACCGAGATTTCCCACTTTGGCGTCCCGACGATTTTGGTTCCCTATCCGTACGCTACGGAAAATCATCAGTATTTAAACGCGGAAATATTTGCACGCGAGGGAGCAGCTGAGGTATTAGAGGAGGCGCGTGTTAACAATGACACGCTGGGCTCCTTGATAGACCAGCTCTTGGCCGATGTGGCCAAAAGACGACGGATGCATGAGCAGATGCGCTCGCTCGCTCCTCAGGATGCTGCGATGCGGATTGCCGAGCTGATCGAGAGATCTCAGAAATGATGTTAGAAGTTCCAGGGAAGTACGCCGAGCTGTTGCTCGATGGACCGAAGCGTATCCATCTCATCGGAGTTGCAGGATCCGGTATGAGCGGAATCGCCGGTCTCCTGCTGTCCCTGGGACATCAGGTAAGCGGCTGTGACCGCGTGAGCACTCTGGAGACACATCGACTGGAGACGCTCGGACTCAAATTCCATCTGCCTCAAACCGCCGACGCTGTGCACGGCGCAGAATTCGTCATTTATTCCTCAGCGATCAAGCCCGGCAATCCTGCATTCGACGAAGCGGTTCGTCTGCGATTCCCTATGATTCGTCGTGCCGACGCCCTGGCAGCGATTATGTCTGGCAAAAGGGGAATTGTCGTGGCGGGGATGCACGGGAAGACAACCACTTCGGCGATGGCTGCTCACGTATTGCGCGTCGGCGGATTGAGACCATCCCATTACGTGGGAGCGGAGATTCCGATCCTCGGGACCAATGCTCACTGGGATATGGCTGGCGAATATTTTGTGGCCGAGGGTGATGAAAGTGACGGCACTCTGAAGAATTACTGGCCCGAGCACACAGTCATTCTCAACATCGAAGAGGAGCACCTGGACTTCTATCCGGACCTCGCGGCAATCATTGCGGTGTTCGACCAACTTGTCGCACAGACGCGCGGCAAAGTCATTTATTGCATTGATGATCGGTACGCTGCGCGGCTGTGCCATCGGCTGACCAACGCCATCTCCTACGGCATGGCAGATTCTGCCGATTACCAATTCCGGAATGTAATAAGCACGGAGCTTGGCTCGAGATTCGAAGTTTGGAAGCATGGTGCACTGCTCGGGGAAACGCAGCTCGAGGTGCCCGGGCTTCACAACGTCAGCAACGCAATCGCTGTGATTGGGCTGGCGCACGAGCTCGGCATCGCTTTCCCGAGTATCGTCAAGGCGTTGGGATCGTTCCGAGGCGCTCGCCGCCGATTCGAGATTAAGCTGCGGCGCCCGGAGGTTATGGTTGTCGATGATTACGGTCATCACCCAACGGAGATCAAGGCGACGTTATCCACGGCTCGCGCGACTGGTTACCGTCGGGTTATCGTGATGTTCCAACCGCATCGTTACACGAGAACGCATGCGTTGCGGGACCGGTTTGGATCAGCCTTTGCGGACGCAGACCTGGTTTACGTCACCGATGTTTACGCTGCCAGTGAAGAACCGATCGATGGCGTGAGTGGCGAAACGATCGTTGCAGCGATAAAGAGAAATGCCCACCCGGGTGTTTTCTATTTTCCAGGGCGTCCAAAACTGCATCAGGAAATCGCGCGCATCGTCCGGCCGGGCGACCTGCTCTTGAGTTTGGGCGCGGGCGATATTCACGAGGAGGCGAGCAAACTCGTGCAAGACCTCGAGGTCGCGCGGAGGTTGCGCGAGGCAATGGGAGCTGGCGAGCTCAGCCTATACGAGCCGCTAGCAAAGCACACTACTCTGCGCGTTGGAGGACCCGCGCAGTTCTGGCTCGAGCCGGAAACGCGTGGAGGCCTGGCGAACCTCCTGGCGTACTGCTCGGCCAATCGGACTCCGGTGATGTTGATCGGAAGAGGCTCTAACCTGCTTGTCCGCGATGGGGGCATCCCTGGGGTCGTGATTCATCTCAGCCGCGGTGATTTCATTGCGCTCGAAGTAAAGGCAGGCATCATCCACGCCGGAGCTGGCGTACGGTTGAAACAGCTCAGTGCTGTGGCCCGGAATTCCGGCCTTGGAGGCTTTGAATGGATGGAAGGTATTCCGGGCAGCGTCGGCGGCAGCCTCCGGATGAACGCGGGTGCCATGGGATACGAAGCCTTTAACCAGGTATTAAGTGTTCAAGTAGTAAATCTTCGCGGTGAGTTCGAGGTCCTGACGCCGGCTGAGATGGAGGTGCACTATCGAAGCGTGCCCACCCTGCGTAATTCTGTTGCCGTGTCAGCTGCCTTCCGCGGCTACCCGTCGACTACCAAGGAAATCGATCAACGTCTGGAAAAATCGATGCACAAGCGAAAAACAAGCCAGCCAATTGCCTCGAGTGCGGGCTGTATTTTTAAGAATCCCGCCGAAAGCCCCGCCGGGAAACTGGTCGAAGAATTAGGGATGAAAGGTCGAGCGGTTGGCTCGGCGCGTGTCTCCGAAATCCACGGCAACTTTATCGTAAACGATGGCGGAGCAAGAGCAAAAGACATCCTGCAGTTGATCGCAGAGATCCAAACAAGCGCTAAGACGGTACGCGGAATTGAGCTGAGAACTGAAGTGGAGATTGTGGGAGTTGATGATGAATAGTTTCTTGTTAGAGAGGCGGATTGCGGTCCTTTGCGGTGGGCCGAGCGCGGAGCGGGAGGTGTCACTGCGATCCGGTGCGGCAGTTTGCCGCGCGTTAAGATCGCTGGGTGCGGACGCCTTCGCGATCGATGTCATCGATGGTGATTTTCATCTGCCTGATGGAGTCGACATCGCCTTTAACGCTTTGCACGGAACATTCGGAGAGGATGGTACCATCCAGGCAGTTCTTGACTCGAAAGGAGTTCCCTACACAGGCGAGGGAGTGAGTGGGAGTCGGATCGCATTCGATAAAATTCAGACCAAGAAACGCTTTGTCGAGCGGGGCGTGCCAACTGCTCCGTATGCGACCCTACTTCGCGGAGAGCCCCTGAAACTGAGCTCGCCCTACGTCGTGAAGGTGCCCTGTCAAGGATCCAGTGTGGGAGTCTACGTCGTACGGGATCTGCCTGAAGCCGGGCAGGCGCTGGAAAAAGCGTTCTCGCAGGCTGAAGAGGTTCTCGTGGAAGCCTTCGTGTCCGGTCGAGAGTTAACTGTCGGAATTTTGGGGGACGAAGCCCTGCCGATTATCGAGATCCGGCCCAAGGGCGGCTTCTATAGCTACGAGAACAAGTATACTTGGGCAAATCAAGGAGGTTCGGCTGATCACGAGTGCCCAGCCAGACTGACTCAACCCGAAACTCGGTCGGTCCAGCAGGCGGCGCTAGCTGCTCACCGCGCCTTGGACCTCGAGATTTATTCGCGCGTTGACATCATTTTGGATCAGACCGGCAAACCTCAGGTCTTGGAAGTCAATACGATTCCCGGGATGACGGAGACAAGCTTGCTGCCAGAGGCGGCTGCGGTGGCGGGCATTAGCATGCCGAAGCTCTGCGAGTGCATCGTTGAACTGTCTCTGGAAAGGAGAGCGGCGGGCAAGCGGTGATCATCAAGAAGACAGCGCGAAGACAAAACCGGCGACTTTCTACCTCGCGGCAGCGTCGGCGACAGCATCTTCTCGATGTCAAAGTTCGCGCCAAAAAAGCGGCTGCGAAGCGAACCCAAGGCGTGCTTTTCAGTATCTGCATCTTGGTTCTGGTGGGCTCCGTCTTAGGTGGCATTGCCTTCGGAGCCAAGAACGCCCTGAACGCCCTGTTTTTCGCCAATCCAGATTACGCGGTGAAGACGATCGAAGTTCACGCCGACGGGACCTTGACGCGCGACACGATCCTGAAAGCGGTCGGCCTGTCCGAAGGGACCAACATTTTCTCAATAAGTTTGCCCCTGGTCCAAGAGAAGTTGGCGAATTTGCCTCAGGTTGAAGAAAGCCATGTTCAACGGATCCTGCCGGATAAACTTGCCATCTCGATCCAGGAGCGGCGTCCGGTGGCTTGGATCGTGCCACCGGGCTCAAACATCAGCTCCTTCAATTTTGCAAACGCCTACTTGATCGATCATCGAGGAATTTTGCTAAAAACCAAATCGCTGGCGCCGGAATACCTCGGTCTTCCACTGATCTTGGGCGTGGACATATCAAACTATCTGCCGGGGCAGCCGCTGGAGCAGGAGGAGGTCAAAGCAGCGTTGGAGTTGCTTCGGACAGCTTCCGAGATTCTGCCGGCTCGACTTCAGATCCAGACCATTGATGTCTCAAAAGGCTATTGCTTGATCGTGACCGATAAAGAGCGGGCCAATCTTACCTTTAGCCCTGATCAACTCGAACAACAGCTCAGAAGACTGGAAGTCGTTCTGAACTATTGCGATCAGAATAAGAAAGAACTGCAGACGGTCAATCTGCTGGCCCAACGAAATATTCCCGTCACTTTCGTTCCGGCCGCAGATCCCGAGGAGAGCTTGGATGCGCCGGCAGGGCTTTCGCGGTCGGTAGGGCGAGGCTCGTCCGAGCCGCTGGAAAATACCGCTCAACCGCCGGTTAACGCCGCCCCCAATTCATCCGAAAAAAATAATGAAAGTAAAACCAAGCCGGAACAGAAGAGGACGAAGTTAAGCCCGGAGCAAAGGGTACCCCGTGTTAGGCGGGCTGTCCCGGTAGAAAAACCTCGAGCGAATGGCCAGAGATAACATTTTTGTCGGTTTGGAGATTGGAACTTCAAAGATCTGCGTAGTCGTCGCGGAAGCACGACACGATGGTACGTTGAAAGTGCTCGGGGTGGGTACGGTCCCGGCACGCGGCGTGCGGAAGGGTGAAATCGTCGATTTTGAGACGGCCAAGCGTTGCGTGCACGACGCGATCGCCGACGCGGAAGAAAAGAGTGACGTTGAGATTAGCGAGCTGTATCTGGGCATAACGGGCGGGCATATACGCAGCTTCAATAACCGTGGGATTGTGGTGCTTGAAGATGGGCGCGAGGAGATCGATGAGCAGGACCTGGAAGATGTTCGCACCAACGCACGAGAGGTGAGTCTCCCGGCGGAAGATTGTATTCTGCACACGATTATTCAGCACTACTATGTGGATGGTCAGGATGGGGTATTGAATCCGTTAGGGCTACTCGGCAAGAAGCTGGAAGCCGATTTTCATGTTGTTTATGGTATTCGAACCCGAATTCAGAATGCAATCCGCTGCGTCAAGGAGTTGGAGCTTGAGCCCGCCGATGTCGTAATTAATTCTTTTGCCACGGCGCAGGCACTTTTGGACAAAAACCAGAAACAGCTCGGCGCTGTCGTGATCGATATCGGTGGTGGCACCACCGACTATGTCGTTTATGTGGACGGGGCGGTGAAACAAAGCGGGATTGTCGCAGTCGGTGGCGACCATGTCACAAACGATATATCGATTGGGTTAAAGATACCCACTGCCCGCGCGGAAAAGCTAAAAGTTGACGAAGGAAACGTGACGCTCGGAACGGCGTTCCCGGGTGAAACAATTCTCTTGAAGGATGAGACGGGATTCGCTGGTCGCGAGATCGAGCGCGAGGCTTTAAACCAGATCATCCATGCGCGTCTCCGCGAGATCTTGGAGATCGTGCGACGACAGCTCGAAGCCGAACAGAATCTCCATTATGTGGGTGCTGGAGTTTTTATTACTGGGGGTTGCAGTCAACTCCGCGGATTGGAGCATCTCGTCAGCGATTTGTTCGGTATGCCGGTAACGATGGCCCACGCGCTGCCGATGGCCGGCGTTACCTCCGCCTTCGAGAACCCGCAATTTTCCACGGCGCTTGGTCTGGTGAAATATGCTCATCTGATGCACCTGGATCGCCCTTCCGCGGGCGGGGTGTTCCGGCGCGCGTTCCAAAAGCTCAGCGGAATGTTCCGTAACTAGAGAGAAATAAGAGAAACTATGGTTCAATTAAACCAACAGTACGATCGAGACCAGACTCCCAGAGAGTCGATCGCGATCAAAGTAGTCGGTGTTGGTGGCGCGGGGTCAAACATCCTTGACCGTGTAATGCTTGATGGCATCGACTCGGCTGCAATGGTCGCAATCAACACGGATGTGCAATCACTCACGGCGTCGGTTGCGACGCAAAAGGTACAGCTAGGGCGCAATTTGACCCGTGGCCTCGGATCAGGCGGGGATCCTGATCTAGGGTTGGCCACAGCCGAAGAAGCCTACGACGAGATCCGCGCTGTGCTCCAGGGTGGAACCGTGGTCTTTCTCTGTGTCGGTCTGGGGGGTGGAACTGGGTCAGGAGCTGCCCCGCTCGTTGCGAAAATCGCTAAAGAGGAAAACGCACTGGTAATCGTTTTTTCCGCCATGCCCTTCACCTTCGAGGGCAAGCGACGTTGCCGCCAAGCACAGGAAAGTCTCAGCCAACTTCGCGCTACGGCAGACGCCGTGGTTTGTTTTGACAACGACCGGATGGCCGAAATCGCGTTGCCGCGGATGGGCATTCATGAAGCTTTTGCTGCAGCCGACCTCACGATCAGCCAGAGTATCCGTTCGGTTGCCAACCTTCTGCAACGCCCCGGTTTGTTGAAAATTGGCTTCGATGACGTATCCGCGGTGCTGCGCAGTGGAGACGCACGGGGTTTGTTCGGTTTCGGGGAGGCGGAAGGCGAAAATCGCGCCCATGATTCGCTCGCGAAAGCTCTCAAGAATCCATTGATGCATCGCGGGGAATTGCTCCAGAACGCATTTCACGCGATCGTGCATATCCGTGGCGGCACGAATGTGACTCTCGGCGAAGTCCAGATCATCATGGAGGAGTTGAATCGGCATATTAATGATCAGACGCAACTCTTCATGGGAATCGCCATTGATCCCCAAATGGGAAGCCGGCTCTCGGTCAGCATCTTGAGTTCGCTGGGCAATGATTCTGCCAAACCAACCCTCAGTCAGCCGCCAAAATCCCAATACCACGAAGATTTGATCCCGGCCGCGGCAGCTCTAGGACCGAGTCGGGTGGAGGAACAACGAAAAGCGGAGCAATCTGCCCCGGGCAAATCGGGCGAGGAGGGAGATACTCTGGCGGAGCGGATAGTTGAACCTGGCGAACCGGAACCGAATCGCGCGCCGGTAGCGGAGGAGAGAACGATTCGCCCTGCTCCCAAACCTGAGATCAAGACGGCACCGGGCTCGTTGCCTTTGAAAAAAGCGGAGCCGAAACAAGAAACTTTGCAGTTCGAACCGGTATCGCGCGGCCGCTTTGAAAAAAGCGAGCCTACGATCATCGATGGCCAAGATCTCGACGTACCGACATTCTTGCGAAAACATCTTCGGGTGAAGTGAGCAAGGACCGCAAGCAGCTTGCTCAATTTGCCGACTCTCGTTCTGTCGCTGGACGTGCCGGTGCTTGGGGCGTATTATCGGGACATTATCAATGCGTTTCGAGCGAACTGAGTGTATTCTGCATCAAATTGCGCCGCGAAGTTTTGCTTCAAGGAAGCATTCCCGACAGCTTAACCCCGGATCGGCGGAGCGTGCGAATCGCATGGCCGACGCTCTGATCGACGATGCGCTGGAATATCTCCGTGTTGGTGGATTCAGAGTGACCAAACCGCGGGAGGTTATTGTGCGAGCGGCGATCTCTTTCTGCGAGCCGTTCCATGCCGAAGATCTCTTGAGCAAGGCTCGGGAGGCCGATCGCCTCATCTCGCTTGCGACCGTGTATCGAACGCTGCCGATGCTGCTCGATAGTCGTCTGATTCGCGAAGTCGAGCTGAATCGGGAGCACCGATATTATGAGGTCAACCGAGAACAATCTCCCGCCGCTTTTCACATCGTGTGCACGGATTGCGGCCAGGTTGTTCAAGTTAAAGACGAGTGCGTGACTCTGCGAGAGCGTTTTCTGGCGAACAGCTTAGGCTTTAAGCCAACGAAGCTCAACGTACGCATCGAAGCGACCTGCCTTGATCTTCGAGAGCGCGGCAGTTGTAAGCGGAAAGAGCCAGCCCAGCCGGCAGGTCAGTTATAAGAAAAGGGACCCCCTCCCCAGTTCCGGTTCCGGCGGCTGAGCCAGCCGCCCTACAAGCCAATTTCGCAATTTTCGCCTGGGAGGGCGGCGCTCTGTCGCCGCCGAATCTCGGACAAGATTGAGCGATGCAGGCTAGTCACTCCTTCTTAACTTCGACATCAGCCGCAAGACTTCGATGTAGAGCCACACGAGTGTCACCGTCAGCCCAAACGCGGCATACCATTCCATCCATTTCGGAGCACCGTTCGCAACGCCGCTCTCGATGAAATCAAAATCGAGCACGAGATTCAGGGCCGCGATAGCGACGACGAGCAGACTGAAACCGATGCTGATGGGGCCGCTATCTTGCAGGAATGGAAACGACCTGTGAGAAAAGAGGCTGAATAGCAAATTTGCGAGATAAACGATAAGAATACCGCCAGTTGCTGCCACGATTACTGATCTAAAAGTCCGCGACGCCCGGATCAGGCGGCACTGGTAAGCACCTAGAAGCGCGAATGCTACGCCGAACGTGAGGCAAACCGACTGAAAGACGATCCCTGGAAACTTAGCTTCAAGTGAAACGGAGATCCCTCCGATGAATAACCCTTGGAGCGCTGCGTAAACTGGAGCAGTGGCGGGGGCCCAATTCTTCTTGAAGGCGGTTATCACGCCGAAAACCAAGCCGCCGAGTGCACCAGCCATCAGCGCCGGGTAGAGGAACGCCGGATGGGAGAGGGAATAGGTCCAGGCGAACGCGGCTGCTCCAGCTACGATAGTAACGAGCAGAAAAGACCGATGAACCACGCCCCCTAGGGTCATCGGGCGGATATCACCGCGAACTGCGACCTCAGAAAAGGTGGAGTTATTCAGAACGGGATTCCCTGTTCTCATGGACGTTTTTCTCTCTTGGCGGAAAAAGGCCGCCTCAACGGGCAGCCTTTTTCTCAATTTTCAGATCGACCCGACTAAACCGGTGCCTCTTGCGGAATATCTATCGGCTTCTCTTTTTTGCTCAGCGCCCGACGCAATTTTGCCAATGCGATGTTCTGCAATTGCCGGATCCGCTCCCTTGTGACACCGAACTTCTTACCTACTTCTTCCAGGGTTTTCGGTTTGCCACCGTCCAGACCAAAGCGCTGATAGATGATCTTGCGCTCCCGATCGTCAAGAACTTCAAGCAGGTCGCTGACTTCATTTCGCAAGTTTTTGTCGCGAAGGAGCTCGAAGGGAGTCTGCGCGTCCTCGTCTCCGACGATCTCTCCAAATTCGGTCGAATCATCATCGCTGATGGGCGCGTCGAGAGATGCCGGACGAATCGAAACCGTCTTCAACTGAGACACTTTGCCACTCGAGATGCCGATCTCCTCCGCAAGTTCCTCGTCGGTCGGTTCGCGCCCGAGTTCCTCGCTCATCTGAAGCGAAACCCGCCGCATTTTGGAGATCTTGTCCACCAAATGGACCGGCAGTCGGATCGTTTTACTCTGGTTCGCCAGCGCGCGCTTGATGGACTGCTTAATCCACCACGCCGCGTACGTACTGAGCTTGCCTCCCTTCGCGGGGTCGAAGCGTTCTACAGCCTTCATCAACCCGATATTGCCCTCGGATATCAGGTCCAAAAGCGGAAGTCCCAAATTCGCGTAATCGTGGGCGATCTTAACGACCAAACGGAGATTGGCTTTAATCATCAAAGCGCGCGCTTCCCTGTCGCCTTTCTTAATGCGCGCGGCCAGCTCAATCTCTTCTTGGGGAGTCAAGAGCGGAATCTGCCCGATCTCCCGGAGATAAATTTTAATGCCCGTATCTGAATCTTCACCAGCCATACTCAATCAATTGTTTTAGGCTCCTTACCAACCAACCTGTTGACTCCTTGAGAGCAACAAATCCCCCAATGAAAAAAGGTTAACCATATTAATTAACCTGACCTTTGACACCCTTTCCAGCAAACTGTTCAACGTTTTTCCTGTTACCCGATCTTTTTCCCTCTCAGCCATCGTAACCCCTTCAGGAAGTTCAACTTGCAATATGCAATGTCACGCCGTGCCAGCGGTTTTCGTTCTGCGAGGCCCATGTGCTGATCCTTCCCTGCCCTTTACTCCTAGATAGCTCCCAGCACCACAATATTCCTTAAAACGGCCGTACAGCGTCACAGTCCGGAGTAGAACCCTCATTCAAACCCCAAGGTCATGCTTAGTCAAGGTATTATTAATTTTCCTTATAATAGACGTGGCCCTCTGGATTCTGTTCAATGCTCTTCTTGTCGGCGATCCAGAGATCCACGGCAGCGGAATCAACCGCTGAGTTGTGTAATCGCGCAAAGGCGCTAGAAGTAAACTTGGGGCCGCTACGAGGGCATGGGTTTGAAATTGCTCGCCGTTCCGAGTGCGTGACTGCCTGAGCTTTGGCTCAAGTGACAAGCCTCCCCGGCGTCCATTACTGAGGACAAAGTGATGATTTCGTTGCAAGATCCAAAATTATTCCGCCAGCAGGCGTATATCGACGGCCGCTGGAGTAACGCCGACAACGGCGCTGAATTTGATGTCATTAATCCCGCTACCGGACAAGTCCTCGGCCGCGTTCCGCAAATGGGCGCAGCCGAGACGCGCCGGGCAATCGAAGCTGCCAACGCGGCTTGGGCGGGCTGGAAGCGGAAGACGGCAAAGGAGCGGGCTGCTTTGTTGCGCCGCTGGAGCGATCTGATGCTTGCCAACACAGAGGATCTCGCAAAGATCATGACCGCCGAACAGGGGAAACCGCTTTCCGAATCAAAGGGTGAGATCTCTTACGCGGCGTCTTTTATCGAATGGTTCGGGGAGGAGGCCAAGCGCGTATATGGCGATACGATCCCGTCCCCTGCGACCGACAAAAGACTGGTCGTAATCAAAGGACCGGTTGGCGTTTGCGCGGCCATCACGCCTTGGAATTTTCCTGCTGCAATGATCACGCGTAAAGCCGGTCCAGCACTCGCTGCGGGCTGCCCGATGATCGTGAAACCAGCGGAATCGACGCCGTTCTCTGCGCTTGCCATCGCAGTGCTGGCTGAGCGCGCCGGGATCCCGCCCGGAGTTTTTAATGTCCTGACGGGGGATGCCCCAGCGATAGGGGGAGAAATGACCTCAAATCCGGATGTACGAAAAATCACCTTCACGGGTTCAACTGAAATTGGGCGCCTCCTGATGCGCCAGAGTGCCGACACGATTAAGAAGATATCGCTGGAGCTGGGTGGCAATGCTCCTTTCATCGTGTTTGATGACGCCGATTTGGATGCGGCGGTCGAGGGCGCGATTGTGTCCAAGTATCGAAATACAGGCCAGACCTGCGTCTGCGCAAATCGGCTATACGTGCAGGACAAGGTTTATGATGTCTTTGCCGAAAAGCTTGTTGCCGCCGTCGCTAAACTAAAGGTCGGCGATGGTTTCGAGCCCGGGGTTCAACAAGGCCCGCTAATCGATCGCGCTGCGGTAGAAAAAGTGGAGCAACATATTGAGGATGCTCGTTCGAAGGGTGCTCGGGTTTTGCTTGGAGGTAAAAGGCATAAGCTGGGTCAGACGTTCTTTGAACCGACTGTGCTGGCCGACGTGACCCCGAAGATGACGGTCGCGCGAGAGGAGACCTTCGGTCCCGTGGCGCCGCTTTTCCGATTTCGCTCCGACGACGAGGTGGTTGAGATGGCGAACAATACCGAGTTCGGTTTGGCGAGTTACTTCTACAGCCGCGACGTCGGCCGCATCTGGAGAGTGGCGGAAGCGCTGGAGTACGGCATGGTGGGTATTAACACCGGGCTGATCTCGAATGAGGTCGCGCCGTTTGGCGGCGTGAAACAGTCTGGACTCGGTCGCGAGGGTTCACACTATGGCCTCGACGAATTCGTGGAGATTAAGTACCTCTGCTTTGGCGGCCTGGAACAGTAGTTTTGGAGCTGCCTGATCTCGAAAACCTTCGGAGGAGAATTGCGAGAAAATCTGCGATGCGATCATTGTCTGGAGCGCAGATTCGTCACGGCCTCCTGGAGCGCTGCTTCGGGAGAGGCCCGACCTTCTGCTGCAATTTGAAGTGCTGTTCCCACAGCGCTGAAGAAGCGGCCCATCTGGGGGATATTTGGCATTATTTGGCCCTGATCGACGCCGGCTTTAAGCTGTCGCACCAGAGGGTTATCCTGCGCCATCATCTGATAGAGTGAAATCAGCGCTGGAACACCGATTGGCCTGGCATGGTCCATAGCGGCGAGTCCATCTTGGGTAAGGAAGAAATGCTCCAGGAATTCCTTGGCCAAATCCTGGTTTGGGCTCGAGCGGTTGAGGTAGGCCACCGTTACACCAACGAAAGGCCGCCCCACGTTCCCGTTTAGACCCGGGATCGGAGCTAATCCGAAATCGATCCCTCGCTTCATCAAGTTCGACCAGGCCCACGGCCCGGAAATTGTCATCGCAAGCTTCCCTTGGCCCATCAGCTCTTCTGTCTCGCTATACGAGGTGCCCTTTGGCAACACACCGGCCTTGATCAAGTCGATGATTGCGGAGAGCGCCTCGATGGCTCCGTGGTTTGCGATGCCGATGTTCCGTAAGTCGTAGTCCGTGCCAGTTTCTCCAAAGACGTAAGCGCCTGCGCTTGCGAGAATTCCCCACGAATAAAATGCGCTCTTGTAGTCCCAGAGTATGGGGATCACTCCGGGATTTCGCGTTTTGATCTCTTGGCTGATCGGTATCAACTCGGACACATCCACCGGCGGAGGGCCGGCCAAAAGATTCCTGTTGTAAATTAAAGTGACGGTCTCGAGTCCGATCGGGTATCCCCAAATCCATTCCCGGTGGAGCACTGCTTGCCAGGCCTTTGGAAAGAATTTTCGTGAAAACTCACCCGAAACCTCGATCGGGTGGATCAGCCCTGCGTCCGCCCATTCCCCGACTTTGTCGTGCGCCCAAACCACAATGTCGGGGCCCTTCGCGGCTTGCGCTGCCAGGGGAAAGCTGTCGGTAATATTTTGCGGCGTATCGATTGTGATCCTGATTCCGAGATCGTCCTGGAATTTTTGCGCGATCGGGGCAAGCCCTTTGCCCCGTTCGTTATCCATCCAGATCAACAGTTCGCCATTGGTCCAGGCGAACACATTGATCGGGACTAGAACGAGAGCCAACAGAACCAGGCACAAATTCCTTTTGGAGGCTAGCGGACCGCCAGAATCAGAGAACAGTGGTACAATTTTCACGGCAGCTCTCGAGACAAGAGTTTGAAACAGTTTGTTGTCGATTCGTTTATTTTCAAAGAGGCTTTTAGACAGACCTGCACGTTTCCTTAATCTGCATCCTCACAAATCTTACAGAGGCACGCGACCTCAAGCACAATAGACGCACCTTCCCGACTTCGCCCCTTAATACATCGGGCTCGCAGGGGCGCGAGGATTTGTGCCGCTGAAAGGCGGTAGGGCGAATTCGTTCCGCCTTTGGCGGAGACAAATGAGCCTCAAGGGGGTCGGCAACATTTGCGGTTTAGGCTCATCCGCCGCGGCGGCTTCGCCCTACCGTCATTCCTTGCGCGGTGGCGGCTAGCTCAGCGACGAATGCTCTCGCGGGCGGCACGATACTCGTTCACGACGAGGCTGGTCAGTTCCTCGACCGAGGTATCCTGGGTTCGCTGATCGAAGGTAATCTCACCATTCTGCAAGAGGTTGATTCGGTCGCAAAAATCGAAAATTTGGGCGTAGTTGTGGGCCACGATGATGATCGAGACGTCACCCTTCTCCTTGAGGTGTCGAACAACGTCCAGGATCATCGCGCTCTCTTTTACGCCCATTGCCGCCAGGGGCTCATCCAGCAGTAGCACCTTGGCGTTGGAATAAACGGACCGTGCCACGGCGATCGCCTGCCGCTGACCGCCCGAGAGTTTTGAGATCTCGACGTCCACCGAAGGAATGTTGACTCGCATCCGCTTCAGTTGCTCCTTCGCCTGCTCGCGCATCGCGCCGTCGTTGAGGATGCGGAGCGGTCCGCCATACATGATTTCCCGTTGCAGGAACATGTTTCGATAGACGTTTAGCTCGTTAATAAGGGCCAGATCTTGATAAACTGGCTCAATACCCAGTGCCCGCGCGTGGCTGACGGATTTAAGCTGGGTCTCTCTGCCTTCGAAGAAAATCGTTCCGCTGCTTGGTTGATGAAACCCAGTGAGAATCTTCAGCAGAGTAGATTTACCAGCGCCGTTATCGCCCAGCAGCCCCAGAACTTCGCCTTTAGCCAGACGAATTGAGGCATCCCTGAGTGCGGTCACCTGGCCGAAAGATTTCGAGACGTGTTCCGTCCGCAGGACTTCCTCGCTCATCCCCCTCCTCCCGCCGCGCGTAGACGGCTTAGGCGTACGTTGATGAGCATGGTAATGAGGATGGCCCCTCCCAGGATCATGTCAAAAGTGTACGCGCTGACGCCGGACAGAGTAAACCCATCTTTCAAGACCCCAAGCACAACAGCCCCGAGGAATGCCCCAATGATCGTGCCTGACCCTCCAGTAAGGAGCGTTCCGCCAATCACCGCAGAGGCAATAGCCATAAACATAATCTCGGTGCCGCCCGCGAGCGGATCGATTGAGCCAATGCGGAAACAGTCTAACACGCCTGCCAGACCACCCAGGACACTACAAATAATAAAATTTCCGATCTTTATGCGACGAATCCTCACCCCCACTTCCGCAGCGCCAATGAGGTTACCGCCGGTGGCGATCGTGTGACACCCCCAGCGGGTCTTAACAAGCACGAACTGGAAAAAGAGCGTGACGCCGAGCGCCCACAGGATCTGAGAGAGCGCGTTGCCACCGAAAATGGTGGCGATGATCGGTCCCGGTTGCGGCTGCACCGGGAAACCGCCCGAAATGGTCAGCGTCACGCCATTGATGATGAACAAGGTCCCGAGAGTCGTAATAAAGGAAGGTATCTCAAGCACCACGCTGATGAGCCCGTTGACCATGCCGATGAAAATCGCTGGGATGAGCCCAACCACAATCGCCGGAACAAAGGGGATGCCCGCCTGTTGTGCGTAATACATCACGAAGGGAGACAAGGCGTAGACTTGACCGACGGACAAATCCACTTCGCCGGATATCAACACCATCACCTCGCCCGCGGCGATGATCGCGGTCGTCGCCGCGTAACCGGCGAGGTTAGCCACGTTGCCCGAGGATAGGAATGCCGGCGCGGTACTCTGGAAGTAGATGACAAGCACGAGGCCGGCAATAGCGATGCTCGCCTCCCGCGAGTGCAGCAAGGATCGCCAAATGCGGCGTGCCAGGCCCCGGCGCTCTGAGCGCCGGGATGGATCCTGTCGTTGCGGCAAAGAATCCGTTGCGTCCGTCGCCATGGCGTTCCTCAACCATTAAATAGGACCGGACCGCTTGAGCACCTTTTCTTCGCTGGAGTTACCCTGGAAGCGGCTTTGAGCGTGAAGGAACGGGTTGACGTTGGCCTTGGTCAGAAAGCTCAGGCCGGTATCGATGTCGGAGGGGCCGGTCAACCCGCCGGAAATCTTGTAGAGGAAGAGCACCATGACAGTATAGAACCCCTGGAGGTAAGGCTGTTGATCGATCGTGAAATCCAGGTCGCCCTTGGAGACTGCTTCCATCGTAGTCGGCAGCAGATCAAAGCCCCCAGCGTGAACACCCTTCGACTGCAATTGGTGCCCAGCCATTGTCTTCGCCACCGCTGCTGTGCTGCCTGCGTCCACCGCAAACATGCCCTTGACGTTGGGATGACCCGCGAAATAGGCTTCTACGGCGGAGACCTCGTCGTTCAGGGCGGCGCCGCTGGCTACTTCATTTAATGTGATATTCTTGCCAGACTCCTTGATGGCCTCTTTGGCGCCGTCCAGGCGCGGCTGGATGTTGAGTTGCCCGGGTGTGGCAATAAAGCCGACCACTTCGCCCTCCGGGACTAACTCAACAATGCGCTGACCCAATCCCTTGCCTGAGAGGAAAAGGTCCTGTCCGACATAGCAGAGGCGTTTGTTGCCCTTGGCATCCGCGTTGTAAGACACCACGGGGATCCCAGCCTGGAGGGCCTTTTCGACCGGATCGTTGAAGGCAGCCAGATCAACCAGGGAGACAGCGATGCCGTCAACACCCGCGGAGACCGCCGTGTTCAGAGCATTGACCATGTCGGTGGCGATGGATTTCTCTGACCCTGTCCACTGGTAGGTACAGCCCAGCAGAGCACAAGCATCTTCAGCGCCATACCTTGTCGGGACAAAAAAAGGGTTTGTCGTGACGTGATTCACGAAAGTGAATTTCCACTGCGGATGCTTCGGAAACTTGCCAAACGCCTCGCCTTCGGCAGCTTCTGCACTGGTCGGTATTCCGAGTCCGAGGGAAGAGAGCGATAGCAGCGCACCAGCGCCAGCGGCGCGGCGCAACGCTTCGCGCCGGGAGAGTCCCACACCTTCTTGTGCGGTGCGGGAGGAACGGTTCATCTTTTTCATGGGATTTTCTTATGGGGGTTACTGAACAAAGAGATGATGTCAGGTATTTTTACGGACGGCAAAAAAATT